>NZ_JBHWKX010000089.1:5289-22506 GCF_042730885.1 Streptomyces sp. NPDC059909
CTCTTTTTCTCCTTTTTTTTTTGTTTTTGTCTTTTCCCCGCTCCTCCCCCCCCCCCCCACCCCCCCCACGACCGCACAGTGGCCAGACGTCGAAGCACGTCGATGCAGGCCCACTCCGCGAGTCCGGCACCCCCCTCGTCAGGAGCGGACCGGTCGGCCCCGATCAGTCCCCGCTGCCGCTGCCGCTGCCGTTGTTATCGTCATCCAGCCCGACCCGCGTCCGGGTCGCGCAAGGGCCACAGCCCCCCGGCGCGGAGCCGACACGGTCAAGCCGGAGCGCCCCAGGAATGCTGGGCTCCGCAGGTGGTGCAGGGAGCGGCACGCACTTCCTCCCGTGACGCCGCTGCCCGGCCCTGCCCTGGACCTCGCGTTCCGACTGTCACTGACCGGCGAGCCATCCTCCGACCAAGGCCTTCCACGCCCTGACAGTCGCTGTGCCGCCGTGTCACGGCGCCGTTCGCAAGGCGTTGCCGACGACCTCCGCCAACTCGCCGGCGGACTCGGAAGTCAGACGGTAGAACCCCTGGAGACTGATCGAGCGCTCGAGACGGCCGTCCGCCACGTATTTCAGACCGCGGGTGTGGCCTCGGCGGTTACGCCAGGTAAGCCTCGCCAGCAGATCGCCGGGGATCGGCATGTCGAAGCGTACGGGCGTCGCGTCCACATGCACTGCCGCGGCGCCGCAGCCACCGGCGCCGAGCATCGACCAGTCGCCGTGCCCGGGAAACGCCGGGTCCTGCCACGTCGCGGGGGCGGTGCCGCAGCAGTCGCGCCGCTCCATGTCGATCACCCGCATCCGGCTCACCACGAACACGACGCACCGGTTGACGTGCAGCGCGTACACCTCGTCCCCCACACGGGCACCCGACCAGGCGGGCAGGGAGGAATGGACGCCGCTGAAGGCGACCGGCGGCCGCTCTCCAACACGGCCCGACTTGCGCAGGGCGCGGCAGGTGTCATGGGTCCACAAGACGGTGAAGGCATCAGACATGCCGTGATCCTATGAACGAGGACTGACAACTACATCTGCCCGCCCCACGGGCCGTTTTGGCGTCGTACGGTGCCGTTGGTGTGGTGCATGGCGTGTGTACTGGGAGGGCAGCGTGGACAAGCGGGAGCGTCAGCAGATGATCGCCGAGGTTCAGGCCGAGCGGGAGCGGCTGCTGCCGTTGAGGGAGGAAGCGACGCGGACCACGATCGAGTTGTTGAGGACGAGCACCGGACGCTCCGCGGAATCCGACCTCGTCCCATATCTGAATCTGGCCTATCTCCTGGGCGTCAAGCGGGCTCGGGGTGAGGACGATCTGGTGGCGTTCGCGTTGTCGCTGGCGAACTGGGCTGTCGTGGCCGTCGACGAGGTCGCGAGGTACTCCGGCCGGACGGCGGAGCAGGTCATCGACCAGTACGAGACGGAGATCATGGCAGCGAGAGAGGCCGCAGACGAGACACCTTGATGTGGGCGTACGGGCAAGAGAAGTCAACACAGGCCTTGTCCAGCCCAGTGGTGAGGTCGGGCAGGAGCTCACCGAAGTGGTGGAAGGCGTTCGTGACGCCCAGGCCCCCATCCGCCTGCACGGCAGCGCCACGCTCACCACCGAACTCGGCCATCTCGAACAGCCCCACGCGGTCCTGTGCCGCACGCACGTCGGCAACTCGGACAAGGCCTGCGTCGACGGCGTGCTCGCCCGCCACGGGCAGGCCGTTGTGCTGGTCAACAACGCCGGTGTGATGCCGCTCGCTTTCAAAGAAGCCCTGCGCGTCGACGAGTTCAACCAGAAGATCGAGGTGAACCTGCGCGGCGTGCTGCACGGTATCGCGGCGGTCCTCCCCTCAATGCGCGAGCGCCGGTCCGGGCGGATCATCAACGTCATGCCGGCCGTCGTCGGGAACCTGACGTCCGGCAGAAACCGCCGCTCACCCCGCCTCAGCCCGGGTGACATCGCCCGTGACACGCAGCGAGCCGTCGCTGAGCCGGGACTGGACCAGCAGGCGCAGCGGCGCCTGCGCACCGTGCGGCAGATCGGCGGGAGCCGTCACCAGCCACGGTGTCCGCAGCGTCTGTCCGGCTCCGACCGGTCTTGGGCGGACCGGCTCGCGAGGCGTGGCCTGCCAGCCGCGGGGCGCCAGCAGCTCCGGGTGGACGACCACGGTGCCGGTTGCCCTCACCGTGGTCGTGACCTCCACCGCCTTGCCCGGCTGCACTGCGATCAGCCCTTCCGGCCCCGTCTCGATCGCGACGTCGAGTCGTGGGTCCTCGGCACGCCACGACTGCCAGGCGCTCACCCCCACGCCTCCGCCTCCGCCGCGCAGCGCGGTGAGCCGCAGCCCGTCGGTCGTGACGGTGCGGTCGAGGAGGACTCGGTTGAGGACGCCGCGCTGCGGGGTGGCCGGGGCACGGCGCTGGCCGGGCAGCGGATGCCAGTCCCCGGTCTCGGTGCGGTACTCGAGTGCGTATGAGTCGGGGGTGCGGACACCGCCGCCGTCGTCGTAGAAGGAGATCCGGATGTCCGACACGGGGGTGGGGACGCCCAGGTCGACGGCGAGCCAGTCGGTGCCGTTCGGGCTCTGGTAGTTCGTCCACCGTGACGGCGGTGTGTCGATGTGCAGGTCCTGCCCGTCGATCGCCCTGGCCGGACTGTCCAGGTGGAACGTGTACGAGGCACTTGCGGCCGGGTACCCGCTGCGGGCGACGTTCGCGAGGTCGTCGACGACTCGGGGCGGTGTCCGGCGGTGCACGGCCCGGCCTGTGTCGAGGCGCACGGGGTCGAGGCCGTTCTGGCGATGCACCCGCCTGCCGTCGAGCCACACGGTCAGGCCGGCTCCGCGGCCGTACGTCGTGCCGTAGCGGTCCCACAGGACGGTGAGGTTGCGGCCCTGGTAGGCGAGGTTCTCCACCGCGAAGTGGTCCCATTCCTTCGGGGCGAGCGGTGCGATCTCGACACTGGTCCCGGCCTGGGGGCGGATCCCCAGCAGGCCGGAGAGTACGAGGTCGTTGAAGGTGGAGTGGTTGTAGTCCTCGCTGTGCCCGCGGCCGTCGTAGATCCAGCGGTCCTCGTCCGGGTGGTGTGCCTCGGCGACGTAGGGCTCCCCGTTCTTGCGGTGGGTCAGGGCGTACCTGCGGAGCGCGACGTAGTAGTCGGCGCGGCCGACGTAGGGCTGGCCGGGGTAGTCGATGAGGAGGTTCGCCAGCGCGGTGAGTGTGTGGCTGGTGGAGAACGGCCAGCTTGGACCGTTCCACCGGCAACAGCCGTGGAGTGCCTCGTGCATGAACCACGGGCTGCGCCGCTCGACCGTCGTCGGCCCGAAGGGTGCGGCGAAGCCCTGGGGGTCGGTCAGCTGGGCCCACGCGGCGGCGTTCTCGGCCGGAGCCATGTGGAAGTACCACGGTAGGAAGCCGATCTGCTCCCGGTCGGCAATCTTGTGCCGGTCGGGATTGCCATCGCGCATGACGTGCTTGTAGAACTGGTCCTCCTCGTCCCACAGCCAGCGCTCCTGGTTCGCCCGCAGCGCCGCCGCGCGGTCGTCGTACCGCTGGGCCTTCGCACCGTCACCGGCCCTGTCCCGCAGCCGCAGCAGTGTGGCGATCGCCTTGGCGTCGCCGTACTGGTACGCGTTGAGCGTGGGGCGGAACCCGTCGCCGCCGTGGTAAGGGCCGTCGCTCTGGTAGGCGCTCGCCGTGTACTCCATCGCGTCCCACACCGGCGTCTGCCAGTACAGGCCGAGTTCCTTGTCGTACTGCGGAGCCCACTTCTCCCACTGGCGCTCCAGCTCGGGAAGGCGGTCGAGCGCGAAGTCCCATCTTCCGTCCGCCGACGCCCGGGCCACGACGGCGTCGGCGATCCAGAACGAGTACTGGTGCGCCCAGTCGGTCGTGTTCTTGTTGAGGAAGTCCGTGGCCGGCTTGGGCCCGGAGCCGCTGCCGCGCAGCCAGTAGTCGATGTAGTCGTCGAGGTAGCGGCTGTCGCGCAGCCAGCGGGCCTCGCGGACGTGGTGGGCTGCCGCGGCTACGATTCCGCCGTTCGGCGCGGAGTAGCCGACCGGGCCGAGGAACTCCGAGAAGATCCAGCCCTCTTCGGCCCCGGCGTACTTCAGTGCGTGCTTGATCACCCGCCACCGGTAGTAGTAGGTGTCCTTGATCGCCTGGTCGGGCACGTCGACGAAGGGGATGTTGGCTTCGTACCACTCCGCCTCCACGATGTCGCCGAGCAGTGCCTGGTGATCGAGGACCGTGGTGCCGGGGCCAACGTCGGGGTACATGGGGAGCCCGGCCGGCCGGATCCCGGCCGGGGCGCCGGAGGGTCCGGGCCGGCGGGCGTCGGCGCCGGGCGGGGGGGGGCCGGTCCGGGCGACGGCGCCGGGCGCGAGGGGGCTGGTCAGGGCGGCGGCACCCAGGGTCAGCGCTCCGCTGTGCAGGAACTGTCGTCGGTCGAGGGGCATGCGGGTGCTCCGTCTCTCCGTACCGGTGGGCGGGTCAGGCATGGCGCGGGGCTGCCGCTTCGGCTCGAGGCGGTGCTCGCGGGGCAGGTCCGGAAGCCGGCGGCAGGACTCCGGCGTTGCCGCCGGGTGTGCGGGTTCCCGGCGAGCGGACCGTGGCCCACTCGCCGGGTCTCCAGGCGACGGTCAGGACTGCGGTTTCTCCTGGGCGTGGAGCGCGCTCACCTCCTCGGCGGTGAGCGCCTTGTCGTAGGCGTGGACCTGGTCGATCGCGCCGTGCCAGAAGTCGACGTTGCCGCCGCTCCACTGGGCGCGGCCGACGGAGAGCGGTCCGGTGCTGACGTCGGCCGGGCCGGGGGCGGCCGTCGCGACGAGCTTGCCGTCGAGGTACAGCTCGATCTTGTTGCCCGCGGTGTCGCGCACGCCGACGAGGTGGTACCAGCGGCCCAGTTCGGGCTTGGTCTCCAGGCGGGCGCGGTTGCCGCCGGGCGTGCTGAAGGCGAAGGCGCCCTGCCCGTACTGCAGGTAGAACGGGTTCTCCTGGCGCCGGCCGTCCTGGCTGACGGCGGTCGCGTAGTTGCCGGGGAGGGAGTCGAGCGTGACCCAGGCGGAGATGGAGTAGCTCTTGGTGGTGTCGAGCACGGGGCCGTCGGTCTCGGCGAACTGGCCCTGGCCGTCGAACTTCAGCGCGCTGCCGCTGACGCCGGGGGTCCAGGTGGTGCCTTCGGTCAGCTGCAGGGGCTTGTTGTTGGGGCCGGCGTCGCCGGCGGTGGTGCCCTTGCCCTCGTCGAGGGCCCAGGAACCGCCGCCGCTCAGCTCGTCCCGTTCACCGGCGGCGGCGCCCGCGGCGATGACCTTGCGGTTGATCTCGCGCACCCTGACCGGGTCGATCTTGATCTCCCGGCGGTCGTAGGTGTAGAGACCGTTGAGCTCGTTCTCCAGGTCGGAGATCTGCGTGTACACCGAGCCGGAAAGCTCGGCTCCGGCTGCCTCGAGGTAGAACCGCTCGGTGTTCTCTACGTACTTGCGCGTCAGTGCCTCCTTGTCGGCGACACCGCTGTAGATCACCGTCGGCGCGCCGGGCCACATGTGGCCCGGGGTGCGGAGTGTGAACCCTCCGTGCTCGCCGTCCATCGCCGCCCGGTTCTCGTCGGGAAAGGCCGGGTCGGTGTTGTTGTAGTCGTGGTGGTCGATGATGTCGCCCTTGCCCGAGTCGCCCTTGGAGTTGCAGCAGTTGACACCGCTGTGGGCGTTGACGACCCGGGAGGGGTCGGCGGCCTTGACGGACTCGGCGATGCGGCCGCTCTCCTCGCGGTTCCACTCGCCCCAGCCCTCGTTGAAGACGATCCAGCCGATGACCGAGGGCGAGTTGTGATGCTGCCGCATCATCTCCCGGCCCTGGTCGACGAAGGCCCTCCGGCCCGTCTCGTCGGTGAGGTTCCCGGAGACGAAGTCCTGCCAGACCAGGAGGCCGAGCTTGTCCGCGTGGTAGAACCAGCGGGGCGACTCCACCTTGATGTGCTTGCGGACGGCGTTGAAACCGAGCTTCTTGTGGGCCTCGAGGTCGAACGCGAGGGCCTTGTCGCTAGGCGGGGTGTAGAGGCCGTCCGGCCAGAAGCCCTGGTCGAGCGTGGCGAGGGAGAAGATCGGCTTTCCGTTGAGCATCAGCTTGCGGAAGCCTCCGACCGTCTCGATCCCGATCTTCCGCATGCCGAAGTAGCTGTCGATGGTGTCGGTCGACCTGCCGTCGGTCAGTTCGACGTCGAGGTCGTAGAGGTAGGGGTCGTCGGGGCTCCACAGGTGCTGCTCGGCCACGGGCAAGCGCAGCTTGCTGTTGGCCGGCCCGCTGACCTTGCCGACGACCTTGCCGCTGGCGTCGCGGGCGACGGCCTCGACACGGGCATTGGGGGACGCGTCGTCGGACTCGACGGTCACTGCCAGGCTGCTGGTGTCGATGTCGGGCGTGGTGACGACGTTGTCGATCGAGGCGTCGGCGACGGGCTCCATCCAGACCGTCTGCCAGATGCCGGACGACTGGGTGTAGAAGATGCCGCCCGGATTGGTGGACTGCTTGCCCATCGGCTGGTTCGCGCCGCCGGTGTCGGTGACTGCGACGACGACCTCCTGCGGTCCGGTGCCCTTGAGCGCGTCGGTGACGTCGGCGCTGAAGGCGTTGTAGCCGCCGGTGTGTTCGGCGACCTGCTTGCCGTTGACCCAGACGCGGGCCCGGTAGTCGACGGCGCCGAAGTTGAGCTTCAGCCGGTTGCCGTTGCCGACCTTCCAGTCCTTGGGCACGTTCACGAGCTTGCGGTAGAACATGTGGTCCTCGTGCCGCTCGATCCCGGAGAGCTGTGACTCGACCGGGAACGGCACGATGATCTTCTCGTCGAGGCCTTTGCCGAAGACCGGCTGCTCGCCCGCGCCTGCACCGCTGAACTGCCAGGGGCCGTTGAGGTTCTTCCAGTTGTCGCGCACCTGCTGCGGGCGGGGGTACTCGGGCAGCGGGTTGTTCTCGTCGAGCTCGTCGCCCCATGCGGTGGTGAGCCGGTGGGTGGAGGCGTTCTGCGCGAAGCGGATGATCTGCGGCACGGTCTCGTCGCCGGCCTTGAGGCCGCCTTCGCCGTCGTAAACGACCTTGACCTGCTGGTTCTTCTGGATCGGCTCGGCGAGGGTGACGATGAGGGAGTTCGGGTCGCTCGGGGCGACCGCGACCGCCTTGATCGGCATGGCCGTAGTGTCGGCCTCGATCTTCAGGTGGTCCTTGACCGCCTGCATGTCACTGACCCTGTTCTCGAACCTCGCCCTCAGCCTCCGGCCGTCATCGGCGACGGACAGCTCCACCGGGTAGACCTCGAAGCCGGCCGGCGGGGTGAACGCCGATTCCGGCACCAACTGCTTGGGCAATGCCGGAGTCGACCAGCGCAGGAACATGTTCGCCCCGCCGACGTCCTGGAACATCTCCAGACGGAAGTCGTACTTCTGACCGGCGGTCAGCTCGACCGGCGCGCTGGTCTGCTCCCTGTCCCAGTCGCCCACCCAGTGGTCGATGACCGGCTTGCCGTCGATGAAGAGCCGGAAGCCGTTGTCGCCGATGCCGTGGAACGTGTAGTCACCGGTGGCCGGTGCCTCGATCTGGCCAGTCCAGCGAGCGGTTGTGTGCTCTGACCTTCCGGTCAGCGTCTCGAAGGTGGTCGTGAGTCCGGGAAAGTTGATCTGCGGATCGAGCGAGGTGCCGCCGAGCTCCGCGAAGTCCCGGGCACCCGGCGCCGACATGCTGAAGTACTCACCCTTCAGGCCGTGCACCTCGATGGCGGCATTCTCGGCGGTGCGGTTCTCGGCAGGGGCCCTGTCTGCGGAGGACATGACCGCGCTGGTCGGCTCCGCGGCCGATGCGGTGGGAACCAGGCCGCTCGTCGGCAGCACCAGGGCGGCAGCGGTCAGGAGCGCCCACACTCTGGCTCGTGGGCGGGTGTGTTGTCTTGTCATCGAATCTTTCCTCGTACAGAGGGGATCAGGAACCGGACCTGGGAGGGGCGGAACGGCTGAACGGCTCCGGCGAGGTGCCGTGCTCAGCTCGAGGCCATGGCACATGGCGGGTCGCCGCACAGTCTCGTGAACGTGCTCCGACCGGCGGCGAACCGGATCGGCAGGACACCGGCGCAGGAGCGACCGACCGCAACGGCCGGCAGGCGTTTCAACGTTGGAAAACTGTTTTGCAGCGGAATGACAGCACGCCCTCCGGCGGCTGTCCAGACCCCTCACACAACTCGCCTGACCCGACGTCATCATCAGCAAGAGGGCGGGCAGTTCACGGCTCGGACGCATCCCGGAAACGTCGCACCGCACTCTTGCCGCGCACGCTCCACCAGCGTTATAACGTTGTAAAGCCGGAGCCGCCGACGCCGTACGGAGGTTTCGAGGCTCGCGTCTGCCCAGGTCAGGACCGCACTGACCAAGCCTGCCGGACATCCGGAACAGGCCGGTTCTCTGTCTATCCACCCCGCCCGACCGCACGCCACTCGGCGGTGCTGTCCCCCGCCAAGGAGTGTCCTCCCATGACCCTTCCGCAGCGATCCCGCACGCTCGCTGTCGCCTCTCTGGTCGCCGCCACCGCCGCGCTGGCCCTCTCCGGGTGCGCCAAGTCGGAGACCTCGAACAACGCCGGCGGCGACAGCGGCCAGGCCGCCCAGGCGGTCCAGACACCGGCGGCGTCCTCCGGTCCCGGCTGCAAGCTGGAGACCTACGGCGCTCCGAAGCTCGACCTGAAGAACGCGGTCGTCGGCTTCTCCCAGTCGGAGAAGGAGGCCAACCCGTTCCGGATCGCCGAGACGCAGTCCATAAAGGACGAGGCCGCCAAGCTCGGCGTGAAGAAGCTTCTGACCACCAATGCCCAGTCCCAGCTGTCCAAGCAGATCAGCGACATCCAGGACATGCTCGCGCAGGGCGCCCAGTTCCTCATCGTCGCACCCCTCAACTCCGACGGTCTGGAGCCGGCATTCCAGGCAGCCGCGGCGAAGAAGGTGCCCGTCCTCACGATCGACCGCAAGGTCAACGCCACGGCCTGCAAGGACTATCTCGCCTTCCTCGGCTCCGACTTCGTCGAACAGGGCAAGCGGTCGGCCGACGCGATGATCAAGGTGACCGGCGGCAAGGGCAAGGTCGCGATCCTCCTCGGCGCGTCGGGGAACAACGTCACCACCGACCGCACCAAGGGCTTCGTCGACCGGATCGAGGCCAAGGCGCCAGGTCTGGAGATCGTGGCCCAGCAGACCGGTGAATTCGCCCGCGACAAGGGTCAGCAGGTCATGGAGCAGCTGATCCAGTCCAAGCCCGACATCACCGCCGTCTACGCGGAGAACGACGAGATGGCACTCGGCGCCGTCACCGCCCTGAAGGCCGCCGGAAAGACCCCGGGCAAGGATGTCAAGATCGTCTCCATCGACGGCACCCGCAACGCCGTCCAAGCCCTGGCCAACGGCGAACTCAACGCCGTCATCGAGTCCAACCCCCGCTTCGGCCCGCTCGCCTTCGCCACCGCGCGGAAGTTCTACGCCGGCGAGGAGATCCCGGAGAACGTCATCATCGCCGATCGCGAATACGACGAGTCCAACGCCAAGGCCTCCATCGGCGGAGCGTACTGACCGGTCCCCTCTTCGGGCTCCGGCTCCTGATCCGGCCTTGTCCGCACACAAGGCCCTGGCCCGCTCCGGGCCGCCACAGTGTTCGCTGCCCGTGGCGGCCCGGGTCCCACCATCGAACTCCGGAAGGCCACGTTTCATGGCACCCCCCGAAGCGGCAGCGCCCGCGGCGACCGGCACACAGCCGGCAGCCGCGCCGACGGTGCTGGAGGCTCGCGGCGTCGGCAAACGCTTCCCCGGCGTGGTCGCCCTCGACGACGTCTCGTTCAGCTTGCGCGCGGGTGAGACCCACGCGCTCGTCGGCGAGAACGGCGCGGGCAAGTCGACCCTGATCAAGGTACTCACCGGCGTCCACCGCCCGGACGGCGGCGAGTTGCTGTTGTCGGGGCGGCCGGTGAACTTCGCCCGCCCCTTCGAGGCCCAGCAGGCCGGCATCTCCACGATCTATCAGGAGGTGAACCTGGTTCCGCTGATGAGTGTGGCGCGCAACATCTTCCTCGGCCGCGAGCCCCGCACCCGGCTCGGGCTGATCGACTTCGCGCGCATACACAGCGAGGCGGCCGCCCTCCTCGGTGGGTTCGGCGTCACCGTCGACCCCCGCCGGCCCCTCCACACCCTCGGGATCGGCACACAGCAGATGGTCGCCCTCGCCCGTGCGGTGTCCGTCAAGGCGCAGGTGGTCGTCATGGATGAACCCACCTCGTCCCTTGAACCGCGCGAGGTCGAGACCCTGTTCCGGGTCATCGGCGATCTGCGGCGGCAGAACATCGCCGTCGTCTACGTCAGCCACCGCATGGACGAGCTGTACCGCATCTGCGACCGGGTCACCGTGCTCCGCGACGGCAAGCACATCCACACCGGCGACCTGGCCGGACTCGATCGCATGCAGTTGGTGTCCATGATGCTCGGTCGCGAGATCACCGAGGTCCGCAGGCACGGCGTGACGAGCTTCGGCGAGGAGAGCCACGACATCGCGCGCAAGCCCGTCCTCATCGCCACCGGTCTGACCCGCAAGCACCAGTTGGACGACGTGTCGCTGCAACTCCACCCCGGCGAAGTGCTCGGCCTCGGTGGTCTTCTGGGCTCCGGCCGCAGCGAGACCGCCAAGGCCCTCGCCGGCGCTCTGCCGCTCGAAGCGGGGGATATCAGCGTCAACGGCACCTCTCTCGGCCGGTTCTCCTCCTCGAGCGCCATCCGTGCCGGGATCAGCCTCCTCCCGGAGGATCGCAAGGCCGAGGGCATAGTGCCCGGCCTGTCGGTCCGCGAGAACATCGTGCTCGCCGCGCTGCCCCGGCTCTCGCGCGCCGGCATCGTCTCGCGGAGACAGCAGGACCGTGTCGTCGACATCTTCATGAAGCGCTTGCGCATCAAGGCGTCGAGCGCCGAGCAGAAGGTCGGCGAACTCTCCGGCGGGAACCAGCAGAAGGTCCTGCTGGCCCGTTGGCTGTGTCTCGAGCCGAAGGTACTGCTGCTCGACGAGCCCACCCGCGGCATCGACGTCGGCGCCAAGGCCGAGGTGCAAGCGCTCATCGACGAGCTGGCCCAGGAAGGGCTCGCCGTGCTGCTGATCTCCTCCGACATCGAGGAACTCATCGAAGGGTCCGACCGGATCGTGGTGCTGCGCAGCGGAGCCACGGCCGGCGAACTGACCGGCGATCAGGTCTCGGAGAGTGCCCTGCTCGCCGTGCTCGCCGACCACTCCGCTGCCGTCGGCCCTCCCGTGGCAGACAGCGAAGTCGCCGGCACCGCACGGAGTACCGCCACCACGGGGGACGCCATCGCCGCCACCGCAGACAGCACCGACGTCGGCACCGATGCGCACGTCCCGGCCCAGGCGACGGCCGGCAAGGAGGACCCGCGATGACCCCGAGCACCCACCTGGCGCCCGCAGAAAGGATGGTGGACCAGTGACCACCCAGGCGACCGCGGCGCCGACACGCAGCCTGTCGCGGCTGAGCGGGCCCGCATGGCTCCAGGAGCACGGCGTCTACGCGGCGGTGGCCGCGCTCCTGGTCTTCAACGCGGTCTTCACCGAGCACTTCCTCACCGTCGACAACCTCCGCACCCAGCTCATCCAGGTGGCCCCGGTCGTCATCGTGGCGCTCGGCATGGCGCTGGTGATCGGCACCGAGGGCGTGGACCTCTCGGTGGGTTCCGCCATGGCACTGGCCGCGGCGCTGCTGCCGCTGTACCTCGGCTACGGGCTCGTGCCCGCCCTGCTCATCGCGCTTTTCGCCGGTGCTGCGGTCGGCGCCGTCAACGGCACACTGGTGTCCGTGGTGGGGCTCCAACCCATCGTCGCCACCCTCGCCCTGTTCGTCGGCGGGCGCGGTCTCGCCCTCGTCATGGCGGACGGCCAGCTGAAGCAGATCACCAACCCCGGCCTGCTGTCGCTCGGCACCGGAAGCCTCCTCGGCATCCCGCTGGTCGTCCTCATCGCCGCTGTGCTGGCGCTCGCGATGGCTTTCCTCGTACGCCGGACCACCTTCGGGAGGCAGATCGTCGCGATCGGCGGCAACCGCTCCGCCGCGGTGCTTGCCGGGCTGCCTGTCAAACGCGTCCTGACCGGTGTCTACATCCTGTGCGGCGTGCTCGCCGCGCTGGCGGGCATCCTCGCCACCGCCCGTCTCACCGCCAGCGACCCGTCCTCGCTGGGAAACCTGATGGAACTGTCCGCGATCACCGCCGTCGTCGTCGGCGGGACCCCTCTCACCGGAGGCTCCATCCGCGTGCTGGGCACCGTCGCCGGAGCGCTGCTGATGCAGTTGCTGCGCGCCACGCTCGTCAAGCACGACCTGCCCGACTCCACCGCCCAGATAGCCCAGGCGGCCATCATCATCGTCGCCGTCTACGTCGCACGGGAGCGCCGATCCCGATGAAACTCGTCCCACCACCCGCTGCCTCCGGGAGCGGCACCCTTGCGCCCGCGCCCCTCGGGGGCGGAGCCGGCACGGAACCCGCGGGCGCCGAGCTCTCCGGCAAGGAACGTCTCGCCTCGCTCGTCCAGCGTCAGGGTGTCCTCGCGGTCCTGCTCCTCGTCATCCTGATCGCCTCCTTCGTCTACCCCACGTTCGCCACCCTCGACAACGCCCGCGGGGTGACCGTGCAGGCGTCCTTCCTCGCCGTCGTGGCGCTGGGCATGACCATGGTGATCATCACCGGGGGCATCGACCTGTCCGTCGGCTCGGTCTTCGCCCTCGGCGGCGTACTCGCCGCGTGGGCCTCACAGTGGGGCCTCCTGCCGGCCTTGCTGCTACCGCTCGCCGTGTGCGGAGCGATCGGCGTGCTCAACGGCGTGCTCATCGCACGGGCGGGCATGGCGCCCTTCATCGTCACACTCGCCTCCCTGCTGGGCGCCCGCGGACTGCTGCTCGCCATCACTGACGAAGGCGCCACCACCTATCTCGTGCCCAAGGACTCGGCTTTCGCCGAACTCGGCCAGGGCAGCATCTGGGGCTTCGGCCATCCGATCCTGATTGCCCTCGTGCTCTTCGGCGCCGGCGGCCTGGCACTGCAGCGCACCTCGTTCGGCCAGACCCTGTTCGCCGTGGGCGGCAGCAGCGACGCCGCAACCCTCATGGGGCTTCCCGTCGCACGAACCAAGATCATCGTATATCTGCTCAGTGGGCTCCTGGCCGGCCTCGCCGGGGCCGTCAACGCGGCGCGGCTGTCCTCCGGTGTGACGATCATCGGCACCGGGATGGAACTCGACGCCATCGCGGCCGTGGTCATCGGCGGAACGCTCCTCGTCGGCGGTGCCGGATCCGTCAGCGGCACCCTGTGGGGGGTGCTCCTGCTCGCAGTGATCCAGAACCTCATCAACCAGATCGGTTCACTCAACTCCTCGTACCAGTCCGTGGTCAGCGGCGGGTTCCTCATTCTCGTGGTGGTCGCGCAGCGTTATCTGGCACGCAGCCGAAGAACAGTCTGAAACCGGCCGGGATCCCCGCGGACGCGAGTACGCCAGGTCCTGGCACCCTCCCGGAGCCCGGAAAGCACCGGACACCCGTCCCGTTCCCATGCCGAACAAAGCCGAGTAAGAGGAGTGTCGTGGGCGTCAGCCTCAAGGACGTCGCGCAGCGGGCAGGCGTGTCGATCAAGACCGTGTCGAACGTGGTGAACAACTACCCCCACGTCACGCCCCAGATGCGGGCCAAGGTGCAACAGGCCATCGACGAGCTCGGCTACCGTCCCAATCTCACGGCGCGCCATCTGCGCAAGGGACGGACCGGCATCATCGCCTTCGCCGTCCCCGAGCTCGGAAACCCCTACTTCGCGGAGCTGGCCGGCGCCGTCATCGACGCCGCGGCGGTGCACGACTACACCGTCCTCGTCGACCACACGGCCGGCCTGCGCGAGCGGGAACTGCTGGTGAGCCAGGAGTTCCGGGCGCACGTCATCGACGGGCTCATCCTCAGCCCCATCCATCTGGAGAACGAGGATCTGCTCGCCCGGCAGGAGACATCCCCGCTGGTGCTGCTCGGTGAACGGGAGTATGAGGCACCCTACGACCAGATCGCCATCGACAACGTGGCCGCGGCGCGCACCGCGGTCCGCCATCTTCTGGACCTCGGCCGACGCCGGATCGCCTTCCTCGGCTCGCGTACCAGCCGTGAGCGCCAACCCGCCCATCTGCGGTTGCGCGGCTGGCGGGAGGAGCTCGCCGCGGCCGGTCTGGAGCCGGACGAAAACCTGGTCGTCGCCACGGACGGTTATGGCCGTGCCGACGGCGCCGAGGCCATGGCCGAGCTGCTGGAGCGCGGCGAACGGCCCGACGCCGTTTTCGCATACAACGACCTGATCGCCCTCGGAGCCATGCGGACGCTCACCGAACGCGGCCTCGAGGTTCCCCGCGACGTCGCCATGGTCGGCTTCGACGACATCGAGGAGAGCCGCTACGGCGCCATCACCCTCACGACCATCTCCCCCGACAAACCGGCCATCGCCCGCCTGGCCGTCGACCGGCTCGTCGAACGACTCACCGGAGGAACCGTGTCCGAGCCGCAGCGGATCAGGCCCGGATACCGACTCATCGTCAGGGAGTCGACCCACATCGGCCGGCCAGGCGTATAGCGGGCGCCGACGGCCCTGCCACGACGGCCGGCCCATCCACCGCCCACAGCCGACCCGTTCCCTGCGAACGCCCGCTCGCCAAGAGGACTGATCATGCCCCGACCCACCGTGCACCACAGGCCGTTCGGCACCGCCCCGAGTGGCCAGGACGTCGACCTGTGGCGACTGGAATCCGGTTCAGGCGTGCATGCCGAAATCATCACCTACGGCGGCATTTTGCACGCCCTCGGCGTGCCCGACACCGCGGGCGACACCGCCTCCGTCGTCCTGTCGCTGGCCTCCGTCGACCAGTACGCCGAGAAAAGCTCCTACTTCGGTGCCCTCATCGGCCGCTACGCCAACCGCATAGCCCACGGCCGCTTCACCCTCGACGGAGCGACGTACCACATCCCCGTCAACGACCGCGGCCACGCGCTGCACGGCGGGCCCGAAGGCTTCGACACAAAGGTGTGGCAAGCCACTTCGGCGGCGGACGGTGACAGCACGGCGGTACGGCTGACGCTGCACAGCCCGGACGGCGACATGGGGTTCCCCGGTGCGCTCGACATGACCGTCACGTACGCGCTCGATGTCTCGGGCACGCTGTCGGTCGAATACACGACGGTGACGGACCGGCCCACCGTGGTCAACGCCACCAACCACGCCTACTTCAACCTGGCCGGCGGCGGCGACATCCTGGGCCACACCCTCCAGGTCGACGCCCCCGCCTACCTGCCCGTCGGCACGGACGGCATTCCGTACGGCCCCATCGCCGACGTCACCGGCACCGCCTTCGACCTGACCTCCCCACAGCTTCTCGGGGACCGGCTCCTGGCGGCGGACGACCAGGTCCGGCAGGCCGAAGGCTACGACCACTGCTGGGTTCTGGCCGCTGAGGACGACGGCGAGCTGCGGCGCGCCGCCCGGCTGATCGCGCCGGCCGCGACGCGCGTCATGGAGGTGTGGACGACGGAACCCGGCGTGCAGGTCTACACCGCCAACCAGCTCGACGGCACCCTCATGGACGGCGCCGGCCGCTCGCACGGCCGCCACAGCGCGGTCTGCCTGGAGACGCAGCACTTCCCCGACACTCCCAACCGCCCCGACTTTCCGAGCACGGTGCTGCGCCCCGGCACGACCGGCTACAGCCGCACCGAGTTCCGCTTCCCCCACCTTGCCGGCGCCGCAAAGCCGGCGGAGTCGTGACTCCGGCTCGTCCGACCGCGTCGCGCACTCGACAGCATCCGCTGCCCTGGCACGGCACGCCGGTGCGATCACCGTTGCCGCCTCGACAGGCACCGCAGCCGCCACTGGCGAACGTGAAGGCCGTACGGTGGCCTCGGGCCGCGGTCCGCTGGTGAGCGCCCCGGCGCGCCACTCGAACCGGCGGGAATATCGCCAAGCACCCCCGTCCGGCCCATCGGGCGGCCCGATCGCAGCCAGCATGGTGAGTTACCGCACGGCCCTCACGGAGCGCCTGCCTTCGGGGAATTGCCGACGGCCCTTGGGTCCATTCAGCGACCGAAAGTTACATGACTGTTCGCCGACCTCTACCACCCCAGCTCGACGTTCTCCAGCAGCACCTCCGGGGACACGCCCTCCCACTCCGTGCCGAACTTGGACCACCTGGCCACGCAGTGCAGGTCGACCGTGGATGCCTCCGCGGGCAGTGCCGTGAACGCCGCCGACTCCCAGTAGTGCCGGGTGCCGTCCTCAGTCGTGACGGTGAGCTCCCAGTCCTCCCGGGACACGAGCGGAGTGGGGCCGGCCGAGAGCACGGGAAGTCGAAGGTATCGAACTGGGGGCCTTGTCGTTGGTGGGTACAGCTGCTTGACTCCGCCCGCCAGCACGCCAATTCGACGGGGAGGACGCCATGGAGATCACCCGCAGACGCCTGTTGTCCGCTCTGTCAGCCGCCGGTCTTCTGACGGTGATTCCCCCGCGGTCGGCGAGCGCCGCCGAGGTCGCCGAGGCCAGCGCACGTCTTCTGGCCAACACCGTGGCCGTCTTCGCCGGTACAGCCGAGACCAACGCCAGGCCGGAGACGGCCGCCAAGCTGGCCGCCGTCGCCAGGGCCGCGCGGACGCATCTGCAGTCGATGGACGCGGCGGGCCCGGACGAGCTGTTCGCCGGTCTGGTGCTCGGCACCAATGAGGCCAATCTCAACACCGCCTTCCGGCGGCTGTACGAGATCGCGCTCGCCACCCGGACACCCGGTGGCGCATCGTCGGACCTGTACGAGAACACCGCTGTGCAGCACCGGGTCATCGACGGTCTCGTCCGGCTGCACGAACGCCACTACGGCGATCAGTCCCAGGGCTACTACGGCAACTGGTTCCACTGGGAGATCGGGATCTCCCAGCACGTCAGCAAGACGCTCGCGTTCCTCTTCGACGAAGTGCAGGCCTACCGCCCGGACGTCCTGCGCACCTACGTCGCCTCGATGGACGCCTATCTCCGCAACGGCATCGACGGGGACGTGAACCTCGACTCGCGCTTCCATCGGATAGCTAGCGAGGGGACCCGTGCCTTTAGGCATGGGGGGAATCGCTTCTCAGGACTGCTCTGACCTCAACTGTGCCCACGGGTCTGC
>NZ_JBHWKX010000090.1:0-22084 GCF_042730885.1 Streptomyces sp. NPDC059909
GCGTGAGGAAACCCGCCGCCCCGTCACGGACCGTGGTCACGAGCCACCCGCCCGGACGGGGAACCATCAAAGAACGCGGGCGACCAGCGCACCCAAAACCGTTCGGGATGCGCGCAGTGACTGGCAGTGGGTCCAAGACACACTCCTGCTCACTGATTAGGAACGGTTGGTCGCCCTGCCCTGTTCGAGGCGGGTCACGTAGTCGACCGAGATCCCGGCCAGCAGGGCGAGCTCCTCGCGGCGTAGCCCGGCCGCGCGCCGTTGGCCGCCGACGGGTAGCCCGGCCGCCTCCGGGGAGACCCGGTCGCGCCAGCGCCGCACCGTGCGCCCGAACTCCGTGCCTGCCATGCCCCCACTGTGCACCGCCTCACGCGGATCTTCCTGGTACTGACAGTCCCAGGAAGGGGGGACTCCTGGCTGCCCCCGACGGTGTGCCGCAGCCTGGAGGCATGACTACGACACTGATCACCGGAGCGAACAAGGATCTCGGCTTCGAGACCGCACGCCGCCTCATCGCCGCGGGCCAAACCGTCTACATCGGCAGCCGGGACGCCGAACGCGGCCGCCGGGCCGCCGGGCAACTGGGCGCGCGGATGGTCCAGCTCGATGTCACCGACGACGCGTCCGTGGCGGCCGCGGCCAAGGCCATCGGGGCCGATGGGGGGCTGGACGTACTGATCAACAACGCGGGTATCGAGGAAAGGGGTGCCGACAACTCCGTGATCGGTGCCGCGGACGTAACCGCCGACATGGTGCGGCACACGTTCGAGACGAACGTCTTCGGCACCGTGCGTGTCCTGCACGCGTTCCTGCCGCTGCTCGAGCGTTCGGAGGTCCCGGTCGTGGTCAACGTCAGCAGCGGCCTGGCCTCGCTGACCCGGCTCACCACTCCGGGTGCGCCGTCGTACGCCTACCCAGGCGTGGCCTACCCGGCGTCGAAGACAGCGGTCAACGTGATCACCGTGCAGTACGCGAAGGCGTTCCCCAACATGCGGATCAACGCGGTGGAACCCGGCTTCACCAAGACCGACCTGAACGGGAACACCGGCGTCCAGACCGTCGAGCAGGGCGCCGAGATCATCGTGCGTATGGCGCAGGTAGGCCCCGACGGCCCCACGGGAGGCTACTTCGACGCCGAGGGCACCCTTCCTTGGTAACCCCACGATCGCTACCGGTGCACATCGCCGACGTCACCTGACGCGGTCAAGGAGGCTGGTCCCCAAGAATGATCAAGGGGCCGTTTCGGATTGCTCTGAAACGGCCCCTTGACATGCGACTCTTTCGAGTCGGGACGACAGGATTTGAACCTGCGACCCCTTGACCCCCAGTCAAGTGCGCTACCAAGCTGCGCCACGTCCCGATGCCCGCCTGACCTGGGGTTTCCCCCGGCCGAACGCGCACGAGAACCATACCGCACTTCCCCGCGTGGTCACGAACCGTTTGCCCGTTGACCTCAAGTGCGGTTTAAGTTGCACGGTGGGTGCCATGACGCACACGGGAATCACCACGACGCGTGGCCGCCAGGACCTGAACACGCTCATGGCCCTGATGACGGGCGACGAGAAGCACGGCCCCGCAGCAACCTCCACCCTCGATGCGCTCTGGGTGCTCTACGACCGGGTACTGCGCGTGACGCCCGAGACGGCCGACGACCCCGATCGGGACCGGTTCCTGCTGTCGAAGGGGCACGGGCCGATGGCCTACTACGCCGTCCTCGCCGCGAAGGGGTTCTTCGACGAGGAGCTCCTGACCGGCTTCGGGTCGTACGACTCACCGCTCGGGCACCACCCCGACCGGGTCCTCGTGCCCGGGGCCGAGATCGGAAGCGGGTCGCTCGGGCACGGGCTGCCGCTCGCCGTGGGCACTGCCCTCGGGCTGCGGGCGCAGGGGCGCACCGAGCCACGGGTGTGGGTGCTGATCGGGGACGCCGAGCTGGACGAGGGCAGCAATCACGAGGCGATCGCCTACGCCGGCCCGGCGGGGCTGCAGCAGCTGCACACGCTGGTGATCGACAACGCGTCGGCCACTTACGGGTGGCCCGGCGGCATCGCGTCGCGCTTCGAGGCGGCGGGCTGGTCGGCCGAGACCGTCGACGGCCGCGATCACAAGGCGCTGTACGCCGCTTTCACCGCCCCGCATCCGGGCCGGCCGCGGGCCGTCGTGGCCCGGGTCGAGCCCAAGAACGCCTGACGACCACCGAGGGGGTATTGATCATGGACACGATGCGCGAGCGCTTCATCTCGACCACGACACGGCTGCTGGGCGAGGACCCGAGGCTCGCCCTGGTCCTGGCCGAGATCAGCAGGGACGGCTTTCAGCAGGCCGAGCGCGCGCACCCCGAGCGGGTGATCAACGTGGGCATCCGCGAGCAGCTGATGATCGGCGCCGGCGGGGGGCTCGCCCTGACCGGCATGCGGCCGATCGTCCACACCTTCGCGAGCTTCCTGGTGGAGCGGCCCTTCGAGCAGGTCAAGCTCGACTTCGGGCATCAGGACGTCGGCGGGGTCCTGGTGAGCGCCGGGGCGTCGTACGACTGGCCCGCGGGCGGTTTCACCCATATGGCACCGGGCGATGTGGCGCTCCTCGACACGCTCGACGGCTGGACCGTCCATGTGCCGGGCCACCCCGACGAGGCCGAGGCTCTGCTGCGGATGGCCGCGGCGGGCGACGACCGGGTGTACGTGCGGCTGTCACTGCAGTCCAACGACCGGCCGCGGCCGGTCGACGGCGCGCGCTTCCTCACCGTGCGCGAGGGGCACGACGGGGTCGTGATCGCGGTCGGCCCCATGCTGGACAACGTCCTCGCGGCGACGGAGGGCCTGGATGTCGCCGTTCTGTACGCGACGACCGTTCGCCCCTTCGACGCGGCGACGGTGCGCCGGGCGGCAGGCAGCCGGACGGCGGACGTGGTGCTCGTCGAGCCGTACCTCGCCGGTACGTCCACGTCCGCCGTCAACGACGCGCTCGCCGACATCCCGCACCGTGTCCTCGGCCTGGGCGTCGCCAGGCGTGAACTCCGCCGTTACGGCCGGATCGACGAGCACCTCACGGCACACGGACTGGACCCGGCGGGCCTGCGGGACCGGATCAGCGGGTTCCTGGCCCGCTGAGCGGCGCTCGCCGCGGCACAGGCCGCAGGGCCTCGGCCGGGCGGGCCGCCGTCAGCCGTTGGTGCAGGTGTTGCCCGCTGCCGGGTTGAGCAGAGCGAGGATGTTGAGGGTGTTGCCGCAGACGTTGAGCGGCACGGACACCGGCACCTGTACGACATTGCCCGACAGGAGGCCGCCCGAGTTCGCCGCGGCACCGATGGCCTCGGCACCGTTGTCGGCCACGGCGGCACCCGCGCCGCCGAAGAGGGCGGCAGCGGTGAGCCCGACGGTCGCCACCAGAGTGCGCATACGCATGGCTTCTCCTTCACAGAAGCGGTCAGAAGTGTTCAAAGAACGAATTGTTCACAGAACAGGTTGACCATTCCCGGTCGATGGGGGCGCCGTAACGCCCTTTCCCCCATTCGGCCCACCCGCGAGCCAGGACGCGACGGCCTCCGCGATGGGCTGGCCGGTCTCCAGTTCGATGAATCCGAACTGGCCACCCTGGTTGCACTCCAGGAACCACCACACACCCTCGGCGTCCTCGGCGAAGTCGAAGGCGGCGTAGGCCAGACCGGCGAGGCTCGTGTACTCGCGGACGGCACGGGCGATGCGATCGGGGACCTCCGCGGGCTCCCAGCCGTGGCCGGTGGTGCCGTACCGGCCGTCCACCTGGTCGGACGCGGAGATCTTGCGGGCGGCGAAGAGCCGGCCGCCCACCGAGGTCAGGCGGATGTCCGCCCTTTTCGGAATGTACTGCTGGAGCAGCGTGGGGCCGGCCGCCACTCCGGTGAAGTCCGCGTCCTGGCCGATGCGCGTGGTCGGCAGGGCGACCGGGGGCCCGCCGGCCGGCGGGCCGGACGCGGATTTCACCACGATGTCCCGGTACTGCGCGGCGAACTGCCGTGCCACGCGTGGGAATGTGGTGACGACCGTCGGCGGAACGGCGAAACCGCTGCGGTGCGCCACTCCCAACTGCCAGGGCTTGCACCGCGCCTGGGCGGAGACGCAGGGGTGGTTCATCCACCGCGCTGGGGCGGAGTAGAGCATTCCGTACAGCGCCTGTTCGGTCTCCGCGGTCAGCCAATCCGAGGGCTCGGGAGCGTGCGCAACGGGCTCGCCGGGCCGGCGGACCCATATGGAGCGCAGGGCGCTCATGCTCAACAGGCGTCCGTCCGTGGACAGATGGCCGTAGAAGTCGCCGTGCACGTACTCGGCCGACAGGGCGGCCTCACCGGGTACGTCAGCGGGATCCAGGCGCACCAGGGGCACGCCCCGCTCGTGCAGCTTGGCGACCACCATGTCCGCCGTGACGTCCTGCCTGCAGGTCAGGATGAGCACAGTCATGTCTCGCGCCGGTCTGCTCAGTCGTCGAAGTGCGTCTTGGAACCGGCCGTGGACGTGGTCGTGCCGGTGGCCAGGAGCACGGCGCGGTCGTCGACGGCGGGCCGCCCGTCGGGCAGCACGTTCAACTGCAGGGCAGGGTCATAGGTGTAGGGAACCGTGACCTCTGGACTCACGGCCGGAAGTACAAAGTTCAGTACGAACGGTCGCATGAGTCTCCTTCGTCAACTGTCTGCACACACGTAACTGTACGTGCAGAAGTTGTAGGCAACTCATCACAATGAGTTAGCGCAGGCAGCGGCCATGGTGAAAGTCGTCACAATGAATTCGCTAAACCTTTCGACCCCTGGTGATCGTCTTCCTCAATCGCCGGCCGCCGCCGTCGTCACCGGGTGCCCGCATCCCCCAACTCCGGGTAGATGTCCAGCAGTTTGCGCGGCGCCGCCTGGCGCCAGGAGTCGAGCAGGATCGCGTACAACTCGCCCTCGTCGTCGAGCGCGCCGATCCTCACCCGCAGCCAGGCGTAGTTGTCGTCGTGGCCCTTGCGCAGGAAGAACTTGTCCGGCTCGGAGGCGATCAGCTCCTCACGGTCCTCCTTGGGGCACTTGACGCCCATCACCTCGTCGTCATCGTCGAGCGAGGCGAAGACCTTCCCGCCCTGGCCAGCCCGGAACGTGGGCATGCCCCAGGCGAGCTTCTCGAACGCCCCGGGGAGCGAGAGCGCGATTCTGCGTACGTCGTCGGCGTTGACCATGCACCGACCGTACGACGCCGCACTGACAATCGCCGCTCGCGGCCAACGGGCCTTCACCGGAGCCCTCTTCCGACCCATTGACCCCCCGCGACACCGGAACCTAGGCTTGCGACGCACTCTGGAAAGCGCTTTCTGTCCACCACGACACCCGCAGCCGCCTCACCAGCACCGGGAGCGCCATGAGTAGTCGAAGAGCAATGTCACCGGTCACCGCCGTCAAAGCCCTCACCACGCGCACAGCACGCAGGGCACGCACGGCAATCACGGCAGTCACGGCACTACTGGCGCTGATCGTCGGACTCGGGGTGGCCACGGCCCCCCGCGCCGAGGCGGCGTCGTTCCGCGTTCTGGTCTTCTCGAAGGTCACGAACTTCGCCCACGACTCGATCCCGGCGGGCATCGAGGCCATCAAGAAGCTCGGCAGTGAAAACGGTTTCGAGGTCGAGGCCACCGACGACGCCACGGCCTTCACCGACGCCAACCTCGCCCGGTTCCAGGCGATCGTCTTCAACAACACCAACTCGACCCCGGAGAAAGGCGATCTGCTCGACGCCGGGCAGCGGGCGGCCCTGCAGAAGTACATCCGTGCGGGCGGCGGCTGGGTCGGTGTGCACGCCGCGTCGGCGAGCGAGCGCGACTGGCAGTGGTACGAGGGCCTCGTCGGCGCCATCTTCGACAAGCACCCCGCCGTCCAGACGGGCCGGATCAAGGTGCTCGACCACAGCCACCCCTCCACCAAGGGACTTCCGGAGCTCTGGGAGCGTACGGAGGAGTGGTACAACTGGCGGACCAATCCGACCGGCAAGGTCCACACCCTCGCCCAGATCAAGGTGCACGACGGCATCACGGGGCTCGACGAGGGCGTCGACCACCCGTGGTCGTGGTGCCAGAACTACGACGGCGGCCGCTCCTGGTTCACGGCCGGCGGCCATGCCTCCTCAGCGTTCCAGGAAGAGGGCTTCCTCAAGCATCTGCTCGGCGGCATCCAGTGGGCCGCGGGCGACAAGCCCGGCGACTGCACCGCGACCAGGACCGGCGCCTTTCAGCGCACTCCCCTCGTCACCAGCGATCTCGCCGACCCCTTCGAGCTGGCCGTCGCGCCCGACCGCCGCGTCTTCTTCATCCAGCGGACCGGCAAGCTGAAGGTCATCGACCAGTCGACGCTGAAGGTGACGACCGCACTGGACTTCGCGTACACCCCGGACATGACCAGCCAGTCCGACGGGCTCCTCGGGCTCGCCCTCGATCCGGGCTTCGCGACCAACAACTGGCTCTATCTGCTGCATTCGGACAAGACCGAGAAACAGCTCAACCTTTCCCGGTTCACGGTCACGGGCAACACGGCCGACCCCGCGTCGGAGAAGCGGCTGCTGACCATCCCCACCCTGCGCGGTGAAGGCCGGGCCAATTCCCATATGGCGGGCTCCCTCGCCTTCGACAAGAGCGGCAATCTGTACGTCGCGACCGGCGACAACACCGATCCGTTCGCCTCGGACGGCTACGCGCCGATCGACGAACGCGAGGGGCGCCGGGCCTGGGACGCCCAGGGCACCTCCGGCAACACCAACGATCTGCGCGGCAAGATCCTGCGCATCACCCCGAAGGCCGACGGCACCTACACGATTCCCGACGGCAATCTCTTCGCGCCCGGCACGGACCGGACCCGCGCCGAGATCTACGCGATGGGGATGCGCAATCCGTTCCGGATCACGACGGACCCGCTGAGCGGGGCTCTGCTCGTGGCGGACTACGGTCCCGACGCCCGGCAGGCCAGTCCGGACCGCGGCCCCGAGGGGACCGTCGAGTACACCCGCATCACCGAGTCGGGCAACTTCGGCTGGCCGTACTGCGTCGGCAACAACACGCCCTTCAACGACTACGACTTCGCGACGAAGACGTCGGGCCCGACGTTCGACTGCGCGAAGCTGGTCAACGACTCGCCCAACAACACCGGCCTGCGGGATCTGCCGCCGGCCCGGCCCGCCACGGTCTGGTACGCCTACTCCGCATCCGCGGAGTTCCCGGAGCTCGGCACCGGGGGCGGCGGCCCGATGAGCGGCCCGGTCTACGACTACAACCCGGCGAACACGTACCGCACCAAGTTCCCCGAGTACTTCGAGGGGAAGTGGCTGAACTACGAGCTGACCCGCAAGTGGTTCAAGTCGTTCTCGCTCCAGCAGAAGGACCAGTCCTTCACCGATCCCCGCTTCGCGCCCGTCAAGGCAGGCGATCTGCAGTCCATCAACGCCGTGTTCGGTGACATGTCGTGGAACCAGCCCTTCGACGCGGACTTCGGCCCCGACGGGGCGCTGTACGTCATCGACTTCGGGCTCGGCAGCGGCACGGGCCGCGGCGGCAGCAACGAGGGCTCGGGCATCTACCGCATCGATTACGTCGCCGACGGCCGGCTGCCCGACGCCAAGGCGACGGCGACCCCGGACAACGGCCCCGGACCGCTCACCGTGCAGTTCTCCAGCACGGGCTCGGGGCTGCCAGATGGCAAGCCGGTGACGTACGCCTGGGACTTCGACGGGAACGGCACGACGGACTCCACCGAGGCCAACCCGACGCACACCTACCACACCAACGGCCGCTTCACGGCGCGGCTCACGGTGACAGGCCCCCAGCAGCTCACCGCGCTCGCCGTCCAGGACATCACCGTCGGCAACACCCGCCCCGAGGTGACCATCCAGCAGCCCCCGAACGGCGGCATGTTCAGCTTCGGCGACACCATCCCCTTCACCGTGCGGGTGAAGGACAGGGAGGACGGCCGGCACGGGCCCATCGACTGCTCGCGCGTCGTCGTCCAGTCCCAGCTCGGCCACGACTCCCATCTGCATCCGCTCGACAACTACACGGGCTGCGCGGGCGAGATCGTGACCGACGCCGGGGACAGCCATGGGCCCGGACAGAACCTGTACTACGGCATCAGCGCACAGTACGAGGACAAGGGCGGCCCGGGCGGCGTGCCCGCGCTGACCGGGTCGGCATCCCTGACGCTGCGTCCGGCGTTCCGCGAGGCCGAGCACTTCACGACGACGGGAGGTGCCCAGGGCGGTGCCGTCGTGGCGAGCCGGGCGGACGCCTCGGGCGGCAAGCGGCTGACCGAGATCGAGAACGGAGACTGGATCCTGCTCGATCCGGCCCACCTCAAGGGCATCGACTCGGTGACGGTCGGCGCGGCGTCGGCCGGGCTCGGCGGCACGGTGGAGTTCCGCGCCGATTCCCCCACCGGTCCGCTGCTCGGGCAGGTCACCGTCCCGAACACCGGCGACTGGGGCAATGTCGTGTCCCCCACCACGACGCTGCAGGACCCGGGGCGCACGGTGAAGTTGTACGCGGTGTTCACGAACGCCGGGTGGTCGGCGGAGAAGCCCGACCTGTTCGCCGTCGACTGGCTCCACTTCAACGGGCCGGGCGTCGAGAAGCGCCCCGGGACCAAGGTCACGGTCACCGCGACACCCGCGACGGGCGCGGCTCCGCTCGCCGTGGAGCTCGCCTCGACCGTGGAACCGGTGTCCGGTCGCACGATCGCCGCGTACCACTGGGACTTCGGCGACAACAGCAAGGCCACGGCCCCCGAGGGGCCCGGGGCGACGCACACATACGCCAGGCCGGGGACGTACACGGCGCATCTGACCGTCACGGACGACAAGGGCGACACGACGACCGGCGCCGTCCGGATCACGGTCAGCTGAGAGGGGAGATCTCATGCATTCCACACGAAGGGCCTTCCTCGGGACGGCACTCGGACTTGCCGCGACGGCGGGGCTGAGCATCCCGGCGGCCGCCCAGGCGGCGGTCGTGGCGGACGGGTCGGACGGGGACGGCGGCGGACGGCGGCGCATCCCGCCTGCCGGACTCGGCATGCACCTGTACACGATGCGCACCTCTCTGGCGCAGGACTTCGGGGGCACGCTCGCCCGGCTCGCCGAGATCGGGTATGCGACGGTCGGTGTGAGCGGCCGCCACGGGAACAGCGCCGCCGCGATCCGGCGGACGCTCGACGAGACGCGCCTCAAGGCGGTCCTGGAGCACGTCGCGTACACCACGGTGAACGGCAGCGGGCTGCCGCAGGCGCTGGAGGACATCCACACGCTGGGCGCCCGCTGGATCGTCGTCCCGAGCCTGCCCGGCGAGATGCACACCCCGGCAGGATTCCGGGAGGCGGCACGCGCGTTCAACACGGCGGGCCAGGCGGCCCGGGATGCCGGTCTCGGGCCGTTGCTCTTCCACAACCACGGGAGCGACCACGCCGTCGTGGAGGGCGAGAACCTCTACGAGATCCTGCTGAACGAGACCGATCCCGAGCTGGTCCGCTTCGAGCTGGACGTGTACTGGGCGGCCAAGGGCGGGGCGGATCCGCGCACGCTGTTCGTACGCCACCCGCGCCGCTTCCCCGCGCTCCACGTCAAGGACATGGCCCCGGACGGCGGTTTCGCCGACGTGGGGTCGGGCCTGCTCGACTTCGCCACGATGTTCGAGACGGCGAGCAGCGGGGGCGTACGGCAGTGGCTCGTCGAGCACGACTCGCCGGCCGATCCGTTCGCGACCGCGCAGAACAGCTACACGTACCTGTCGCGGCTGCGCTACTGACCCGGCCTCGCCAGGCGCTTGTAGAACAGCGTGGTCGGACGCAGTTCACCGGCCGGGTCGGCGGCGTAGTCGGGGATCACCCCGGCCGGCGTCCACCCGGCCCTGCGGTAGAGGCTCTCGGCCGGGCTGCCGGTCTCGGTGTCGAGGTGCAGCAGGGTGACACCGGCGTCGGCGGCCGCGCGCTCCGCGGTACTCAGGAGCGTGCGGCCGAGGCCGCGGCCGCGGGCGTCGCGGTGGACGAGGAGCTTGGCGATCTCGGCGCGGTGCCCGCCGTTGGGGTACGTGGCGAAGCCGACGCTGATGGTGCCGGTGATGCGTCCCCCGGTGCGGGCCGTCCACAGGGCGCGGCTGCCGGCGGCGAGCGCGTCGGTGTGCGTCCGCCACCAGGCCGCGGCCACGGCACGGTCGAGCGGTGCCAGGAAGCCCACCGATGCGCCGCCGTCGACGGCGTCGACCAGAAGCTCGGCCAACTGGGTTGCGATCGTGCCGAGTTCGTCGGCGTCGATACGGGTCACCGTGTCCTGGGCCATGGTCATGGCAGCACCACCACGACGGCGTAGCGGACCGGCTGCGGGCCCGGGCACCGGAAGCGCGTCGGGCCCCACAGCCGGAAGCGCAGACAGTCCCCCGCATGGAGTTCGTGCGTCTCGTCGCCGACGGTGATCTCAACCGTGCCGTCCAGCACCCAGATGTGCTGCTCCATGCCGGGCACCGGCGGCCCCTCGTACGCGAGGTCCGCGCCCGCGGCGAGCCGCCCTTCGACGACCTCGGCACGCAGGCCGGCCTGCGGCGGCGACACGGAACGGCGGACGAACCCCGCGTCGGAATCCGTCCAGACCGTCTGGCTGCCGGCGCGTACGAGCTGGGCGGGCTCCGCCTCCACCTCACTGAGCAGCTGCGACATGGTGCGGCCGTGGACCGCGCACAGCCTGCCGAGCAGGGAGGTGGTGGGGCTGATCTCTCCCCGCTCGGCACGCGACAGGGTCGAACGGCTGATGCCGCTGCGCTGCGCCAGCTCGTCCAGGGACCAGCCGCGACCGGCCCTCAACTCGGCGAGCCGGGCAGCCAGTCGTACGTCGACGTCCGCATCTCTCATGTTCGAGAGAGTATCCCAGATTCGGGACAGCAGGAGGCCCGGGCCTCAGTCGTGCGCGGAAGCGGCACCCAGCAGATTCCTGATGTGCCCGGTGGCCTCGCGGAACTCGGGCCTGCCCAGCGTCTCCGTGTGGTCCCGCTCGGCGGGCAGCCCGACCTCGATGACCTCGGTGATGGTGCCGGGCCGCGGGCTCATCACCACCACCCGGTCGGCCAGATAGACCGCCTCCGAGATGGAGTGGGTGACCAGCAGCACGGTGGTGCCGGTCTCCCGCCAGATCCGGTTGAGCTCCATGTTCATCTGCTCGCGCGTGAGCGCGTCCAGCGCGCCGAACGGCTCGTCCATCAGCAGCACGGGCGGCTCATGCAGCAGCGCCCTGCAGAGCGCGACCCGCTGCTGCATGCCGCCGGACAGCTCGTGCGGGTACGCGTCCTCGAAGCCGCCGAGCCCCGTCATCGCGATGAGCTCGTCCGCACGGGCGCGGGCCCGGTCCGCCGGCATCCGGCGCATCTCGGCCTGGAGCAGAATGTTGCGCCGGGCCGAACGCCACTCGAGAAGCGCGGCGCGCTGGAAGACGTAACCGATGTCGTGGCGCGGTCCCTTCACGGCCTCGCCGCTGAGCCGGACCTGTCCGGCCGACGGCTTCAGCAGTCCTGCCACGAGCTTGAGCAGGGTCGACTTGCCGCAGCCGGACGGTCCGACGATCGCGACGAACTCGCCCGCGGCGACATCAAGGGAGACCTCGTGCAGCGCGGTGACATCGCGGTGCTTGGAACGGAAGCGGACCGCGACGTCCTCCAGAGCGACCGCGGCGGTGCCGGCTCCCCCGCTCCCGCCGGCCGGCCTGTCCCGGCCGACCGCGGCGCTCGCCGCGTCACTCGCGTCCACCGCGTCCTCCGCCTTGCGCAGGGTCGTGTCCCTGGTCATCGTCATCCCTTCAGCGCCGTGGCGCTGTCCCAGTACTCCGACACGGCCTTGGGGCTCTTGACCATCCCGGCCTCCGCGAAGACGTCGATGGTCTGCTGCCAGTCGGCCCCGGTGTTGACACCCGGCGCCTTGCCCTGGGTGGCCGAGGTGTGCAGCAGCGTCACCGTCGTCCTGAACTGCTCGGCGAGGACCTCCTTCGGAGGCAGCTGCTCCGATGCGCCCTCCATCGCGGCGACGGCCGGGTCCGGTGCCTTCTCGGCGGCGGCCCAGGCCTCGCTGACCGCCTGGACCATGCGCTTGGCGACTTCGGCGCGCCCGGCGAGCGTCTTCTGACCGGCGATCAGACCGTTGGAGTAGAAGTTGAGGCCGTGCTCCGAGAAACGGAGGTAGGACACGGTCTTCTTGGCCTTGTTCTGCATGGTCGGACCCTGGTCGCTCGCGTAGCCGAGCAGCCCGTCCGTCTTGCCGGAGATCACCGCGGCGATCTTGCCCGCGGGGTCCGTGTTCTGGACCTTGACGTCCGTCTCGCCCAGTCCGTTCTTCTTGAGGAAGATCGGGAAGGTCTTGGAGAGCGCGTCGCCCGCCGTCCCGGCGATGGTCTTCCCCTTGAGGTCGGCGGGCGTCTTGATGCCCGCGGACTCGAAGAACTGCACCGACGACGGCGTCGTCTGCAGGAACACCCCGAGGCTCTTGATCTTCACGCCCTGGTCGATGCCCGCGAGGACGGCGGGGGTGTCGGCCCAGCCGAAGTCGGTCTGGCCCGCGCCGGTCGCCTGGACGGTCTTCTGCGAGCCCTGCCCGGCGTTGATCGTCAGGTCGATGCCGTGCTTCTCGAAGATCTTCTGCTGCTTGCCGTAGTAGAACGGCGCGTGTTCGCCGTACGGATACCAGTTGAGTGTCAGCGTCACCTTGTCGAGCTTCTTGCCGGAGTCGCTGGTGGTGGTTCCCGCGTCCCCCTCGCCGCAGGCCGTGGCGACCAGGAGCAGCGGTACGAGGCCGATCAGGAGTCTGCGCGAAGTCATGGCTGGCCCTCTCGGGGTGGTGGTCGTGGTCAGTACGTGGTGGTGACGTCGGTTCCGCGGCGGCTGGCGTGCCACGGGAGCAGCAGCTTCTCGGCGATCTCGACGAGGACGAAGAGGACGACGCCGATGAGTGACATGACGAGCAGCCCCGCGAAGAGCATCGGGGTGTCGAGGTTGCCGTTGGCCTGGAGGATCACATAGCCGAGTCCCTCGTTCGCCCCGACGAACTCGCCGACGACGGCGCCGGTCACGGCCAGCGTCACGGCGACCTTGAGGCCGGAGAAGAGATGCGGCAGCGAGGCCGGGAAGCGGATCTTGGCGAACGTCTGCCAGGGCCGCGCCCCCATGGTGGCCGAGAGCTGCAGCATCTCGGGGTCGACCGCCTTGAGTCCGGTGACCATCGAGATCACCACGGGGAAGAAGGCGATCAGCACGGCGATCAGGATCTTCGGCGCGATGCCGAAGCCCAGCCAGACGACGAAGAGCGGCGCGATCGCGATCTTCGGCACGACCTGGGCGAAGAGCAGGATCGGATAGAGCGTTTTCTCGACGGTCGCCGAGTAGACCATGACCACGGCCGCGAGCACCCCGACGGCGACGGCGATGACGAAACCGATGAGCGTCTCGTAGGTGGTCACCCAGCTGTGGTGCCAGATGTAGTCGGTCTTCCCCAGCAGCACGTCCAGCGTCGCGCCGGGCGAGGGGACGAGATACGGCTCGACGAGCTCGGCGGCGGCGATCCCCCACCAGGCGGCGAAACAGGCGAGCAGCAGCGCGAACGGCCGCCAGCTCTTCTCCAGGGCACGGACGAGTCTCTCCCCCGTCCCCGGGCTGTTCCGCCGGGCAACCCCCTTCACCTCGGCGGCGGGTGCCGGTATGACGCTCTGGCTCACGATGAACTCCTCGGGCATCCGGGGCAGTTGCGAAGAGCGGCCGTTCGGCTGTGCGATCGGTGTCTTCCGAACAAGCGCTTTCAGAAAGCGCTTTCTGCTAAGGTGTCGCCACGCTAATGACTGCCTGCACGCACGGTCAATAGGTCGTCCCGAAGTTTCCGGGGGTCGGATTGAGTGAACGCCAAGCTCAGGCACCAGCACAGGACCGCACCCACATTGCGCCGGAGCCGCACGTCACGCTGGACACCGTCGCCCGCAGGGCGGGGGTCTCCCTGGCGACGGCGTCGAGAGCACTCAACGGCACGACGCGGGTCAGGGAGGAACTCCGCCAACGTGTGCGCGCCGCCGCCGACCTGCTGGGCTACATCCCCAACGCCCACGCCCAGGCGCTCGCCAGCGCCTCCAACAACACCGTCGGCGTCGTCTGCCATGACGTCGGCGACCCGTACTTCTCCGCCATCGCGGACGGAGTGATGCGCGCCGCGGCGGAGTCGGACCTCCTCGTCATGCTGGCCAGCACCTTCCGCGAGCCGGAGCGCGAGATCGCGTACGTCTCGATGCTGCGCGCCCAGCGCGCCCGGGCCATCCTCCTCATCGGCTCCGGGTTCCAGGACCGCGCGTGGGAGCGGGCGATGGCCGCCGAACTCGATCCGTACGTACGGGCCGGCGGGCGCGTCGCCGTCGTCAGCCGTCATCGAAGCCTGCGAGTGGACGCCGTCCTGCCCGAGAACCGTGCCGGGGCCGCGGCGCTCGCCCGTTCCCTGCTCGCCCTGGGGCACCGGGAGTTCGCGGTGCTCAGCGGGCCGCCCGAGCTCACCACCGTCTCCGACCGGCTGACCGGATTCCGCGAGGGGCTCGCCCAGGGCGGTGCGACCCTGCGGCCGGAGTCCGTCGTCCGCGGAGCCTTCACCCGCCAGGGCGGGTACGCGGCCGCCCGCGAGCTGCTGGCCCGTACCGGCACCCACCGCCCCACCTGCGTCTTCGCCGTCACCGATGTCATGGCGGTGGGGGCGCTCGCGGCCTTCAGGGAAGCGGGAGTCCGGGTACCGGAGGACATCTCCCTCGCGGGTTTCGACGACATCCCCCTCGTACGGGAGCTGACTCCGCCGCTCAGCACGGTCGCGCTGCCGCTCACCGCGATGGGCAAGGAGGCCATGGCCCTCGCTCTGCGCGAGGCGCCCGGCAGGCGCTCGCGCGTCCTGCGGGTCGGCGGCGAGGTCGTCCTGCGCGCGAGCACCGCTCCACCGTCCCGCCCGCCCGTCGCACCGCCTGCCGAAAGGACCCCTTGTTGACTTTCTCCCCCTCGTGAACGAGGGGCATTCCTACGGCTCGCGCCGTGGGGTTTTCTGCTTCGTCGCCGACTGCCCGCCCGGAGTTCTCCGTTGAGGTCTTACACCGGCTCCACAGACAGACACCGCCAGCCCGGCGGCCAGAAGGTTCTTCGCCGCGTTCACGTCCCGGTCATGGGTCGCCCCGCAGGCACACGTCCAGGTACGGACGTTGAGCGGCATCTCCGGCTGGAGAGTGCCGCAGGCGGAGCACAGCTTGGACGAGGGGAAGAAGCGGTCCACCGCGATCACTTCCCGCCCGTACCAGTAGGCCTTGTACTCCAGCATGCTCCGGAACTGCGCCCATGCGGCATCACTGATGGCGCGGGCCAGGCTCCGGTTCTTGACCATGGTGCGTACGGTCAGGTCCTCGATCACGAGCGTTTGGTTTTCGCGCACGAGTCGGGTGGTCAGCTTGTGCAGCACATCACGCCTGCGGTCGGTGATCCGCGCATGGATTCCCGCGACCCGCTGCCGGGCCTTGCGCCGGTTGGCGCCATCGCCCTTGGCCTTGCGGGACAGCGCCCGCTGAGCCCTGGCCAGGCGCTCGCGGTCGCGGCGCTCATGCCGGGGATTGGTGATCTTCTCCCCAGTGGAAAGCGTGAGCAGGTGCTCCAACCCGACGTCGATACCGACCGCCGCATCGACAGCCGCAAGCGGCCTCACTCCCGGGTCCTCGCACAGCATCGAGACGAACCAGCGTCCCGCGCCGTCCTGGCTGACCGTGACCGTGGTCGGGGTGGCACCGTCGGGAAGGGGACGCGACCAGATGATGTCCAGCGGGTCGGTCATCTTCGCCAGCGTCAGGCGACCGTCACGGAGCCGGAACGCGGAGGAGGTGTACTCCGCGCTCGCACGGGACTTCTTCTTCGCCTTGAAGCGCGGGTACTTGGCGCGCCGGGCGAAGAAGTTCGCGAAGGCAGCCTGCAGGTGCCGCAGTGCCTGCTGCAGCGGGACGGAGGAAACCTCGTTGAGGTAGGCCAGTTCCTCGCTCTTCTTCCACGCCGTCAACATCGTCGACGTGGCGTTGTAGTTGACCCGTTCCTGTCGCGCCCACGCCTCGGTACGGGCCGCGAGCGCCATGTTGTAGACCTTTCGCACACACCCGAACGTGCGCGACAGCTCCGCTGCCTGCGCATCAGTCGGATAAAAGCGGTACTTGAACGCCCGCTTCACGTGAGTGGCCATGATCTTACAAACTATCACCTCAACTTGTGACCGCATGCTGGTAGTTGATGCTGAAAACGATCCGCCCCGAGGGCGAATCGGCTGTCCTGCCCCGCTCCGCAGGAGTCCGTTTCCTCCCCCGCCTGAAGGCGGGGGTATCCACGGAGGAATCCCGATGAACATCGAACGCGTAGAGACCTTCGCGGTCGCCCTGCCCACCCGCCGCTCCTTCGGTGTTTCGGGCGGCGCGGTCGCCGTCGCCGGGCGGCCGTCAATCCGCATCCTGGTGAAGGTGAGTGCCGACGGGGCGTACGGCTGGGGCGAGGCGACCCCGATCCCCGCGTGGACGTACGAGACCGCCGAGTCCATCGTCACAACCGTCGACCGCTATCTCGCCCCGGCGATCGTCGGCCGCCCCGCCTGGAATCTGGACGCCGTGGACGCGGCCTTCGACCGGGCGGTCAACCGGGGGCTGTCGATCGGCGCCCCGCTCGCGAAGAGCGCGGTGGACGTCGCCCTCCACGATCTGCTCGGGCGTGCCGCCGGCGTACCCCTGGGCGTCATGTGGGGCCAGCGGCGCACGGAGTCGGTCGAGCTGGGCTGGATCGTCTCCGGTCAGTCGCCGGCCGAGGTGGGCGACAGCGTCGCGGAGGGCACGGAGGCGGGCTACCGCGCCTTCAAGGTGAAGATCGGGCTGCACAACGAGGCGACCGACGCGGCCGTGGTGGGGGCCGTGCGGGAGCACGCCCCGGCCGCGCCGCTGTGGGTCGACGCGAACCAGGCGTACACGGTGGACGCGGCGCTGCGGATGGCCCGCCGCCTCGAGCCCTACGGGCTCACCGCCTTCGAACAGCCCCTGCCGGCCAACGACCTGGCCGGCCTGCGACGGCTGCGCGAGCACTCCCCGGTGCCGGTCGCGCTCGACGAGAGCCTGCGGCATCCGACCGATCTCGCGACGTTCGTGAGGCTGGAGGCCGTGGACGTGGCCATCGCCAAGGTGCAGCGCAGTGGCGGGCTCACTCTGTCGCGGCGGCTGTGCGCGCTCGCGGAGGACTGCGGCGTGCGGCTGATGGGGTCGGGTCTGACCGACTCCGATCTGGGGCTCGCGGCGTCGCTGCACCTCTTCGCCGCGTACGGCATCGGGGTCGGGACCCCGGTCGACCTCAACGGCCGCCAGTTCATCGAGTCGCCGTACGCCGGGGAGACGGTACGGGTGGAGAAGGGTGTGGCGCATGTGCCGGACGCGCCCGGTCTCGGGGTGGAGGTGGACGAGTCGGTCGTACGGCGGCTCGCCGTCGACGTACTGGAGCGGCGTGCCTGACGGATGTCGCCGCCGGGCCCGGCGGAGGCTCGCGGGGCGTCACCCGGCCGCGGGCAGCGGGGCCCCTGGCCGTCCCGCCGTCACAGTCCCCCGTCCTCCCGGCGGTGGATCTGTTCGACCAGCTCGGCCGCAAACGACTTGATGGTCTCCAGGCCCGCCCGCCCCCAGGGCCGCGGCTCGGTGTCCACCACGCAGATCGTGCCCAGCGCGATGCCCGTGCGGTCGATGAGCGGCGCCCCGAGGTACGAGCGGATGCCGATCTCGTCGACGACGGGATTCCCGGCGAACCGCGGGTAGTCGCAGACGTCCCCCAGGACGAGGGCCTTGCGCCGCACCACGACGTGCGGGCAGTAGCCGTGGTCGCGGGCCATGAAGCGGCTCACGTCACCGCCGGTCGGGGCCGACTGGGCGCCGGGGTCGCCGCCCGAGTGCGTACCCGCGGGAGTGTGCAGTCCCGCGAAGAACTGCCGCTTCTCGTCGATGAAGTTGACCATGGCGTACGGCGCCCCGATCACCTTCGCGAGCCTGTGGGCGAACTCGTCGAAGGCCGGGTCGGGCCGCTCGCCCAGCCCCAGTTGACGCAGCCGTCGTACCCGCACGGGCGCCTCGCGGTCGACGGGGGTCAGCAGCAGATGGCCGGTCGGGTCGTACGTCATGAGGGTGCTCCGTAGCTCGGCTCAGGTGCCGGTGCCGGGGTGGCGGTCAGCAGGTACTGGAGGAGGGTGACCAGGGTCCCGATCCCGGAGCTCGCGATCCGGGCGTCGCACGTCACGACCGGCACCTCCGGCCTGAGGTCGAGCGCGGCCCGAACCTCGTCCGGCTCGTAGCGGTACGCATCGTCGAACTCGTTGACGGCGACGACGAATCCGAGGCCGCGCCGTTCGAAGAAGTCGATCGCGGCGAAGCAGTCCTCCAGGCGCCGGGTGTCGGCCAGGACGACCGCGCCGAGAGCGCCCTCGGAGAGCTCGTCCCACATGAACCAGAAGCGCTCCTGGCCCGGCGTGCCGAACAGGTACAGCACATGACGGTCGTCGAGGGTGATGCGGCCGAAGTCCATGGCGACCGTGGTGGTGGACTTGGACTCGACGCCCTCGAGGCTGTCGGTGGCCACGCTCACCGTCGTCAGCAGTTCTTCGGTGCTCAGCGGCTGGATCTCGCTGACCGCTCCCACGAAGGTGGTCTTACCGACCCCGAAACCGCCCGCGACGAGCATCTTCAGCGCGGTGGGGAAGGGGTCGGCGGCGAAGCGGCCCGGGTCCTCGTGCACGCCGCTGTCGTCGCGGGCTTCAGAGCCGTCGTCGTAGGCCATCGAGAACTGCCTCCAGCAGGGAACGGTCGGTAGGGGGCTCCTGGAAGCGGGGCGCCCGCGCGGTGACCGCCCCGCAGTCCACGAGATCGGAGAGGAGCACCTTGGTGACGACCGCCGGGAGCCGCAAGTGCGCCGCGATCTCCGCCACCGAGGTCGGACCGTCGCACAGGCCGAGGGCCAGGGTGTGCTCCGGCCCCAGGGGCGTAGGCGGGGCGGTGCCGGTCGCCATCACCAGCGAGAGCAGATCGAGTGCGGCCGTCGGACGGGTGCGGCCCCCGCTCACCGTGTAGGGACGGATGAGGCGGCCGGCCGCGTCGTCGAGCCAGGGCCCGTCCTGCGGGGTCGGCACGATCAGTGCCCCGTGGCGCTCGGCGCCCCGGCCGGCTGTCTGGCCGGGGTGATCAGGTAGGGCCGTACGCTCTTGACCAGCATCGTCATCTCGTAGCCGAGCACCGCGGCGTCCGCCTCCCGTCCGGCGAGGACGGCGATACAGGTGCCGGAGCCCGCGGTGGAGACGAACAGCAGTGTGGAGTCGAGCTCGACCACGACCTGGCGCACCTCCCCGCCGTCGCCGAAGCGGGCACCGGCGCTGCGGCCCAGGGAGTACAGCCCCGAGGCGAGCGCCGCCATGTGGTCGGCGCTGTCGGGGTCGAGGCCGTGCACGGATTTCACCAGGCCGTCGGAGGAGAGCAGTACCGCGTTGCGGGTGTACGGCACCCGCTGGACCAGGCCGGTGAGCAGCCAGTCGAGATCCGAGGAATGGCCGCTCGGCACATCGCTCGCCATGGTGCATCTACTCCTTGTGGTTTTCGTCCTGTTGAAGCGGTTCGTGGGCGGTGCCGAGGCTCTGGGACTCGGCAAGGCCGATGCCGCGCTGGAAGGCAGCCATCAGACCGGGGTCGTGGAGCTCGTGGTCCTCGGCCCTGCGGGGTGCGGGGTCGTCGCGCAGCTGGGGCACGAGGTGTTCCTGGGCGCGGCGTTTGGGGAGCGTGGGACGGCCCATGGTGCCGCGGACCACCGGGGATTCGGCGGGGTTCTGCGGCTGCTGGGCCGGGTTCTGCGGGGTGGTGTGGGTGACACCGGGCGCCGCGGCGGCCGGGTTGGGGCGCTCGTCGTGCTCACCGCGGACAGGGAGGGGGGCGGTGCCGGGAGGGGTGCCGTGGCCGGCGGCAGGACCGTTGCCATGCGCATTGCCGGCCCCGTCGCCATGCACGTTGCCAGGACCGTTGCCGTTCCCTTCCGCCGTCACCGGGGGCTCGTGCGGGGGCGACTGGTGCGGGATGGCGGGGCCCGTCGTGATGTACGTGAGCGTACGCTGCGGCCCGGTGTGCGTGACGTCCTCGGGCGCCGCGACGGCGGCGGGCTGGGGCGCGTTCTGCACAGTGGGTCGGGGTGCGCTCGGCACGGCGGCCTGACCGCCGGACTGCACGGAGGGTGGCAGTGCGCTCGGCACGGCGGCCTGACCGCCGGACTGCACGGAGGGCGGGGGTGCGCTCGGCACGGCGGCCTGACCGCCGGTCTGCTCCGCGGCCGGTTCCCCGGACTCCGTCCCGAGCAGCCCCTGCGGCAGGACGAGTACGGCCTGCACCCCGCCGTAGATGTTGGCCTGGAGGCGCACCGCGATGCCGTGCCTGCGGGCGAGCGCCGAGACCACGAACAGTCCGATGCGGCCGTCCTGCAGCAGTTTGGCCACATTGACCTGGTCGGGGTCGGCGAGCAGGGCGTTCATCTTGTTCTGGTCGACGAGCTGCATACCCAGGCCCCGGTCCTCGACCTCGACGGCGAGTCCCGAGGTGACGCGGGAGGCACGCAGCACGACCTGGGTGTGCGGGGCGGAGAACTGGGTGGCGTTCTCGACCAGTTCGGCCAGCAGGTGGATGACGTCGGCGACGGCGTGGCCGCGCAGGGTGCCGTCGATCGGCGGCACGAGCTTGACCCGAGGGTACTGCTCGACCTCGGCGATCGCCGAGCGGAGCACCTCGGTCAGGGTGACCGGGTTGGACCACTGGCGCCGTGAGATGGCGCCGCCGAGGACCGCCAGGTTCTCCGCGTGCCGGCGGATACGGGTGGCGAGGTGGTCGACGTGGAAGAGCCCCTTGAGCAGCTCGGGGTCCTCGACCTCGTTCTCCAGCTCGTCGAGCAGCTGGATCTCGCGGTGCACGAGCGACTGCAGCCGGCGGGCCAGATTGACGAAGACTTCGACCTTCTGCTCGTTGCCTGCGCTGCTGGAGAGCCGGGACGCCTGGACGATCGCGGCCACCGAGGCGTCGTACGACCGGGTCATCTCGTGGGCGAGCAGATCGAATTCGTCGCCGGTGGGGGCGGGGGGCGGCCCCTCGCGGCGCGCCTGGGGGCGCTCGCCGCGGCGCAGGCCCTCGACCACGCCCCGCAGTTCGGCCTGGTTGCGGGCGCTGACGCGGCGCAGGGCGTGGCAGCGGTCGAGCACCGCTTTCGCGGTCCGGTCGGCGCCCATCGCCGCGGCCGCCACGGCCGCGGCGGCCAGGGCCGCGGAGCCGGCGAGCGCGACCCACAGGGCGGCCGACGGCCGCGCGTCGGTGGAGCGGATCGTGAAGAGCACCGCTGCGGCACCGCTCAGCGAGACGACGACGGCGGGCAGGATTGCGGTGCGCAGCAGTTGCGGACGGATACGGGATTCCGGCGACGGCGGAGTGGTCTGCGGCCTGGCCGGGGCGGATGACGATCTGGGGCCCGGCCGGCCGTGCCGTCCGCCTTCGCGGCGGTCCGGCCGCGCGGCGGGTGCGCGAAGTTGAGACATCAGCGTCCTTGGTACGTGCCCAGGAATCGGAGCACCGATCGATGTACTCATCGGCGTACTGCGAGTGTTCAGCTGCGGCTCGACGGCGGGCGCGCCGGTACGGCGTGTGCCCACCGTTGATCACCGACCACACAGGGTAGTCGTCAACCGTTCATGTGCGGTGGGCAGTTGACAAAGTTGCCCGAAGAGCGTCCCGCTCTGGTATGAGGGCTCGTACGGGCGAACGAATCCGACCCGCGGGGGCGTCGGGCGGGAACGATCGCGAACGATCCGGGACAACGTCCGACGAAGGCACCGTGCGAAGACGCCGTACGAAGGCGGTGTGGGAACGCGGCGTGCCGAGCGACCTGCGAGGACCGCGCCCGCGGACTAGGCCCGTCTTTCGCAGGTGGGGAAACGAGTGTCCAGCCAGCGTGGGCGGGTTGGGTCGACGTCGAGTAGGTCGAGGAGTTGGGCTTGGAT
>NZ_JBHWKX010000091.1:0-21390 GCF_042730885.1 Streptomyces sp. NPDC059909
GACCACGACTCGACCTGCTCGACCGTCAGCGACTGTTCACACTGTCAGACCAACGAGTAGCACCGCAGACCGTCACGCCACATGCGGTTGCAGTATTAAGCGCGAGGGCAAGCAGTGGTATGTGATCCTTGCCTGTGACGAGGTTCCCGCCGAACCGTTCCCCACAACAGGCATGGTCACCGGCATCGACATGGGCATAGCTCACTTCCTCACCACCAGCGAGGGTGAGCATCAGCCGAACCCGAGGCACGGCAAGCGCAACGCCGAAGCCCTCGCGGAAGCTCAGCGGGCGCTCAAGGCGTTCCCGCGCCGCAGGCGGGAGAACTGCACAGTCAAGTACCGCCGGGCGGTGGAGAAGGTCGCCAAGCTGCACCGCAAGGTCAGGCGGCAGCGTATGGACCACGCGCATAAGACCGCGCTCGCGCTGGTCCGCACCTACGACGTGATCGCGCACGAGCGGCTGAGCATCGCGAACATGGTCCGCACACCCAAGCCGAAGCCCGATCCCGAGATACCCGGCAGCTTCCTGCCGAACGGTGCGGCGGCAAAGGCCGGGTTGAACAAGAACATCCACGATGCGGGTTGGGGGGTGTTCCTGGGCATCCTCGCGCATAAGGCTGAGAGCGCCGGTCGTGTTGTGATCCCGGTGGACCCCCGCAACACCTCCCGAACCTGCCCCGCCTGCGGGCACGTGTCCGGCGAGAACCGCACCACCCAAGAGAAGTTCGAGTGCACCCGGTGTGGTCACACCGCCAACGCCGATCAGGTGGGCGCACTCAACGTCGCTATCAGGGCCGGGCTGGTCCTTCCCGACGTGGCCTGAGCCACCGACAGGAGAAGCCCCCCGGATTTATCCGGGGGGAGGAGTCACCATCGCAGCGAGGTGCAGCTCAGTTGGACGCCGCGCTCCGGGGAGTGAAGGACGTACCACTACGCCGACGAGTCGACGTACGCCGAGTACGAGATCGCATCCACGACGACGGCACCGCCTCGGTCGGGATCTCGTACGTGAAGGTCGACGACATCGTGACGATTCTCGGCCCGATGAGCGGATCGGGCGCAGGGTGAAGGGGAGTCAGGAGGGGAGGCCTCCGTCTGGGGGCACGATGCCGCCCTCGGTCAGCAGGACCATGCGTGACCGGCGAGGTGCTGATTGCCGCGGGCTGCGCTCAACGCGGCATCCGGCCCCTGACTCGGGCAGAGGTCCTTGGGGATGGCCAGCTCGGCCCAGATCGTCTTCCCGGAGGAGGTGTACCGCGTACCCCAGCGCTGGGACATCTGGGCGACGAGGAACAGGCCGCGGCCTCCCTCGTCGTCGCGGCGCGCTCGCCGCAGGTGTGGTGCGGTGTGCGCGCTGTCGGAGACCTCGCACAGCAGGCAGCGATCCCTGATCAGCCTCAGCATGACCGGTCCGGTGGCGTACCGGATGCCGTTGGTGACCAGCTCGCTCACCACGAGTGCGGCAGTGAACGACAGCTCGGACAGGCCCCAGGTCGCCAGTTGGCGCTCAGTGAGCGTACGGGCCTGGGCCACCATGGCTGGGTCGGACGGCAGTTCCAGGTCCGCCACCTGGTCGGCGTCGAGCTGCCGAGTGCGGACGAGCAGCAGCGTGGCGTCGTCCACCTGTGGTCCGGGCGGCAGGGCCGACAGCGCCCGGTCACACAGTTCCTCCAGCGGGCATCGCTGCCAGGTGAGCACCTCGGCCAGGCGGTCGATACCGCTGTCGATGTCCTGGCACCGGTCCTCCACGACGCCGTCGGTGAAGAACGCCAGCACGCTGCCGTTGGACAGGTCCAGCTCAACGTTCTCGTACGGCAGGCCGCCCAGCCCCAAGGGCGGTCCCGGCGCCAGAGCGGACATGGCCACCGAACCGCTCGCATCGGCCACCATCGGCGGGGGATGGCCCGCGCTGGCCCAGACGCACCGGCCGCTGACCGGGTCGTAGATCGCATACAGGCAGGTCACTACCATTGCCCCGCCGCTCAGCCCGTCATCCGCGTCGGGCTCCGATTCCTGCGCGACCAGGTCGTCCAGCCGTGTGAGTAGCTCGGCCGGGTCCAAGTCCAGCAGGGCAAGGGTCCGTACGGTGGCGCGCAGCCGGCCCATGGTCGCGGCAGCGTGCATACCGTGGCCCACCACGTCACCTACAGTCAGTCCCACTCTGGCCCCGGACAGCGGGATCACGTCGAACCAGTCGCCGCCCACGCCCACGCGGCTGTCGGCGGGCAGGTAGCGATACGCAACGTCGACCGCGCTCTGCTGAGGCAGGTGCCGTGGCAGCAGGCTTCGCTGCAGTACCAGGGCTGCCGCATGCTGACTGGTGTACCGGCGGGCGTTGTCGATGCCGACGGCGGCCCGCTCGGCCAGCTCCATGGCGAGTGCCTGCTCCTCGGGGCCGAAGGGGTCGGGGTTGCTGTTGCGCCGGAAGGTGGCCAGGCCCAGGACGGCCTCGCGGGTGAGCAGCGGGACGAACAGGCAGGAGGGCGAGGCGGCCGACCCCGCCTCGCCCGGTGCCTCGCGCGGGCAGGCATCGACGACGCAGCGGCCGGTGGCAAGGCTCAGCGCCTGCGGTGACGAGGGTGGGTAGGAGACCGGGCTGGTCCGGAACTCTTCCGGAGTCCGACCGTGCATCCGCAGCAGACCGTGTCCCGGCGCCGAGCGCGTCGGCGGCTGCCGTCCCTCGATGACCGCCGGGGGCAGATCCACCAGCACCTCGTCGGCCAGCTGCGGTACCGCCACGTCGGCCAGTTCCGCAGCCGTACGACGCACGTCCAGCGAGGCACCGACGCGCTTTCCCGCCCGCACCAGGAGCGACAGTCGTTCCTGGGCGCGGTAGCGGTCGGTGATGTCCAGGGACTCCTCGAACAGCCCCAGCGGTTCGCCTCGGGCGTCCAGCAGCCGGTGGTAGGAGCAGGACCAGACGTGCTCGCGCACCGGGTCGGCGGGGGCGCGCCCGCGGTAATGCATGCCGACGATCGGTTCCCCCGTCGTCAGCACGTGATGCATCACCTGGTCCTCGTCCGGGGGGTGGTGGCGGGAGATGAATTCGCCTTCCGGAAAGAGATCCGCGGCCGGCCGGCCGGTGTACTGGGCGATCCCCCCGAGCTCCAGATCGGTGGAGACGTTCCCCCAGACGACGCGCATCTCGGTGTCGAAGATCGTCAGGCCCACGGGAGACTCGGTCGCCAGGCCCTGCAGCATCGCCAGCTGCGCCTCCCAGCTGCGGAGCGCCTCCAGTTCGGCGGCCACCACGACGGCCGCAGCGCCGCTCTCGTGCGACAGCGGGCTGAACATCACGGCCGCGCGCACCGTATGTCCGTCCCGATGGCAGAGGTCCAGGACGGTGCTGCGGGTCTTGTGCGCCCTGCAGAGGGCAGCCGGTCGCTGCCCAGAACTCGTCGCCAGCAGCCGGGCGGCCGACTGGCCGAGTACCTCCTCGGGAGAATGTCCGAGGAGGCGCTGGGCCGAGGATCCCCACCCGACAATGCGGCCCTTGTCGTCCAGTACGGCGGTGGCGGCCTTGGAGAGGTCCAAGGGACTGTGGAAATCGACGTTGGCCGCACTCGGAAAACGATCCATGACACCGCTGCCCTTCGTGCTCCCCAGCATCCCGTGCTGCAGGACAGACGACAACCGCACGCGCGATCTCCACCCTGATCACACAGGGTGACCGCTGAACCGCGTCGCCGACAGCCGTGCATGTAGGCGGCGGTAGCCGCGGAGCTCGCACAAGGATCGGCGTGGACGGGCGCCGGAGCATGCGAGCGCCCCCGATCGCGCCATCCGTTGTCGGCGTACAGGTGTCTACCGAACGCCCAGCGAGGGGAAACGACGACCACGGCAGTCATACAGCGCTACATGTCCTGGAGAAGTGGGCGGCTGACTATGGGGCGGATGGAGCGCCGCCGCACGGTGACGGGCGTCAAGAGGTCAAGCTTGGGGCGGGAGGATTTCGCGCCGCTGGCGACGTCGACGTGGATGTTGCCGCGGTCGACGCCGTTGCGCAGTAGTGCGTCGATCTGATGGTCGGGGTTCTGTTCGGCCGTCGAAGTGCGGCAGTAGCCAAGAAGCATTGTCGGAAACTACCCCCAACGACCGTTCACCGACGTTGATTTCCGACGCGAGTTGCCGACACTGCCCACCTGCGGGTTCTTGATCACGCGCGCGAGTGTCGACAGACGGTCGTTTCTCAACACCCGGGCGAGGTCTGGTGAGCGCCAACCTTGCGGAGTCGACCCCCTCGGTGCCGGGCGGCTGGCGCCGCAGTGCACGCCTTGCCGAATGGTCGACGTAGAGGGCTATAGTGCTAGGCAACTAGATAAATGGAGGAACCGGTGATTGAGTTCCACCTGAACGGCCGGTCCGGCCTGTCCCCGTACCAACAGCTGGTCCAGCAAGTGCGGCACGCACTGCGACTCGGCCTGCTGAAGGAGGGGGACCGGCTGCCGACGGTCAAGGACGTGGCGAAGCAGATGGCGATCAACCCGAACACGGTGCTCAAGGCGTACCGGGAGCTGGAGCACGACGGCCTGGTGGCCGCCCGTCCCGGCGTCGGGACGTTCGTGACCCGGACGCTGGCCGACGGCACGCTCGCCGCACACGGACCGCTGCGCAAGGACCTGCAGCGCTGGCTGACCAAGGCTCGCCTGGCCGGGCTCAATGAGGAGAGCATCGAGGCGCTGTTCGTGAACACGTTTCGTGACGCCGCCGGAGAGGACGTAGCGTGAGCGCTGTCTTGCGAGCCCAGGGCCTGGGCAAGAGGTACAAGCAGCGTTGGGCGCTGCAGAACTGCGACCTGGATGTCCCGGCCGGCCGGGTGGTGGGCCTGGTCGGCCCCAACGGGGCCGGCAAGTCGACCTTGTTGAACTTGGCCTCCGGCATGCTGACCCCGACGGCCGGCATCATCGAGGTGTGCGGTGGCCGTCCTGCTGCGGGTGTGGAACAGCTGGCCAAGGTCGGTTTCGTCGCCCAGGACACCCCGATCTACGCCGCGCTGAGCGTCGCCGACCACCTCGACTTCGGCAAGCGCCTCAACCCGAATTGGGACGACGGCCTGGCGCGGGACCGGATCCGTCGACTCGCTCTGGACCCCAAGCAGCGGGCCGGCAAGCTGTCCGGCGGCCAGCGCGCGCAGCTCGCTCTCACCCTGGGCATCGCCAAGCGCCCGGAACTGCTCATCCTGGACGAGCCGGTCGCGGCGCTGGACCCGCTCGCCCGCCGAGAGTTCATGCAGGACCTGATGGAGGCCGTCGCCGAGCACGAGCTGAGCGTCGTACTCTCCTCCCACCTGGTCTCCGATGTGGAGCGGTCCTGCGACTACGTCATCGTGCTGGTCGACTCCCGGGTGCAGGTGGCCGGCGACATCGACGACCTGGTCGCCTGCCACCACCGGCTCACCGGACCGCGCCGGGAACCGGACACGCTCCCGGCCGGTCAGCACGTCATCACCGCCAGCCACACCGACCGGCAGACCACCCTCCTGGTGCGCACCGACACCGCGGTCCACGATCCGTCCTGGACCGTCAGCCCGCTCGGTCTGGAAGACATCGTCCTGGCCTACATGACCCGGCCCGCCGACGCGGTACGTGACACCCGACCCGCGCTGGAGGTACTCCGATGATTTGGCTGACCTGGCGCCAGTTCCGCACCCAGGCCGCCGTGATGTTCGCCGCGGTGGCCGCCCTCGCCGCCACCCTCGCGGTCACCGGCCCGCAGCTGGCCGACCTCTACCGAGCTGCCGGCAGCAGCCTCGTGGACCAGCTCCCCAGTTCGGACCAGACCCTCTACTACGCCGGACTGTTGGTCGTACTCGCCGTGCCGGTGGCTATTGGGATGTTCTGGGGCGCGCCGCTGATCTCCCGTGAACTGGAGACCGGCACCCACTACCTCGCGTGGAACCAGGGCGTCACCCGTACGCGCTGGCTGGCGACCAAGCTGGGCCTTGGTGCGGCGGCATCCATGACCGCTGCCGGACTGGCGGCACTCGCGGTGAGCTGGTGGAGCAGCCCCATCGACCGGGCTGTCAACGGCGGTGGCGCGACGGACACGTACTTCTCGCAGCTCGACCCCGTGGCCTTCGCCGCACGTGGTGTCGTCCCCATGGCCCATGCCGCCTTCGCCTTCGTCCTGGGCGTCGCCCTCGGCCTGGTCATCCGCCGCACCCTGCCCGCGATGGCTACCACGTTCGCCCTCTACGCCGCCGTCCAGATCGTGGTGCCGATGTGGATCCGGCCCCACCTGGCCGCCGCGGACCGGACCACCGTGCCGATCGAGCCCGGCGGCGCTCCCATCAGCATCCAGGACGGCGCCGAGCAGATCGTCGCGCACCTCGAAGAAGTGCCCGGGTCCTGGGTCACCTTCCAACAGACGCTGAACGCCGCCGGTCAGCCGGCCCCCGTGCCGTCGTCCTTCGCCGACTGCCTGCACACCGAGTCGGGCCCGCCCGCCCTGCAGCAAGTCGACCGCTGCGTCGCCGACCTCGGCGCCCTGGGCTACAAGCAGCAGGTGACGTACCAGCCCGCCGGGAACTTCTGGGCCCTTCAATGGGCCGAGACCGGGCTCTACCTCGGCCTCGCCCTGGCCCTGACCGGGTTCTGCGCCTGGTGGATCCGCCGCCGACTGACCTGACAGACGCCAGTCCCACTACGGGAGTAACCGCGAGGGGCAGCCGGGTCCCGGCTGGCCCTCGCGGCGTCGACAGAGTCCTCTCACCATTCAAGATCAATCTCGCCGATATTGGCTGTCTCGTTGGCCTCCAAGGCCGGTGACCCCCGCGAGTTCGTGGAAACTGAAGGTTCTTCAGCGCGAACCCGAGGGTGCGGTGCCCTGATTCTGGGGGATGGCCCCGTGGGTTCGGGGTCAACTCGCGGGGTGATGGAGATCTTTGAATCTCCTCACCCTGTGCTGCGGATGGCACCGGAGTTGCTCGCCTTGATTCCTCAGGCGTCCAAGTGCTGATCTACGGGTGGATGCCGAACTTGAGGGCTGGCTCTTGGTCGGGTGGCTGGGTGGGCACGAGGGCTGGGACGGGGCGGTCTGGGGTGGGTGGGGTCTCTCTCGTGGGCGGGAACAGGTGGTGTGGGAGCGGGCTCAGGGTTCGATGACGAGGTGTTCGATGAGGTCGTCGCGCAGCGTGAACCGATAGCGGAGATCGATGGTGCCGCCGGGGAAGTTGCCTTCGAGGTGGTGTGTGGCGATGTAGTGGGCCGTGTCGGTCTCCTGAGCGTTCGTGAGGTGGATGGTGTAGGTGAATTCGGTGGCGGATCGGTCCAGCCACTGCTCAATCGCGGCGCTGCCCTGGTAGGTGTTGCCGTCGTCGATCACTGTGGCGTCGTCGGTGAACGTCGTGACCGCGGTGGCGGTGTTGTGGGCGCGGTGCGCTGTGAGGTAGCGGGTGATCACCTTGGGCAGGGCGTCCGGGGTGATGGTCCGGGGCTGGTTGTCGTGCATGACGCTCCTGATGGTGGTGGCGGGTTCAGACGGTGGGGGTGGTGCCGCCGTCGATGACGTGTTCGGCACCGACGATGGCCGAGGCGCGGTCGGAAACGAGGAAGGCGACGAGCTCGGCAACTTCCTCGGGCTGGTTGGGACGGCCGAGCGGGATGCCTCCCAGGGAGTCCATGAGCCGGCCCAGCGCCGCTTCCTGGGTGATTCCGGCGTCGTGGGCGATCCGGGCGACGAGGTTGTCGGCGGCCGAGGTCTGGACGAAGCCGGGTGAGACGGTGTTGACGCGGACGCCGTGGGGGGCGACCTCGTTGGCCAGTCCTTTGCTGTAGGTCGTCAGGGCGGCTTTGGCAGCGGCGTAGGCCAGGGTGCCGTTCCACAGCGGCATGCGGCGCTGGATCGAGGTGACGTGCACGATCGCGCCCCTGCCTTTGGCGAGCATGTGCGGTAGGAGTGCGCGGTCCAGGCGGACGGCGGCCAGCAGGTTCGTGTTCAGCTCCTTTACCCAGTCGTCCTCGCCGAGCGCGGCGAATCCTCCTGCCGGCGCCTCGGAGCCGCCGAGGGTGTTGACCAGGATGTCGACTCCTCCCACGCGGGCGTCCACCTCGGAGGCGACGTGGGCGGCGCCTCCGGCGGTGGACAGGTCGGCGGCGATGAAGGTCTTCTCCTCGACGTCGTCGGGGCGGCTGCGGGCGGTGACCAGCACGGTCGCACCGGCCTGGGCCAGGCGTCGGGCGATGGCGGCTCCGGTGCCCTTGGTGCCGCCGGTGACCAGAGCGCGTCGGCCTTCGAGGGATTCGCTGATGGATGTGGTCACGTTGTGCTCCGTTCCCGGGCGCGGGTATACGAGGCGCCACCCCCGCTCTCGACTGCTAAAATAGAAGCTACTAACTTCGACTTTAGCAGTAACTGAGGGGATGGTCGCCGTGGCAAGCCGGATCAGGCTGGAGGACCGGGAGTGCCCGCTGTCCACGACGGTGGAACACGTCGGCGAGTGGTGGACACTGCTGATCCTCCACGACGCCTTCGACGGCTACACCCGCTTCGACCAGTTCCAGGAGAGCCTCGGCATCTCCTCCAGCATGCTCACCACCCGGCTGAAGACCCTGGTCGCGGACGGTCTGCTGGAGCGTCGGCCCTACCAGACCAGCCCCGTCCGGCACGAGTACGTCCTGACCGAACTCGGGCGCTCCCTGCGCCCGGTGATCGTCGCCCTGGCCGCCTGGGGCAACTCCCGCCTCACGCCGACGGAGCGCAGCATGATCCTCGTCGACGCGCACAGCGGCGAGGAAGTCGAGCCCGTGGTCGTCGACGCCAAAACCGGCCGCCGACTCGACGACAGCGCCGCCTACGTCTTCACCGCGGGCCCCGCAGCCAGCGACGCGATGCGCAGCCGCTACGCGGCACGGCCGGCCATTCCCGCGGAAGAGGCGAAAGTAGGCCCGGAAGATTCTCGTACAGCCTTGAGCAGGGCCGCGAGCACGGGCTGCACCTGACCAGCCTCGCGGCACCGGCTTGTCGCCGGCGTGATACCTGCCAACCCTCCCCAGTCGTTGAGAACTGGATCAAGTGAGGCGAGGGCAACACCAGTCGTTTCCAAGAATCCCCATCAGGGGTCGGTCTCGGCAGCCTGCTCCAGCAGAGCTCGTGCGGACTCCGCGTAGCGCATGGCCGTCTTCTCGTGAAGCCCGAACACCTCAGCAAGGTGGAGGGGGTCAGGGCCCTGGGCCATGGCCTCTTCGAGTTGTCGATCGACGCGGAGCCGTTCCAAAGTCGCCTCCTGGCCGCGCAGGGGCCCACGGATCCAGCGGTTACTGGCGCGACCAGTGCCCGTAGCGGTCTGGTTGTTGATCAGCAGGTGGAGGTTGGCCGTGTTTGGCCAGCGCTCGCGCCGGTATTCCAGCCAGTCCAGCAGTAGTTTCAGGGTGAGATCGTCGACGGGCCGGACACGGCCGGCGATGGTCAGGCGGCGGTTCCCGATGTCGACATCGTCGAGCATGAGAGTGGCGATCTGGGCGACCCGGGCCGCGTGCACCGCCGCGAGAGCGAGGACAAGCCGCGCGGCAGGGGTGGTGGCCGCGGCGACGGAGCGGTCGATCTTGTCGGGTGCGAGCCGTTGGAGCACGCTGTACTCGATCTGGCCGACCTTGATACGGCTGGCCGGGTTGCGAAAGATCTGGCCGGACCGCTTGGCCCAGGCGAACAGTGAGCGCAGGGCGACCAGCTCGTCCATGCGGTGGCGGCCGTGCAGTGTCTTGGCATGGGCCAGCACGTCTTCGCGGGTCACCTCCCGCAGATGGTCGTAGCGGTTCGACCACGCCAACAGCGCTGGGCGGGCCCGGTTGAGGTAGAGCCGGACCATGGCTTGCTGCCGGGGCAGGCTGCGGGGGCCGCCGTCGCGCAGAACTCGGGTCCAGCGTTCGGCTTCCGCAGCGATGCCGGGGGCAATGCCTTCCAGACGCTCAGCGAGCCATCGCTCGAAGAAGGGTTCCTCGTCATCCAGGAAGATTCCCATCTCCTCAAGGACCGTGATGACGTGGCCAACCCGCAGGTCGAGGGCACGGAGCGGGGTGAATATCTCGCTGTGGCGGATGACGTCGCCCTCGGTGTATCCGGTGAGCACGATGGCCAGGCCGCGGTTGACAGCGAAGCGGATGCCGCGCCCCCAGCCCCGGGCTTCGGCGAGTTGGTGGGCGAGGTGCTTCGCCCAGGCCAGCCAGGGGCTGGCCAGGTCGGCGGCGGCCGGGTCGAGCCGGCCGAAGTTACGCGGAACCTGCTCGAACAGTGGCAGTTGCCTCCAACCGATTCTCGGCCGTGAGCGCGACACGGGCGGCGGCCTGCGGGATGCTTCTCGAGCCTTGACGTGGTGCAGGGCGGTGAGAGCCGATCCTTTGCGGTAATGCAGTCCCACGAAGAAGAGCTGGTGATGGCGGACGGCCTGGAGCCACGGGGTCATCACCTCGCCGCTGACGGTCGGCATGCCGGTGGCGGTCCTGGCGTTGAGCCGGGCCTGGCACCAGCACAGACGGCAGTACTCCCACTTCAGCGGCTGAACTCGCTGGCAGCCGATGCAGACGGCCGTTTCGTGGCTGCGGCCGAACACGTAGCAGGTGTGACAGAGCCGACCGCGGAAGTCGCCCCAGGCCAGGCAACCTGGGCAGGAGCTGGTGGGCTTGACGTAGCCCTTCGGGAAGCGTGCCACCAGTTCACTCCGGTGGCAGCGACCGGCCGTCCCGGCGCTTGGGGATCACGCCGGTGCGGCGGTCCCTGCACCGACCGCCGCTCGTTCCGTCGCCGCCTGCCCCGGGCGGCTGACCTTCTCCGGCTCGGGGATCAGCAGGTCGCCGATCTCACGGCCGAGGACGACACAGATGACGTCCAGGTCCTCCAACTTGAGCGAGACGGGCTTTCCGGACCACAGACCGGACATCTTCCCCGCCGAGATCACCAACCCGTGCTCGGCCAGGCTCCGCTGGAGCTCGGAGGCTTTCCAGATCCCCTTGTTCGCGGCGGTCAGCCGCAGGTTCCACCTCATCGGATCAGTCCTTCCAGCCGCTTCGCAGCCCGTTCCATCCCGGCGACCCAGGCGTCCTCGACCCGGGTCTGCTGAACGTGGATGTATCGCATCGTCGTGGCGATCCATGAATGTCCCAAAACGTCCCGGATCGCGAGCAAGTCCAGCCCGTTTCCGTAGAGTTGGGACGCGCAGAAATGCCGCAGGACATGTGGGGTCAGCTTCTCGCCCCAAGCGGGCAGGTGCGCTTTGGCCGCGTCCTTGAGTCCACCTCGCAGGGCGTCGTCGCCAACCCGACGCGAGGAGCCGTCGGCTTCCGCTCGGAGGGAAACAGCGGGGCGCCGGGGCGGGTGTGGTCGTCGTCAAACTGGCCCCAGACGTCCTCGATGAACCACCGAAGGGTCCGGTCGGCGCCGTTGATCAGCGGCACGCCGCTCAAGCTGAGGAATCGGACGCCCTGTACAAGGAGTGGCGCCGTGCTCAGGAGCGCACCGGCGATCAACGAGTTCGACGTCCTCTTCGACGGCCGCCTTGCCGCCAACCAGGTATAGGCCACACAGCCCAACACAAAACACGTAGGCCAAACAGACGAACCACACCTAATTCTTGATAGACCCATTCGCGGATTTCCCAACGGAGTCGTTTACGGCCGAGAAGTTGGCCTGGGTGGCATGCGGTCAGTACGGTCGCAGGCCAGGCCGTTCTTGTTCGGATCGAGCCGCAGCGGGTCGTCGACACCGTTGGCCTTCAACGGCAGCTTGAAATCGTGTCTGCTCAGCCATGTGCAGCGGGCGGTCGTGGTGGCTTTGACGTTGTCCGGGAAGATGGTCGGGATGCAGAGGTCGGGGGTGCCGTAGCGGTTGTCGCAGCCGGAGACGCGGACGCCGACCGGTGCCGAGGTGCGCTTCTTCCCGGGCTTTTGGGGGTGGTTGGCCAGGTCCCTCGCGAAGTCGTGGATGTGTGGGGAGGGCTGGTCGGTGCCGGCCGGGGTGGTGGAGCGCAGCGCGGCGGTGTTCCCCTGGGCGTCCAGGTGGACCCACTTCGCGACCGAGGGAACGCCGTTCGCGTCGACCGTGAAGAGCATGTACCAGCCGGGCGGTGCCAGGTTCGGGTTGCTGGTGACGTTGAGGTCGATGTTGTTTCCGTCGACGGTCAGCGGCAGGTCGACGTAGCGCTGGTTGGGGTCGGAGGAGTGGGTGACCGCGGCCGGGCGGATCAGTTCGGCCTTGGTGATGGTGCGGTCGACGGTGATTCGCTGAGTGCTGCCGTATGTCCAGTGGCTGTCGGCGACCGAGGTGATCTGTGGCCGGGGGCCCTTGAAGAGGTACGCCGGGGTGTAGATCGACACGTTGTGGTTCCAGGTGCCGTTGCCCGGGTTGTCGCCGGTCGCCATCACGCGGCCGTCCGGCAGCAGGAAGGCCGAGGAGTGGTAGCCGCGGGCCTCGGGGTCGGCGGCGACCGGGTCGAAGGTCCCGGTCTGCGGGTCGAAGAGCGAGGCTTCGTGGACGGGGTCGGCCCGATTGTGCAGGCCGCCGCCGGTCTCCAGGACCTTGCCGTCGGGCAGCAGCACGGCGGAGACGTACATTTTGCCCTGGGTTTGGCTCTGCGTGACCGTGCCCGTGCCGAGGTCGACGGTGCCCTGGGGCAGCGGTGGACCGGGCGAGTACACGGGGTTCGGCTGCTTGAGGTCGATCAGGTCGGTGAGCCGGTTGGCGTCGGGGTTCGTCTCGATGTTGCCGCCGCCGATCGTCAGCACCCTCTGGTCCTGGGCCGGGGGCAGCAGCACGCTCGCGGACTGGTCGCGCTCGTCCTTGTTCTGCAGACCGCTGATGGGCGTGATGGTATTGGCGGTGTAGTCGTAGATTGCGGAGCCGGTGCCGGGTGTGCCGTTGCCGAAGACATGGCTGCCCGAGTAGAAGAGCCGCCCGTCCTGCATCAGGATCATCGACGGGTACAGGCCCCAGTACGACCAGGTCTGGTTGACCTGCCACAGCGGGAGCCACCGCTCCTGGTCGGCGGACCACTTCTCGGCGGTCACCGAGCCGGTGGAGTCCTCGCGCAGGCCGCCGAAGGACAGCACGTCGCCGTTGCCCAGCTCGGTGGCCGAGGGGTACCAGTGGCCGTCGTTGAGGTCGTTGGTCTGTGTGTAGTTCTCGGTGTCCGGATCGAAGACGTAGCTGTGCTTGTAGCCCTTGTAGCCGTGCGAGCCGTTCGCGGCGGGGTAGTCCTTGTTGCCGCTCATGACCAGGACACGGCCGTCGGACAGCTGCACATGGCCTGAGCAGAACATGTCGTCGGGGGTGGGGATGACCTTGTAGGTGCCGGCCTGGGGGTCGTAGACGGCGGAAGTGAAGGTACCGGCCGCAAAGTTGCCGGTGTCGTTGCCGGAGCCGGCGATGAGTAGGACCTTGCCGTTCTTCAGCACGACGGAGTGCATCGAGCGCACCGGGTTCTGCACGGGCAGGACGTCCCACTTGCCGTTCTCGCACTGCGCGGCGGAGCCTGTGCAGACGGGCTCGGGGGTGGTCCCGCTGACGAGTTCGGCCGCGTAGTCGTCGGTGGTGACGCTGCCGACGCCGTAGACCGACACGCCCCAGGTGATCTGGTCGGTTCCGACCGGGACCTGCGGAGTGCGTACCTCGGCCTTGTTCCACGTGGCGCTGATCGGCGGGTTCATCAGGTCGGTCCAGTACTGCCAGCCCAGCGTGGTGTCGTGCCTGAAGAGGGTGACCGAGGTGTCGGCGGTCGTGGACTTGTACCAGACCGATAGATCGTACTGCTGACCAGCCGTCACATGCGGTGCGCAGTCGGCGGTCTCGGTCATCATCGCCTTGCGGTCACCGTCGGCGCGGCGGGTTAGGGCGACGTTGACCGCCTTGCTCCCGGTGTGGGCGTCGGAGGTGGTGGTGAAGGTGAAGTCGTTGTCGCCCCAGCCGGACTTCTCCCAGCAGGCCGGCATGTCACCGGTGCCGGCGCTCTCGAAGCCGGGGTTGATGACGAGGTTGGTGCCCGCCTCGGCCTCCTGCGGGGCCGCCAGCAGGACGAAGGGCGCTGCCACGGCGGCGAGGATGAAGGCGGTGGCGGCCGCGATGGGGCCGCGTACGCTCCTCGGCATCAGGACTCCTCGATCGTTGTGCGGCCCCGGCGGCTGCGGTGCGGCAGGTAGACCAGCATTTCGGTGCCCGCGAAACGCAGGACGAAGGTGACCACCAGCGCGAGCGCCGTGGCCGTGAACACGTCCATGCCGAGGCGGCCGATGAGGACCGCGATCAGCGGGATGCGCAGCAGCAGATCGGCGTTGGCGAGCAGCGCGAACCGGTCCACCCGGTTCGCCCAGTGGCGGTGCCGGCGCCGGTTGCGGAAGAGCAGCGACTCGATCAGATGGGCGAGGAAGCGCGTCCCCTCCCGCGTGGTCGTCTTGGACTCGCCCGCGTACCGGTCCTGGAAGACGAAGGGCACCTCGGTGACGGAGCGCGGACGGCAGCGTACGGCCAGCTCCAGCAGGATCTTGTAGCCGAGCGGGCGCAGCGCGCCGCTGTCCCGCTGGCCGCGCAGCGCGTCCCGGCGGATGGCGAAGACGCCTCTCATCGGGTCGCTGATGCCGCGCAGCGCCTGTGGGAACAGGCCCTTGGTGAGCCAGGTCGCGCCGCGCGAGACCGCGACCCGGTACGGCCCGGCCAGCGTGCGGCCGCCGCCGGTGTTGGCCACGACCAGGTCGGCGTCCTTGTGGGTGCCCGCTTCGACGATGGCGGGGGTGTTGGTGGTGCTGTCGTCGACGAAGACGACCTCGCAGCTGGTCAGCCGACCGGGCAGGGGCGCGCCCAGCTGCGCCAGGAGTTCGCGGATGTTGCTGGCCTCGTTGACGGTGGGGATAACGACAGTGCCGGGCGCGGGGGCCCGCAGATCCGGGTCGTGCATCTTTTCCGATCCGGCGCTGAGCACGCTCATCTGGTGCCTCCAGCGATCCGGCGGATCTCGATGCGGTCTTCGCCCCGGCCGAAGACCGCCACCGGAGCGGAGTGCTCCAGTGCCGCCCTGACGGTCGGCAGGTCGACAGCATCGCGGCGCACCGTCGGAGAGGAGACCACGTAGTCGATGTCCCGCCAACCGCGGGGCAGCGTCCCGGCGACGGCCGGGTCGAGGTCGGCTTTGTAGAACCAGATGGCGCCATCACCGGGCTGATACCCGGCGTGGACGAGATCGAGCCACAGGGCGTCGTCCACCAGCGCCCGTGTGCCGCCCGGGTCCGGTACGGCGTCCCGCATCCAGGCGGCAGCGGCCCGGTAGGGGGCATTGGCGTCGGCGGTCAGCGCGGTGCGGTCGCTCTCGTACCAGTGCGGCACGACATAGGCGGCCGCGGCCGCGGCGAGCACCAAGGTGAGCCCCCAGCGGGTCGCCTTCAGCCCGGTGGACTCGTCGGCCTTGCGGCGCCTGCGCAGCACCGTGTGGGTGACGCTGGCGGCTGCTCCAGCGATGATCAGCGCGAGGAAGGGCAGCGCCTGGATCACGTACATGGCGGGCAGATAGCCCGTCGGACGCATGACGACCAGAGCAAGGGTCGCCACGGCGAGCGCGGGACCGGCCAGCGCCCTGGCCGTCACCGACCAGCGCAGGACACCGAGCAGCAGCACGGCACCCGCGAGTCCGCCGAGCGGAAGCACGGTGTCGTAGTAGAGCCACGACTCCAAGACGGCGTGCGAGCCGGTGCCCTTGGCGAGGATGAAGCCCGAGCCATCGCGGCTCATCTGGTATTTGATGCCGTCGATCAGCGAGACGTGCCCATTGCCCGGGAACAGCTCACTGTTGAGCAAGGCATAGAGCGGATACCCCAGGCCGGTTAGCCCGCAGGCGGCCACCGCGCCGGTCACCGCGTACTTGCGGGTGTCACGGTGACTGTGTCGCCACAACGTCACCAGCAGCGCCGGCAGCACGAGCAGCATCGTCTCCTTGCTCAGGACGCCAACGGCGGCGGCCAACCCGGCCCCGAAGTGGTGCCACAGGTGCCGGCTGGGGGACGCAGCCAGGCAGAACGCCAGCAGCATCCACATCACCGCGACGTTGTCGAGGAAGATCTCCCGCTGCAGCATCACCGACAGCGGCGACAGCCCGAACAGCGCCATGCCGAGCCCGGCCGCCCAGCGCGGCAGGCTTAGCCGCCGCGCCAGTACAAACAGCAGCACCGCGCTGATCCCGCTGATCGGCAGCATCGCGTAGCGCATCGTCGCTACCGTCATGGTGGACGGGTCGATCAGAGAGGCCGGCCATGTGATGAGCGCGATCTGGATCCAGCCGACCGGTGGGTGGTCGTACCAGTACGTGTAGTGGGCCAGGCCCATGCTCTGCTGGACCGACCAGGCCTGCGCGAGGTAGGTGCCCTCGTCGTCGCTGAACGTCGGGAAGCGCGTGATGTTCCAGCCCTGGACGATCAGGATCACCATCAACAGGGCGCCGCACAGCAGCTGATCCGGGCGCGAGGTGCGGAAGCGGAATCGTGGAGCAGGGTTCTTCGCGACGGGGTGGGCGACGGTACGCGGCGCGGGCACAGCCCCGGTGGGCAGGGTAGCGGTGGGCCGGGTGACGGTCACCGGAGCACGTCCTTCCGGGTCGCTTCGGTGAGGTGGGCGCCGACATGACAGGTCAGCTCCCAGTCGTTGCGGCCGCGTTGCGCCCGCCACACCGCGCGCGTGGCGGCGCCGGCCAGGAGAAGCTGGTAGAAGGGGCCGCCCGCGATGAGTTTGAGGTAGTGGATGAGGCGTACCCGCAGGGCGTACTGGCGGCCGAAGTCGTGCAGTCCGACGATCTCGAAGACGAAGGTCACCGTGGTGGTCAAGACGGGCAGGAAGGTGACTACCGCGACGCCGACCGGGACGTCGAGGAAGAGCGCCGCCATGACGTTCACCGGGATGATCACCCCGGTGAACGCCTGGAAGAACGGCGTCATCAGGGTGTAACGGGCGAGCATCCGCTGTCCCAGGGTGGGCAGTTGCTTCCAGTCCCTCTTGCGGTACACCTGCAGAAAGCCCTGGTTCCAGCGGGTGCGCTGCTTCAGCAGGCTCAGCAGCGTGCCGGGGGTCTCCTCCCGGGTGACCATCTCCGAGTCGTACGCGACGACCACCCGCTTGCCCTTGCTGGACAGCCGCACGCCCAGGTCACAGTCCTCGGCCAGACAGTTCTCATCCCAACCGCCGGCGTCGCGAAGCACTTCGGTGCGGACGAAGACGGTGTTGCCGCCGAGCGGGATGAAACCCTTGAGGGCGTGCAGGTGCAGCCGGCTCCGGAACCAGAAGAAGTACTCCAGGCAGTTGCGCAGGCTGTACCAGCTGGAGTGGAAGTTGATCAGCTGGACCCCGCCCTGCACGACGTCGGCGCCGGTGACGCGGAAGGCATGGTCCACGTGGGCGAGGAGGGCCGGATGGACCTGGTCCTCGGCGTCGAAGACCCCGACGACGTCGCCTCTGCAGTACGGCAGCGCGGTGTTCAAAGCCTTGGGCTTGTTCTTGGCCTCGTTGGTGTCGACCACGACCCGGACCCGGTCCGGGGCGAGGGCCGCGACGCGCTCGGCGACCTCGGTGGTGCCGGGGTCGTCATGGCCGACGATGACAATGATCTCGTAGTCGCCGTGCGTCGAGGTCAGCAGACCGTTGATGGTGTGCTCCAGGACAGCCTGCTCGTGTCGGGCCGGCACCAGCAGGGAGAAGGACAGGCCCGCGTCCCCGTCAGGCCGCGCGAAACGGGTGGCTGCCAGTGTCTCCGGCGTACGCCAGGCATGCATCTGCCACCAAAGAGTGAACGCCGCCATCCAGAACAGCGCCAGCGACGTCACAGTGATGAGCGCGGAAAGCAAAGAAGAGCCCCTCAGATGGGCTGTGGAGTGCCACAGCTGTGAACGGATCCCCATGGGCTGGTGCATGTTGTGGAGTCGGCGATGAGAAAGCTGGTCATGCCTTCGTCGTCGCATGCGTGTGCCCCGGCCGCGTACACGCGAAATACGGGAATCCGCACGTCACGACACATTTGGTGTGGGGAAGTGGTTCTGTGTACGCGGCTGAATCGCCCCGACATATCAGTCGGTTGGACGAAAACAGAAACGTAGAATAAAAGGATTCGGTGACCCGTCCGGTCGACGCGGACTACCGCGTCCGCGGTAAGCGACCGCCTCGGGACCCCAGGTGTGCATAAATTGCGCAGAGTGTGCCGGTGGTGGTGCGATTGAGCGTCTGTGCGCCCTAGGCGCTTCCTCCGCGCGGCCTCACCTGCGACGCAGGACGAGCGGACGGACCCGAATGGTGCAACTGCCCTGGCACTGCAACCGGAAGTGGCCTTGCCCTTGCATCCAGACAGCTTGCGTACTCGAGGGCCCGCCGCGAAGGCACCCTCCGGGACGACCCGGGGCGTGTCCGGCGGTTTCCTCCGCCCCTTGCCCAGGACTTCGAGGCTGGAAGCAGCCCCGCGGACTCGCTGTCGAGTTCTTGCGCGTCGAGCATGGTGATTCCTCCTCGCGACGGGCACAGGAAGGCGTATTCGGGGTACACGTAACCCGTCCAGAATAATTGGACGATTCGTCCAACAAGAATGGACGCTAGTTGCTGCGTGTATCGCCTTGCAAGCCGCTCCTGCTGCAGATTTCCGCGTCGATTGCGCGGAACGGAGAAATCAGCAGGTGAGAGGCTCACAGGCGCGGCACGGCCATCGGTAGACATGGACTCGGGCTCACTCGTACGAGTCAGCCCGGCCCACTGCCAAGATTCCCGTCCTGGAACGCCTCGGCATACGACCCGACTGGAGTCGTACGGCGGCGGCAAGATCGACGAGTACCTGTCCGTCGGCACGTCGCCGGTCCCGGCTCGGCGTACGGGGACCTCCTGGACAGAGTCGATCCCGCCCTCTCGGACCATGACCGTGAAGAGGTGAGTGCCCTCTTGCCGGGAGACGCGCTGCCGCCACTGCTGCCCTTCGCGGACTCGGCGAGCAGCGACGTCGCGTTCTGGCTGCGCGAGGGCGCTCCCGACGACTGGCGGGTGGCCGTCTTTCGGAGGCAGATGCCGTACGGGGTGAACCGCTGGACCGTGTTAGGACGGTGGTATGGCATCGTTCTGCGTGGCGGTCCTGACCGGCGAGGTGAACCCGTTCAGCGAACGGCTCTCGGCAGGGGACCGGCATGAGTTCGTGAGCTGGCGTGAAGTGTAGGGAGGGGACCCGCACTTCAGCCGGAGTTTGCCGTCTGACCTGGGGCGATTCCGGGCGGTTGGCGTGTAGCGGGCTGATGGCTGGTCAGGGTGAACGCCTACGCCGCACGCGACTCCGCCGAAGGAGACCTGCAGCCTTTCGTCGACGTCATCGACAAGCACGGCACCGAAACGCCATCCTCACCGCTGTCGACCGACTCAGTGACGAACCACAGGCAGACGTGATCGTTTCCACCACACCGGGGGCGGGCTCGGTCCAGCCGAGCGCGGTGTCGGCGATTCCGCCCTATGGTGACGGGCCGTCAAGAAGCTGACGCTCGCGGGTCCGTGTGCGGAGTCCGGGCAGCGCGGGAGCCGTTCGCGCGCGTGGTGCGTCCCCTTGTGCAACGGTGCGAGGAGGCATGCGTGTCACAGAGCGGGACCGCGAGGCGGACAAGACTCCGGCTGGCGAGGCAGCGACCGAGACCGAGGCCGGACCGGGTGCGGGTGCGGGAGCGAGCCGAGGAGCCGGAGGCCGGCGTGAGGTTCGGGCGGCTGAACCTCCTCGGGGTGGGTGCGGTCGTCACGATCGTGGTGTCCCTCGGCGGCCTGGTGGCGACGGGAGTCGGCACGATCTGGAGTGCCCTGGTGGCGGCGGACCAGTTGGAGCAGCAGAACGAGGACAAGCAGCGCGCGCACGCATCGCGTGTCTCGTACTGGATCACCGGGAGAGTGGCGGACGGCGCCCAGATCCACGTGATGAACCGGTCCCCGGACCCCGTGGACCACGTGCGGATCCACTTCACGGCCGGGGAACGCGACCAGTACGCAGACGGGCGCCTGCCCGGCCACAAGGACGTGGTGTTCTTCGTCGTGCTGCCCAGCCTGCCGCCGTGCACGGAGACGGTCATCGACGGCAAGTCCCTCCGGTACAAGGAGGGCGAGTCTGCTGATCAGTCAGGATCGGCGGAACCTCTGCGCCCCGACCACGCCGGCCCGGACTTGTACAACGGCCTGCCCGGCGGCACGTATCTCCAGCTGCGAGGGCTGAACTTCGTGGACCGCAACGGAGTGCCCTGGACCAGGATGGACGGCAAGCTGACCCAGGAGAATCGCCGGCCTGACTCCCTGGGAGGAGCGTGGACGGGAGTTGTGGTGGGCGAGGCCAAGGTGGTGGGCGAGCCCAAGGTGCGGGCCGTCGAGGCCTGCGGCGACGACGCCAAGAGCTGACGCCCGCCCTAACGTGACGGGGGCCGGCGGCTGCAGGCCGGGCACATCTGTAGCCGCCGGGGACCCTCTGCCGTGTGTGGGCTGCCGGGCGGCGGGTGTGCTGTGGCTCGTAGGATCGCGCTCCAGCCGCGCAGGGGTGGTGGCCTGGGAGGGGCGGGGCGATGTGGGACGGGATCGAGTTGTGGCTGCGCAGGGTCGGCGGGACGCTGCTGGCCGGGCTGCTCGTGACGGGGTGGGGGCTGGTGAAGGTGCGGTGGTGGCCGCCGTTGCGGGTGGCGTTCTTCCTGGCCGGCGTCGGGCTCCTGGTCGCGTGCGTAATCGAGACGTGGAAGCTGATCCGCAGCCCGGAGTCGGCCGAGGCGCAGCTGGATCGCCTGGAAGCGCAGCGGGAAGCAGGCGACTGACAGGCAGCTTCTCCACGGGCACGCCCGCTTGGCGGCCGGCGTGTTCGACGAAGCCGTTCCGGCTGCACTCGGTTGCTTCCATGCCGCCGAGGAGCAGCGCGCCGACCGGAGGAGCCGGAACAGACCGGGTACTGACACGGGTGCTCAAGGCTTGGTGATGTGCTGCTCCCACTGGTGCAGCAAAACCTGCTGTTCAGGTCCCCTGATACGTTCCCCGGCCTGTATATGCCCTTCGATCCGCTGCTGTTCTTCGGCGACAACGGCGGGGGCGACCAGTTCGCCTTCGTGCTCACGACCGAGCGCCCGTACATCTTCGTCTGGGACCACGGGAATGACAGTCGATTGTGGGCTGCAAGGAGACTGGAGGACTACCTGCACCGCTCCCGCGCGGGCGATGGCGACTGGTCGGTCTTCACATAGAGTGCGGTGGCGAGGGAGTCCAACTCTGTCTTCACACACTGACGTTGGGCTCCCTTTCCTCGTGCGCGCAGCCGATCCCTTGGAATCGATCATCTAGTGTCCTGAGTCTTTATTCCGCCATAGAAGTAGGCTGGGCTCATGGCGCGTATGGGTCGGCCGACGGTCGAGGTGGTTCTGGCGGATGAGGAGCGAGAGACGTTGCTGCGCTGGTCGC
>NZ_JBHWKX010000092.1:0-21332 GCF_042730885.1 Streptomyces sp. NPDC059909
CGGCCGCCGTGGGCGCCGCGGGCGCCGCGGGCGCCGCGGGCGCCGCGGGCGCCGCGGGCGCCGAGAGACGGCTTTGCCGCCGGGGCCGTCCCATCCCGTGACCGCCCCCTCGACCCCGTGCGGTGCGACAGCCCGGGGGCCGTCCGGCGGCGGGGAGCGGCAAACGCGGCCGGCAATGGGCCGCGGCCGCCGGAGTATCCGACCGAGTCACAGAAGCAATGAGGAACGAAACAGTGAGGAACGCAGCAGTGATGAACGAGACAACCCGCACCTACGACGTGATCGTCATCGGCGGGGGCCCGGTCGGCGAGAACGTGGCCGAACGCGCCCGCGCCGCAGGGCTCAGCGCCGTGATCGTGGAGCGCGAACTCCTCGGCGGCGAGTGCTCGTTCTGGGCCTGCGACCCGAGCAAGGCGCTGCTGCGGCCGGTGGTGGCACGTGCCGACGCGAGTCGCGTACCCGGACTCAACCCGGCGGTGGCCGGCCCGCTGGACGTCGAGGCGGTCCTCGCACACCGCGACAAGATGTCCTCGTACTGGAAGGACGAGGACCAGGTCGACTGGCTGAACTCGGTCTCCGTCGACCTCATACGCGGCCACGGCCGCCTCACCGGCCCCAAGCAGGTGGCCGTGCAGACCCCTGAGGGCGACAACGTCGCCCTGACCGCCCGGCACGCCGTCGCCGTCTCCACCGGCACCCGCGCCGCCCTGCCCCCCATCCCCGGATTCGACACCGTGCGCCCCTGGACCAGCCGCGAGGCCACCAGCGCCGACAAGGTGCCCGGCCGCCTCGCCGTCGTCGGCGGTGGTGTGGTGGCCGTCGAGATGGCCACCGCCTGGCAGGCCCTCGGCTCCCAGGTGACCATGCTGGTCCTCGAGAACCGGCTCCTCGAGCGGATGGAGCCGTTCGCCGGCGAACTGGTCGCCGACGGACTGCGCGAAGCAGGCGTCGACATCCGCTTCAACACCACCGTCACCTCCATGGCCCGCGAGGGCGGCGAAGACGGCGAGGTGCGGATCACGCTGTCCGACGGCGGGCAGCTGGCCGCGGACGAGATCCTGCTGGCCACCGGCCGCGCCCCGCGGACCCGCGACGTCGGACTGGAGAGCGTCGGTCTCACCCCCGGCGACTGGCTGACCGTCGACGACACCTTCCAGGTCACCGGCGTCGACGGCGGCTGGCTCTACGCCGTCGGCGACGTCAACCGCCGCGCCCTGATGACGCATCAGGGCAAGTACCAGGCCCGGATCGCCGGCACCGTCATCGGCGCCCGCGCCAAGGGAGAGCCCATCGACGACGCCCCCTGGGGCGCGCATGTCGCCACCGCCGACCACGCGGCCGTCCCCCAGGTCGTCTTCACCACCCCCGAGGTCGCCTCCGTCGGCCTGACCAGCCGCGAGGCCGAGCAGAGCGGGCGCCGCATCGAGGTCGTCGACTACGACCTCGCGCACGTCGCGGGCGCCCTCCAGTACGGCGAGGACTACCGCGGCCGGGCCCGCATGCTCATCGACACCGACCGCAACACCGTGGTGGGCGTCACCTTCGCCGGCCCCGGCGTCGGGGAACTGGTGCACTCGGCCACCATCGCGGTCGCCGGCGAGGTGCCCCTGGACCGGCTCTGGCACGCCGTCCCCGCCTTCCCCACCATCGGCGAAGTCTGGCTGCGGCTGCTGGAGACCTACCGCGGCTGAGCATGCTCCGGCCGGCATGCGGGGCGGTCCTGGCCTCCGCCGGGTGACTCGGTCGTCTGCGGGTGAGGAGCGATCCTCCTATCCCGGTGGCCGGCAGTGGCGTGCCCGCAAACGCGGATCGGACCGAGAACTCCGGATGACCGCAAGGTGCTGTACGGAATCCTCTTCACCGGCGTCCGGTGCAACAGTTGCCCCCTGAACGGGGCCCCGGCATGGCCTGCTGGTGGCGCTGCGGGGCTGCGAAGCCCCGCAGCTCCCACATCCGGGCCTGAAAGCACTCCACACGTGGGAGCTGTCGATGGCACCGGCCAGGATGCCGGCCGACGGCAACCGCGTCGGGCGACCCAGGAAAACGATCGCCACGGTTCCGCTGCTGACCGGCTCAGGCCCGGGCCCGCGCCGCGGACCTGCTGGAGCTCGTGGGGCTGCCGGCCGAACTCGGCCGTCGCTACCCCGCGCAGCTGTCCGGCGGGAAGTGGCAAGCCAAGCCCGAGACCTTCGGCGGCATGCCGATCGACGTCGCCGGGGCACAGCGGCCGATGGCGGCCTGCGTGGCAGGCGAGCCGAAGGGCCCCCCATGCAGGCGGCTTTCACACAAAAGACCGGGTCCGCCGCAGGTGCTGCGGCGGACCCGGTCTTCTTCGTGGCCGAGGTGGGATTTGAACCCACGACCTCTGGGTTATGAGCCCAACGAGCTGCCGAACTGCTCCACTCGGCAGCCTTCACCGTAGGGCGCGCCAAAGGGCCGCGGCGAGTGAATTTCTCAGCAGGGGTGCGCGCCGGTGCCGCCCAACAAAGGGCTGCGGGCACGCGAGGGCGAGCGGGTCCGTCTCCGGGTGCGCCGACCCGGCCGCGGGCCCGCGCGAAGGCTGGCCCGGGCAGGCCGCCCCGATGGTGGCGACCCCGGTGTCCTGCCGGCTGCAAAGGACCAGTTGGCGGATCGCTGAGGCCCGGCCGCGCGGGAGGTTCCGCGAACGCTCCGCGGGCCTACGCGTTCTTCCGGCCGGAGCACCAGTCGGGGCCGGTTACGCGTTCGCAGACCTCGATGGCTTCGACGTCGTTCCTGTCGTAGCCGCGTGAACCGCACCCGTACGCGGATCCGTTGGTGTCGCTTATCTCCTCGTACCCGGCGTTCAACCAGACTTTGACGTAGACGCCATGGCCGTCCGGTTCGCGGTCGCACACCGAGACCATTTCCGCGATGAAAGCACTCCCGGAATAGGCGTGCCACGCCTCCGCGTAGTCGTCCCCCTGGTAGACGCGGGGGATGACGCCCGCGTGTGCGGGCCCGGAAGCCAGAGCCGAAAGCCCGACGACGGCGGCAGCCAGTGCCAGAGCCTTCCCCGTTCTCCTTGCGGCAGTGGCGATCTTACGTCTTCCCATGTCCGTGTCTCTCCTGGGCGTTGGCGATGAGCGGCTCTGTTGCTTCATGCGGCAGACCGGACGAGCCGACAGAGCCACAGGGAATGATGGTGTTGCCGAGCAGTCGGGTTCGGTATCGGTAAGAACGCCACCGACGGCTTGGCCATGCGCGCAAAATACTTGACGATCCCTTTGGCCGCTCCGGTTCCTCGGGCCATGACGCTCTTGTAGCTCCTTCGACGTGGACGAGGTCGCCAGCGTAGATGGTGCCCTGTCAGCCGCTATTAAGATCAGGGCATGTCGAGTCGGAAGCAGGCCGCGCCGCCAAGGCCACTCACAGTCGGCGACGTGGTGGCCGCTCATTCGCGGGATCTTGGGGAGTGGACGGTCGCGCAGATAGTCCGACTCGACGCCGATTCACAGACGGCGGCCGTGCTCGAGTTGGACTGGTCCGGTCCCGAGCCGTCGTCCGTGGCCGACCTCGGCGACGTCGCCCCGCTCAGGCTCACCCACCACTCATGGAGCGGGGCGCTGTCCTTCTGTAACCAGGAATGGGTCCTGCCCCGCAGCCACAAGGTCGTCGGAGCGATGCCCCTGCTCCATGACCAACCGGCGAACTGCTGGACCTCCGGATGGCGCCTGGGCGATCAGCTCGCCCGGCAGCGGCGGTGGGACAACGGCGTCCATGAGGACCCGGTCGCAGCCTGGAAGGCGGAGTACACCGGAGAGACGGTCAATGAATTCCTCAGCCAGCCGACAGGACCACGATCAGAGATCACGCAGCTGACGATCAGGGACGTCGACTCCCTCGACTGCGCTCAGCTCGTCCAGCGTTTCCCCGGGGTGACCCGGCTCCATCTGCACGGACGCCTTGGCCTTCTCTCCGCCGCGGGCGAGCTGAACCGGCTGGCATCTCTCCAGGGGATCCGCATCGTCGACCTGTTCGGGATGACCAGAGAAGACCGTCTTCGACCGCAGTGCGTGCCGGAGCTGGAATCAGTGGACCTCTACAGCATCCCTGCCGAATACGCCTCGGCCATGCGCAGCACCTGGCGACCCGAGATCCCAGCAGGCACCTACGTGTCGATCCTCCGGGCCCGCAAGCCCGAATGGGTCGGGGAGAACCGGAACAACCCGTTGCGCGACTGGGACGGCCGCGAACAGATCAGCAGCACCACCTACAAGAGGGCTGTCGCCCAGTACAAGACGACACGGAAAACAATCCTTCAGGTGTTCGCTGAAGAACCCGCAGACGTCCGATCAACACGCATGGAGGAGATCGGGCATGCCTACGGTGAGGCTTTCAACCAGCTTGACCGCCGATCGGGCTTCATCGAGACCGTCGAGCGCGAAGAGCTCTTCGCCGCCCTCGACCACATCGTGAACGAGGCCGAAGCACTCCACGGCCGCCCCGGCCTCGAAGACGACCGCGACAGTCTCATCTCCGGAGTGGAGTCCGTCCGAGACTGGTAGCGAGGCACTCAAAGTCCTGCCAGCGCCCTGTCGGTTCCCCCTCCCTTTCTTCGCCGCCTACGGCAGTGCCGTCATTTCTGCTCGACATCACGACCCGAGTAATCACCAACTGACTCCGGATCCCGTCGACAAACGCTGTTCCTAAAGGGTGTCCCGCAATGCCACGGGAGGTTGCCCGGGGGGTCAGGATCTGGCGCGGTCAACGGCGTGGGCCCAGCGGCGATTGTCCTCGTCGGGGTCGGCTCGAGCGATGCTGAGCGTGCGCTCGAGCAGGTCGTGCAGCCGTGGCGGGTATGACTCTCGTGAGACAGGCAGCATGTGCAGGACGCGGTAACGGATCCACGCGTCGGTAGCCTCCGCATACACCTGCATCGACACCTCCAGCCACGCTTCCTGCACGTCTTGTGTGGCGTCCAGCGCGCGGTCGCGGGTTCCGTTCGGTGCGTATGCCGGCGACCGGTGCGCGCCCAGTGGCATGCCTGCCCAGTACCAGGCGCGCAACGCGCCCGCGCGCTCAGCGTCGGTGCCCGATCTCAGGTACTCGACAAGCGCGGCCTGCACGCGGCGGCGACCGAAGGAGTAGAGCGCCGGTTCGACGAACCAGCCGCAGAAGCTGGGGTCCGGGTCGGCCACGGTCGCGGCCATGAGTGTGGCGAAGAACTCCTCAGGCAGGTACGTGCTTTCACGCAGCGGCTTCCTCGCCCGGGCGGCCAGGAGCCGCGCGCGTGCCTTGTCCGACCCCGGCGCATCGTCCTTGATCCCGAGGAGCCGAGCCACCTCCGTCGTGCACGCCAGGAACGCGCGCGCCCGCAACGCGCGCACCCTCTCTATGTCCTCTGCCTCCTCGGCCACGGCAGCATTGTGACCTACCTCAACGACACGACGTATCCGCAACCGGCGATCCCTACGCGTCATGTCCCCCGGAACCGCTCTTCAGGGAGCATGGAATGATCTTCAGGTGGCTGGTGTGATCACGGTGTCTGAGCCGTCCTGGATAGCCCCGTTCACCGGGCTGAGCCCGCGAGCCTTCGGCAATTCGGTCACCGCGCTGCGGCGCGAGGGCGCCGATCCGGTCCGCAACGGCCGACCGTGGGGGCTGCCGCTGAAGGACCGGGTGCTGCTGGTCGCGGCGTACTGGCGCACCAACCTGACAATGCGGCAACTGGCCCTGTTGTTCGGGGTATCGAAGTCCGCCGCCCGCCGAATCATCGACCACCTCGGGCCGAAGCCGGCGCTGCAGCCGCGCAAGCAGTTCGCCAAGGACACCGTGCTCATCGTGGACGGCACCCTGGTGCCAACGCGCGACCACAAGGTCGCGGAGCAGTCCAAGAATTACCGGTACTCGACTAACCAGGTCGTCATCGACGCCAACACCCGTCTGGTCGTCGTGGTCGGCCGGCCGCTGCCGGGCACGTTCCCGAGCTTCTTGACGTCGATGTGGAGCATTGCGCCGGGGTGATCGTGTTCGTAGCGGCGGACCGGCTCGCCGGTGGCGCGGTCGATGTGGGACAGCCGGTTGATCCGGCACCGGGTCAGGACCGCGTGGACGGTCGAGGCAGGCATGCCCAGCCGTCCGGCGATCTGGACCGGGCCCAGCCGCTGCTTCCAGCGCAGGTGCACGATCTTGCGGACCTGCGGCTGAGTGGTTCGGGCAGGACTGCGATGGGGCCGTGAGGACCGGTCCGCCATCGCGGCCGGACCGGACTCGGCGTAACGGTCGGCCCACCGCTTCGTAGCGCTCGGCCGCACGAGCGACCGGCCACCCGTCGTCAACAATCAGACGCGCCAGCCGAAGACGGGCACGAGGAGTCAGAGCAGCGTTAGCGTGAGACACGAAGGCCTCCTGGTTGGCGGAGCGGTTCCTGGACAGCTCCACTCCACAACCGGAGGCCTTCGTCATCTCACAGATTCACACCGTGTCGTCGCACAAACTCAACCAACCTGCCTGGGCAGTACACCTAGCTCAGCGTCTTCAGAGCCGCCGCGTCGTACGGCTTCAGCTCCTCGAGCCGGTCCCCCAGGACCTTCGCCGCCCACTCCGGGTCCTGGAGCAGGGCGCGGCCGACGGCGACCAGGTCGAACTCGTCGCGCTCCAGGCGTTCGAGGAGGTTGTCGATGCCCTGGACCGGGGCGCCCTCGCCCGCGAACGCGCGTATGAAGTCGCCGTCGAGGCCGACCGAGCCGACGGTGATGGTGGGCCTGCCGGTGAGCTTCTTGGTCCAGCCCGCCAGGTTCAGGTCCGAGCCCTCGAACTCCGGGAGCCAGTAGCGGCGGGTGGAGGCGTGGAAGGCGTCGACGCCGGCCGCGGCGAGTGGGGCCAGGATCGCCTCCAGCTCCTCCGGGGTCTCGGCGAGCCTCGCGTCGTAGGCTTCCTGCTTCCACTGCGAGTAGCGGAAGATCACTGGGAAGTCGGGCGAGACGTTCTCGCGGACCGCGGCCACGATCTCGGCCGCGAACTTCGTACGGGCCACGGGGTCGCCGCCGTAGGCGTCGGTACGGCGGTTCGTCCCCGCCCACAGGAACTGGTCGAGGAGGTAGCCATGGGCGCCGTGCAGTTCGACACCGTCGAAGCCGATGCGCTCGGCGGCCGCGGCGGCCTCCGCGAAGGCACCGATGACGTCGTCCAGGTCGCGCCGGGTCATCGCCTTGCCGGTGCCCTCGGTGCCGTCGACGCGGATACCGGAGGGGCCGACGGCGGGGGCGTCGGCGTAGGGCGCATCGCCCTGCTTGCGCACCATGCCGATGTGCCACAGCTGCGGCACGATCGTGCCGCCCGCCGTGTGAACGGCCTCGGCGACCTTCGCCCACCCCGCCAGCTGTTCCTCACCGTGGAATCGCGGCACACGGTCGCTGGACCCGGCCGACTCGTGGCCGACGTAGGTCCCCTCGGTGACGATCAGGCCCACACCCGCGGCGGCGCGACGGGCATAGTACGACCGCACGTCCTCATCGGGGACGCCGCCCGGGGAGAACATGCGCGTCATCGGCGCCATCACGATGCGGTTGGGGACGGTCAGGCCGTTCAGTGCGACGGGCCGGGACAGGATCTCGGCCGCGCGGGAGGCGGAGGACGCAGTGATGGTCTGTCCGGAGGGCCGGGCGGATGCCCTGTGCTGTGCCTGAGACACGGAACTCTTTCCCAACTACTTAAGAACATGGAAGCTTGAGAACAACAACTAATAGTTTTACGGTAGACATCAATATTTGAGAACGTCAAGTTTCTGGACGTAAGGTGGATCACATGCCAGGACCCCCGCCCGTCGGCACGGGCCAGCTCATGGAACTGCTCTCGGTGTCGCTCAGCACCTACCACGGCGACTTCACGACCGCGGCCGCCCGCGAGAAGCTCACGGCCAGCCAGGGCAGGACACTCAGCGTGCTGCGCCATGGCCCCGCCGCGATGCGCGTGCTCGCCGAGACGCTGGCCTGCGACGCCTCCAACATGACGGGCATCGTCGACCGCCTGGAAAAGCGCAGCCTGGTCCGCCGCGAGCCCAGCCCCGGCGACCGCCGCGTCAAGAACGTCGTCATCACCCCCGAGGGCGAGCACGCCATCGACACCATCCGCGCCAACATGCACACCACACTGGCGGGCCTGGCCACACTCGACGACAAGGACCGGGCCACCCTGTACGCCCTACTGGACCGCGTCTTCACGGCCCGCCCCGCGGACGCCTGACAGGCCCGCGTCCGGATGCGAGGTCGCATACCTGCCCAGGCTGGCGATGCGCCGGATTGCCGACCTCTACCCCGGCGAGGCCAAGACCGATGCCCACGATGCCCATGTGATCGCAGACGGCGTGCCGGTCCACAAACGCAAGAAGTACGAAGCCGCCCCCGTGGCCGTTGCCGCGCCAGCACGGTGCACGTCCCTCGGTCGAGGACTCACGGAGCGTGAGCGTGACGGAGCACTGAGCTCAGGGATCTGGTCCTTCCCCTCCCCCACCACCGACATCATCACCGCAAGCGACCTGCCAAGGCTCTCCGCGAGAAGACGCGGCATGGCAACAGCGAGGGCCCCCTCGCACGGCGGCTGTCTGACGCCGGCCCCGGGATCGTGTCGCGCCCGCTGGGCAGTCAGCGCCCCTGCCCATTGCCCGGGCGGCGCGGCCGCCGGGCCGTGGAGCGGGGCCGACGACGCTGAGCCTCACCGGCTGCCGGGGCGCCCGGCGAAGAGAACCCACCCGGTACGGCCGAACGCGGGGCCGGAACCTGCGCGGGATCCTGCTCGGCTGCGGCAGGCCGGGGCCGGGCGGCACGCGCGACGACCGTGGCGTGAGTGATCAAGGGAGCGCAGGCCGCGCAGACTTCCCCCACGCTCCACACCCGGCCCACCGTAGGGTCATGGCGCAGGATCATCACCACCGCGCCGGCGCAGTGCACCTTCATGTCCGGGTGGGCGGCGCACTGCTGGGCGCGACAATGGCAGGCAGCGTTGGGCCGGATCGTGGCCACCTTGGCGTGCGCGGCAGCGTGCTGGGCGGCGAAGGCACGCATCGCGGCGAGGTTCTTGGAACGGGCCGGCATGCGGCACGCGGCGGTGCTGCAGGTGACGGTGGCGGTGCGGTCGCTGTGTCCCGTCAGGCGGATGGTCCAGGACCGTCCCGGGATGCGTTCGGTGGAGGATTCGCTGTACGCAGTCGTCACAGGCCGTCCGTTCGTGCTCGGTGAAGTGTTCGGTCCACTATGTGCTACCCGTTGCTGACGCCATAGTCAGGCGTCACCAATCCGTGTGTTTCCACACAGAAGGTCCTTAGCGGTGTCACCACAGCCCGAGTTGGGCCGGGGTGTCCTGATGAAGGTCTCGCGGTTCCTTCCGCCCATAGGGCGGTCTTGCGCCACCTGCCTGCCCCGCCGGGCCCTTGCGGGCCTGGCGGGTGGCGCGGGTCTTCCGGTCGGCTCCACGCGGTTTCGGCACTCGCGTGCCCCGGTGTCCGGCCACTCCGGTGCCGGTCGTGCAGGCCGCTGCGAGGGCGGCGAGGTTGCGTGCTGCGTTCTCGTCCCGGTCCATCACGAGTGGGCATTCGTCGCAGTCGAGTAGTCGTGCGGGTCGATGCCGGCCCACCGCAGGGCGGCGACGTCGAGGTCGGAGAGAAGTTCAGGGTTGATCTCGCCGCACATGTCGGTGGGGGCGCGGCATAGTTCCTTGCCGGCGCGGAACGCAATGTCCTGAACTATGAGTTCGGCAGCGCGGCCTGCGCGGGAGGTCATGCACGTACCGCAGCGCTCGACTGCTCATTGTCCGGACATGAGCGACCAGACACTCCCGCACAGCCCGTACATCGACGCTGTCGTCACAGTGCTCGGTGGCTTTGTCGGTGAGTCACGGGAACATCTGGCTTCGTTCGCTTTCGGTGACAGCGTCTGTTGACGGGTTTCAGCAGCAGTGGGCAGGTAAAGGACATCGCTGATGTTCGCGGGAAATGACGGCAGCGCCGTGCAATCAAGAGGCTGAGGACCTTCCGTGTCGGATCATGAGCCAAGGGCCGGCTACACCGAAGTCCCGGATCAGGAAGTGCGCAGTCTACGAGTGCGTTACTGCCGGTTGCGGACCGCTGGAGGCGAACCCGTCGCCGAGTTGGAGGCACTCTCCTTCCAACCGCGGTTCGGTGCGGTGGCTGTTGCCGCGGAAGGCATCGGTGGCGTGGAGACCCAGCCCGATTTCCGACGTCAGGGGCACATGAGTCGACTCCTCCGCCAGGCGTTGGCCGGCATGGCACAGAGGGTGGACATCGCCTTCGTATCCGACGGTATCGAGGGGGTGTACGAGCAGTTCGGCTTCGTCGGAGCCGTCGCCGAAGGGCACCTGGTCATCCCCGTGCGCAACGTCGAACAGGCGGCGGGAGACGAGCTGGGTACGGCCGTCCCGGGCATCCGCAGCGGCTCTCCGGCCGATCTTCCGGCGATGATCCGTCTGTACAACACCGCGCACGCTCAGCGGCCCTGGACCCACGCACGGCACGCAGGCTGGAACCGGCTCATCCCCCAGGCCACGTGGAAGCCTGGGTCGCAGACCCTGGTCCTGCAGACCGATAGTGCTGCCGTCGGCTACGCCGTGCTGGAGGGCCGAGCCTTCGGCGATCCCCTGGGTTCGCTGACCGTGGACGAACTGGTGGCCGAGAATGCCACCGCGGCACGCCTGCTGCTCATGGCCATCGCCCGACTCTGCTGGCAACGGCGTCTGAGCGAATTCACAGTGCGGGAGCCGGCCGACAGCCTCACCGGCCAAGTGGCTCGCCATATGGGCTGCACCTACCAGCAGAGATTTCCGCCGAGCGGCGGGATGATGGCCGCCGTTCTGAACCGGTCGTCCCTGGTGCGGAAGCTCGAGCCCGAGCTGCGGCGCCGGGCTGCCGTGCAGCAGCCGGACAGGCTCTACGACAAGGCGTTCGACGCGCTGCGACGCGGCGAACTGCTCCCCGATGACAAGGCGCTCATCCGGCTGCTTCTTGGCTACTGGTCGACCGATGACGCATACGTGCACGGCATGTCGATCCCCGAACGGTACCGGGATCTTTGTACGGCTTGGTTCCCCGGAGGCGGCACGCAGTCTCTGCCGACCCCGTACGCGCACCGCCTGGATCGGTATTAGAACCTGCGCTCGACGGGACGCGTGACCAGCCCCTGTGGCGAGGAGCATCCCCATGCTGTCCGGCAAGCACCACAGTGCCGTCAAAACTCGTCAACAGCGCCCCTCCGAGATTCGGGGTGCCTCCCAAACCTGTGAGCAACCGCTGTCGTGGCTGGGGTTCTGGCTCAACTGTGGTGGGTGCACGCCGAGTGACAACTGAGGAAGCTGCCCGGAGACGAGCGTGCAGAACAGGCTCTGATCAGGGACGGGTCAGCCCGCGTCCGCCGTGAACGTCACCTCTGCTGTCTCGACGGTCTTTGCGCGGCGTCCGGGTGCGCCTTGCCACTGCCAGTAGAGGTTGGTGTGCGCGATCACCTGGTTCGGGGCTGGCGCGCCGTACTCGCTGAGGTCCTGCGTCGTATGCGCGTCGCTGACCAGCGTCACGTCGTACCCGCGGACGAAGGCCCCGTGAAGAGTCGCGCGGATGCACCCGTCGCTCTGGGCACCCGTCACGACGAGCTGGCCCACCCCGCGCTCGGCGAGCAGCGCCTCCAACGCAGTGCCCTCAAACGAGTCACCGTAGGTCTTGTGGACGAGAGGCTCCGCATCTCGGCGAACCAACTCCGACACGTATTGCCAGGGCTCGCTGTCCCGCTCGAGACCGTCGTCGGAATGCTGCACCCAGACCACGGGCACGTCCTCAGCACGCGCCTTGCCCACCAGTGTGTTGATGTTCGCGATCACGCCGTCACGGTCATGGGCGCCTGCCACCACCCCATTCTGGACGTCGATGACGAGCAGCGCGGTATTGGGCCGATCGGGCAGGGTCGTCAAGGGGAACTCCTGTTATCGTCACGGATCCTGTGTCGCCCCCACCGTAGGCCGAGCCACCGACAATGGCACGGCCGCACGAGCTGTAGGTCAGCTCACGCCAGCAGGACTCGCTTCCGGAGAAGTCGGAAGCCGGCACGACCGAACATCTGGCGCTTGAGCATCTTGATTCGGTTGACTCGCGGACGGAGTAGAAGAGCCGGGACCGCTCGCCGGGCTTGTAGCAGGTCATGCCGCTATCGATACCCGGCCTGGGCCCCGGCCGCGTACGCGGACCACCGGGGCGCAGCCCCTGCGGCCCCAGGTCCTGGCTCGCGGCGGCGTCAGCGACTGACCGGCCTCGTCCTCGAAGACGATCCATCCGTCGCAGGCCGCCGCGATGCTCTTACCCGCGGCCAGACCTCCGTCTTCCACAGCTCCACCGCATCGTCGTCGCGCTCGATCGCTCGCCGTGTGGGCTGCTGCCACGACCAGCCGTGCCGCTTCAGCAATCGCCAGGTGTCCTCCACGGTGTACGAGACGTGGAACATCCGACCGATCAGTGTCTTCACACGGGCCAACGTCCACCGCTGATCAGCCCAGCCGTGCGCGAGTGGACCGCGCTCCAACTCCCGTTCCAATCTGGAAATTTGGCCGTCGGATAGCCGGGAGCGGCCAGACGACCCTTTCGAGGCGACACCAAGTGCACCGCCCTCACGCCACTGACGTCGCCACCGCTCCACCGAACCGCTCCGACACCCTGAGCGCGGTTGCGATGGCTCTGGTCGTCTGCCCAGCCCCGAACCGGGCCACCGCATCCAGACGCACTCACTCGCGAGCAGCCCTCTCGGCGTCGGTGAAGCCCCCACCTTGCGCATACCTCACAGCCCCAGCAGTACCGGACCAGGAGTCCTGGATCTGCCGAACGCCCCGACATCACTCGTTCAGGTTCAGATTCAGTAGCGGGCGGGGAGGCAACATCGGCGCGCAGAACGGCGACCTCGCGGGCTTCAAGTGCTGCAACGGGGCGGGCGGGCGCGTCTGCAATGCCTGTACGGCCGCCAGTGGGATCATGACCTGTACCCCAGGGCCGGACAGTCCGGGAAGCGAACCCGCCCGAACGAGCCGTCGGAAGGTGGTGATCACACAGCCGAGTTCCTCGGCTGCTTGCCCCGTGGTCAGCAGCATCCTCTCAGTCTTCCGCAGCGAACTCTGATATCTGAGCAGGCATCGACACCATCGAGTCGCTCGATCTCCGTCAACACCAATCCGGACCGCCACCAAGAGCAACAGCCGCTCCTGAAGGCCCTTTTGAATGCACGGCCTGGAACGGGGACCGCCCGCTTACGATATGCGCTCGGGCGCATGGAGGACTGGCGCCGGCTCTGCCTTCCGGTGAGATGCCGCGACATTCGAGCTGCTCAGGTGGTGTTGGCGGCTGGCCGGTCCCTCAGGAACCTGGGCGTTGCCCATTACTCCTTTGACCTCCGGCTCGAAGACCGCCCCCGTAGTCCTCCATGAGCCCGCCGAGGAAGTCCTCCCCCACTTTCCCTCCACGACCGCGCCGGGCCACTACCCGAGCTCTTCCACCCACGCCCGTTGAGCCAGCTGCCGGCCGTCACCCGTACTGCCCCACCCCGGGGTTTCCGGACATGGTCGGGGACTCCGAGGAGAAGAAGTGCCATGAAGACCTCATAGCCACCGAATCTACGTCGGAAGGGTAAAGACATGCGCCTGGACCTCACGGGACGGACCGCTTTGGTGACGGGATCCACCCAGGGCATCGGAGCCGCGATCGCGGCCGGACTCGCGCGAGCCGGCGCCCGGGTTGGAGTCAATGGACGCGACCAGGGCAGGGTCGAGGAGTCCATCAAACAGCTCAGAGCCGACGTGCCGGACGGCGACTTTCTTCCGGTCGCCGCCGACGTCGCGTCCGAGGAGGGCGCCGTCGGCGCCCGGGAAGCCTTGCCGGACGTCGACATCCTCATCAACAATCTCGGCATCTTCGGCGCCAAGGACCCGTTGGACATCACGGACGACGAATGGCGGCGCTACTTCGAAGTGAACGTGCTGGCCGCCGTCCGTCTCACCCGTACCTACCTGCCGCAGATGATCCAAAGGGGGTGGGGCCGGGTCCAATACATCGCCAGCGACTCTGCAGTGGTGATCCCTGCCGAGATGATCCACTACGGCACGTCGAAGACCGCCCTGCTCGCGGTCGGCCGCGGCTTCGCCAAGCAGGCCTCAGGGACCGGTGTCACCGTAAATTCCGTCATCGCCGGCCCCACCCACACCGCGGGCGTGGAGGACTTCGTGTATCAACTCGTCGACCGCGACCTTCCATGGGACGAGGCGCAGCGAGTCTTCATGCGAGAGCACCGCCCGCAGTCGCTGCTGCAGCGCCTGATCGAACCCGAGGAGATCGCGAACATGGTGGTGTATTTGAGCTCCGACCTGGCGTCCGCCACTACGGGCGGCGCACTGCGGGTCGATGGAGGGTACATCGATTCCATCCTCCCCTAGGCATGGGCGAACTCCATCACGCATGTCCGAAGCGCTGGGCCGCTCTTTGCCTTTGCGCTCCGTCGCCTCGCACCGAAGCTCGTCCCACCCTCCGGGCTCGGACGACGAGGTGTCCCGTACCTGGTGGCTGAGGTGAGTCGATGACCGGACAGCTGCTGCCGGCACTCAGCCGAAGAGCAGTTCGCATGAACCCGGCTCGACCGGCCGCGCGCCCCGGGCACGCGGCGTCGTCCGTGGTGCACTGCGCGTCCACGCGTAGTGTCTCGATACTCGCGTCCACCGACACCACCACGACGTTCGCGATCGACGGACTCCGAGTGCCCGCTTCCCGGAGAGGAGGCGGGCCCTCGGCGCTGAAGGCCCCCGGCCCTGGGGCCTTCAGCATGTCCGGTGGAGCGGTGCACTGACCAACGCGCCCAAGGCCGACGGGCTCGCCACGGGCTGCTCGTGGCGCAGGTGGTGGCCGGTGAGGTAGGAGCGAAGGCGAGGTGGCCCTGGCGATGGCAGGTCATGTGAGCACGATCAGCATGGCGAAGGTCAGTGTGAGACTCATGACGAGTGTGGCGACGAAGATGCTCAGCAGACGTTGCTTGAGTGCGGCGTACCGTGCGGCGTACTCCTGGCGCAGCTCCTTGGCGCGGGAAGCCGTCATTTCCAGGGACCGCTTCGTGACAGCCATGCGGTCCTGCGTGTAGAGGTTGACGATCTCGGCCCGCTGGCTGGAAGTGAGCCAGTACATTTGATCGGCGAATTTCTCGGCATCGCGCCGGGCTTCCTCAATTCTGCTGTGGACGAGCAGATACCCCTCAATCCTGTTGATACCCGCTGCGGTCTCCGAGATCGGGTCCCCCGAGGGGCCGTTCATTCATGCCCGCCGTCTTGATCGCCGCGCTCTGCGGAACCGCCGCGGTCCGGCCTGACCAGTTCACCTTCCTTGGCGGGGCCGTTGTATTGCATGGCGGCGAGGCCTGGATGGTGCAGGTCGAACGCCGGGGATTCGGAGCGGATCCGCGGCAGGGTGAGGAAGTTGTGCCGCGGCGGCGGGCAGGACGTCGCCCATTCGAGCGAACGGCCGTAGCCCCACGGGTCTTCGACCTCGACCTTCTTGCCGTACTTGGCCGTCTTCCAGACGTTGTAGAGGAACGGCAGCATCGACAGGCCCAGCAGGAACGAGCTGATCGTGGAGAAGGTGTTCAGCGCGGTGAAGCCGTCGGCGGCCAGATAGTCCGCGTAACGGCGCGGCATGCCCTCGGCACCCAGCCAGTGCTGGACGAGGAACGTGCCCTGGAAGCCGAGGAACAGCGTCCAGAAGGTGATCTTGCCGAGCCGCTCGTCCAGCATCTTGCCCGTGAACTTCGGCCACCAGAAGTGGAATCCGGCGAACATCGCGAACACCACGGTGCCGAAGACCACGTAGTGGAAGTGCGCGACGACGAAGTACGAGTCGGAGACGTGGAAGTCCATCGGGGGCGAGGCCAGGATGACACCGGTCAGACCACCGAAGGTGAAGGTGATCAGGAAGCCGATCGTCCAGAGCAACGGGGTCTCGAAGGACAGCGAGCCCTTCCACATGGTGCCGACCCAGTTGAAGATCTTCACACCGGTCGGTACCGCGATCAGGAAGGTCATGAAGGAGAAGAACGGCAGCAACACAGCGCCGGTGACGAACATGTGGTGGGCCCACACGGTCACGGACAGACCGGCGATCGCGATGGTCGCGGCAACCAGGCCGATGTAACCGAAGATCGGCTTGCGGCTGAAGACCGGGATGACCTCCGAGATGATTCCGAAGAACGGCAGGGCGATGATGTACACCTCTGGATGCCCGAAGAACCAGAAGAGGTGCTGCCACAGCACCGCGCCGCCGTTGGCGGAGTCGAAGACATGGGCGCCGAACTTACGGTCCACCTCCAGGGCGAACAGGGCCGCGGCCAGCACCGGGAAGGCGAGCAGGACCAGCACACCGGTCAGCAGCACGGTCCAGGTGAAGACCGGCATCCGGAACATCGTCATGCCCGGGCAGCGCATGCAGATGATCGTGGTGATGAAGTTGACCGCGCCGAGGATCGTGCCGAAGCCGGAGAAGGCAAGACCCATGATCCACATGTCGCCTCCGACGCCCGGCGAGTGAACCGCGTCCGACAGCGGGGAGTAGGCGAACCAGCCGAAGTCGGCCGCACCCTGCGGGGTGAGGAAGCCGGCCACCGCGATGATCGAGCCGAAGAGGTACAGCCAGTACGCGAACATGTTCAGCCGCGGGAACGCCACGTCGGGCGCGCCGATCTGCAGCGGCATGATCCAGTTCGTGAAGCCGGCGAACAGCGGCGTCGCGAACATCAGCAGCATGATCGTGCCGTGCATCGTGAACGCCTGGTTGTACTGCTCGTTCGACATGAGCTGCGTACCCGGACGGGCCAGCTCGGCGCGCATGAACAGCGCCAGGACACCGCCGACCAGGAACATGGCGAATGATGTGACGAAATACAGCGTACCGATGGTCTTGTGGTCGGTGGTGGTAAGCCACTTCACCACCACTCTGCCAGGCGCGTGTCTGCGCAAGGGAACTTCATTCTCATAAGCATCCACCGGCGGCACGCCGGACTGGGTTCCCACGTCACCGTTCACACGAACTCCCGCAGAAATAGACTCCCGGACCCCGCCCCAGGCTTGCAGCCATGCTTCACTCGAATTACCTGCATGCCCGCTGGGAAATCTATCCGCACGGCCCAACTCACGTTCCCCCTGGATACCGGCTGTTCGGGTGATACTCCAGCGCAATCGAGGAAATCGCCGGATCCGCCCGCGTTGGCGTGAACTATTCGTCACTTCATCTTCAGAGCCACCTGCTCCAGCAGTGCGGGCGGTAGTCGCTGCTCGACGGCACCGGCCGGTCCGGCCGGTCGCTGATCAGCGCGGCGGCGAGCAGCGCGTACCAGGCGGGCGCGATCGTGACGGCGTGCACCACTGGCCGGCGCATCGGGCCAGGCGACCGTCGTGTACGGCTTCCTCTTCGTCAGCATGACGGGCAGGTCGCCTTCGCGCACACCATGCAGGTGCCGCGGTCACCCAGTGCAGGAAGCTGGATCACTCGCGCCGGCACCGCAGCATTTCATCCAGTTGGAGCACGCGATGACCGGAGGCGAACGGGGAGGCACACGTCATGAGCGTGATCGACGTCGGCGATGCCAGGCTCTACTACGAGCGGTACGGGCACGGTCCTGCGGTGCTGTTCATCTCCGGGGTGACGGGGGATGCGGGTCTGTGGACGAGGACGGCCCAGGCGCTGGCGGACGAGTTCACGGTGGTGGCCTACGACCGCCGAGGGAACTCGCGCAGCCCCCGCCCGGAGCAGTGGACCTCAACGTCCGTCGACGAGCAGGCCGACGACGCTGCGGGGCTGCTGCGAGGCCTGGGCATTGCCCCGGCGGTCGTGGTCGGAGCGAGCGGTGGCGGGGCCATCCTGACCAACCTGGTGCTGCGCCACCCGGAGGTGGTGCGTGCGGCGGTCATCCACGAGCCGCCGTTCGTCTCGGAAAGCTCCGACCCCGATGAGGTGGGCAAGCAGCTGGGCCGCCTGTTCGAGCAGGGCATGGCCACGGGCGATCCGAAGAGGGCCCTGGAAGGCCTGCTGCTGTGGGCGTGGGGCGAGGAAGGCATCGCGGCCGCCGAACCGGACTTGAGGAGACGGCTTCTGGCCAATGCGGAGGTGTTCCTCACCATGGAACTGGGAGCCTTCATCGAGTACCTCCCCAGTCCCCAGGAACTCGCCGGTGTGACGGTTCCGTGCATCGTCGCGGCCGGCGCCGGCAACCGCGATCCCGCCGCGCCGTACCACCACGGCTACGAGGAATCGCAGTGGCTCGCCACCCACATGCGCACCGACCTCATCGAGCTCCCCGGCGCCCACGCCCCCTACCTGACCCATCCGACAGAGCTGACCGACGCGCTGCGCCCCCTGCTGCGTGCACTTTCGCCGAATACGGGGAGGGACTCCTCACCGAGACCACCGTCGTCTTCATGAGGAGGCGCCCGGACTGCACCGGTCTCGGCGGAAGGACGGTCTGTACGCGACTCCCACGGTGCACTACGGGGACTCGAAGTTCACTTTCGTGGTCAACACCACCGCCGGCGGCGGACCGAGCGGCGGCCGACCAGGGCCCAGTCGACCGGCTCGGGCGCGGTCGCCCTGGGCGCAGTGGGGCGACGCGATCGCCGGGGCCAAGGTTCCTCGTCCGCAGACCCGACGAGCTCGATCGCTGTCTCGCATTCGGTCGCGGAAAAGCGGAGCAGGCCGCCACCAGAGCGCTGTACGGCGGCCCGCGTAAAGTTGCGACTGAGCGCCAGTAGGCCAGTTGACTGTTGGGTACGCGCGTTGCCCTGGGAAGAGTTGGTACGCGGCGCGTTGCGCCCAGGACCAGGACTGACCGCTCGACCGCTGAGACCCACAGGGCACGCAGGACAAGCAGAGCGCGAGAGCCACCACGGAGTGATCGCGCTGGCCAAGCGGCGTTGCGGCGGCACCACAGGGCTACAAGGCCTCGAACCCAAGCTGTGCCGGCGGGCCGTCGATGTGGCTGAACCAGTACGAGCACACCCTTGAGCGCGAGGACTGGGACATCGTCATGGCGGTGGACGTCGGCATCGCGGTGAGGACAGGGCTGGTACACGGAAAGTGTGCGCGCGAGCCCGCACAAGTACCGCGGGGCCGCGGTGTGCGGCCGGCCCGCGTCGCACGACGGCACGCCAGGGGGCAGGCTGGAGGGTAGGCCGTCTCCGGAAGGGCGTGTTCATGAACGCCATCGCAGACACCGAGGCAGGGCGCAAGCTCGCCGGTTTCCTCGACAACCCCATCGTGGGGATGCTCCCGTGGATCGTGTTCTCGGTCCTGGTCGGCCCAGGCCGGTTCGAGTTCTCCGTCTCGATCTCCCTCGCGATCGCCGTCGTCATCCTTGTCGTGGACCGACTACGGCGCCCGGGCACCTCACTGAAGATCCTCGAGGTCTCCGACGCCGTCTTCTTCGCAGTCCTCGCGATCATCGGCCTCATGGCCTCATCGGGCACGCTCCAGTGGCTGGAGACCTACTCCGGCGAGCTCTCCAACTTCGCCCTCGTCGCCATCGCCTTCGGCTCCATGGCGGTCCGGATGCCCTTCACCGTGCAGTACGCGCGCGAACAGGTGCCCCGAGCCCTGTGGAACACCCGTGGGTTCATGCACACCAACTACGTGATCACCGCTGTGTGGGGCCTCGCGTTCCTCGTGGCGGCGGTCGCAGGCCTCTACGGCGACCTCGTGCTCCGTGAACCCGACAACCTCTGGACGAACTGGCTCATCCAGATCGGGGCGATCATCGTCGCCCTGCGCTTCACCGACTGGTACCCCGACGTCGTACGGGAACGGGTCCACGGCGGCACGCCGGCCCGAGGCAGCCCGACCTCGGTGGGCGCGCTGCTGTTTCCGCTGGCCGGCTATCTCGTGCCGGTGGGCATCGTCCTGCTCTCCTTCGACGCGGGGCCGACCTGGCTGGGTATCACCCTGATCGTCGCCGGAGTGCTGCTCGTACGAGCCTTCAGGGCGGGCTCGGACGACGCACAAGAGAAAGAGCGCGGGGAGCAGCACCGCCACCTCGAATAACCGCCACCGATCGCCCCGCATGACACTCCCGGGAGATCCGTCATGACCGCGCCCACCGCCCCGCCACCCGCCTTCGACCCGGCCCGGGTCCCGCATCTGTCCGGGCTGTTCGCCCCGGTCGCCGAAGAGGTGGACGCGGTGGACCTGGAAGTGTCGGGCGAGCTTCCGGACGAACTGGACGGTGTGTATCTGCGCAACGGCCCCCAACCCTCGCTTCTCCCCCACCGGTTCGTATCTGCATCCCCTCGAAGGCGACGGCATGATCCACGGAGTGTGGATCTCCGAGGGCGGGGCCCGCTACCGCAACCGCTTCGTCCGCACACCCGCGATGCGGGCGGAGGAGAAGGCGGGCCAGGCACTGTGGGGGTTGGAGCTGCTGCCGTTGAAGTGCACTCAAGCGTGTTCTGGTGAGCGGGGGTGAGTACGGGTGGTCTTTGCGTGCCTTGGTCATCGCGCCCTTTCGGGAGGGAACTGGCGTTCTTGTGTCGAATGCGTGACCTTTACGGGCGGTGCTCGTTGGAGGCGGTGACAGGGTGCTTCGGGGTGGGGGTGACGGGTTGGGCGGGCTGCGGGACAGGGCGGAGCCGTTCGTCGTGTCCGGCCCGGGTGGTGTGGCCATCCGTACCCGGCTCAAGCAGCTGACGCCGGGGGATGAGGAGGTGCTGTGCCTGGTCGGCGCGCATCTGGGAGGGCTCGCCTCGAAGGACCTCAAGGCGCGCTGCCGGGACGGCCTGGAGCACTCCGCCGACGCGTGGGCGACACGCAAGCGCGACCTGACGCCCGTGTCGTCGTCACGCTGGGCGGGCAGTATCACCAAGGCGTCGCACGATCAGTGGGCGTTGGCCCGCCGCTGCCAGGTGGCACATGTCCAGAGCCTGGAAGCGGGCGTCAGGACCATCGCGCACCGGTTGTCCCTGCCCCTCGGGGAGAGGGGATCCAAGCGGGCACCGGGCGGCTACCGGTCCCGGCGGGAGTGGCACGCCAAGGCGCGTCGTCTGCAGGTGCTGGAGGACCGGCTGGTCGCCGAGCGGGCCGACCGTGACGCCGGGCTCGTGCACGTCGTGCGCGGCGGCAAGGGTCTGGCCCGCACCCGGCACCACCTTCAGGCCGCCCAGCTCACCGAGGCCGCGTGGCGTCGGCGGTGGGAGGCCCAACGCTACTTCCTCGCCGCCGACGGCGAGTCCGGCAAGCGCTACGGCAACGAGACGATCCGGGTCAGCCCCGAGGGCGAGGTGAGCATCAAGCTGCCCGCCCCGCTCGCCCATCTGGC
>NZ_JBHWKX010000093.1:0-21257 GCF_042730885.1 Streptomyces sp. NPDC059909
CCCGTGGCCGTCCCGTCGTAGGGGGCAGCCGGGAGCGCGACAAGGTGTAGACGACCGAGTCAACAGGCTCGGTCGTTTACGGCCGAGAAGTTGACTCAACCTCCTCGCTCGCCCCGCCACGTGATCGCCGGACTCCCTCGCGCCGACGCGCGTCACGCAGGACACTTGACGCCGGAACCGGAGCTCTCGGAGGGGGACCCACATGCGGGACAGCCATCGGGCGGAAGCCGAGCGGCTGTTGGTACGTGCCGTCGAGGAGGAAGTGCGGCGGTCCGGCGGGCGGAGTGATGCCGCGGCGTTGCTCGCGCGCGGGCGGGCGGCGCTGGAGGCGATGGCGGGGACGGCCGGCGAGGAGTACGCGGCGTATCTGCGGGCGGTCGAGGAGGCCGAGGCGGGGCGGCTGTCGCTGGCGGAGGGGTTCAGCCGGCAGAACGTGTCGACTGCCGCGCTGGTGACGGCGGTTGCCGCGGTCGCGGCGATCGGTGCGGACGTGGCGCTGGGTACGGCGACGGGGACGGCGCTCGGGGCCGGCGCTGTCGTCGCCGTGGCCGGGGCCGCCGCGACCGTGCTCAAGGTGACCGCGTCGCACTGGCCCGCCGCGCATCGCAGGGCCGGTGCGCTGGGGCAGCCGGGCGGGCCCGAGCAGCTGAGGCTGCAGTGGCTGACGGCGCTGGAGGTGCGGGGCATCCGTCCGTTCCTGGATCAGCAGCGGATGCTGGCGGCCTCCACGGCGCGACCCGCGAAGAAGGTCGCGCCGGGGCCGGTGCTGCGGGGCGCGGACCGGAGTCAGGCCGCGCGCAGACGGAGCGTGCTGGAGCAGTCGTTCGGTCATCTGCCCGCGCCGGCTGGTCCGTTCGCGGGCCGTCGCGAGGCGATGACGCGGATCGCGCAGTGGGTGCACGCCGCCCGGGCGTCGACGGAGACGAAGCCGACGGTGGTCGTCCTGCACGGCGAGCCGGGCTCGGGCCGGACGACGCTCGCGGTGCGGGCCGCGCACGAGCTCAAGGACCAGTTCCGGGGCGCGTGCGTCGTCGATCTGCGCGGCGGTTCGGCGGGCGAGCAGCCGCTGTCGACGCGCGACGCACTGCTGCATCTGCTGAACCGGCTGGGCGCGCCGCGCGAGCAGCTCCTGTTCCGGGAGCGGTCGTCGGCGGAGCAGCAGGTGCGGCGGCTGAGCGAGCTGTACCACCAGCATCTGACCGGGCTGCCGGTCACGGTCGTCCTGGACGACGCCAGCGACGCCGCACAGGTCCGGACGCTGCTTCCGGAGCGCTCGGACTCACTGGTGCTGGTCACCGCGCGCGGGCCGCTGGAGCTGCCCGACGACATACCCGCCTGGGTGCACCAGCTGCCCGTGGAGGCGCTGGACGCGGCGGGCGCCGAAGAGCTGCTGAACGCGGCGGCGGAGGAGCCGCTGGAGGGGCCGTACGACTCCCAGTCGACCGATGCCGTGCGGGAGTTGTGCGGCGGGCTGCCGCTGGCGCTGCGGATCGCGGGCTCGTCGCTGGGGGCCCGTACCGCGCAGGAGCTGGCCGCGGAACTGGCAGACCTCTCGGCGGATGGTCCGTCGAGGCCGGTCGAGCGGGCGCTGTGGCTGCGCTACACCGACCAGTCCGAGCAGGCGCGCCGGCTGCTGCGCAGGCTCGCGCTCGCCGGGCGGGCGTCGCTCGGCGCGGCCGCGGCGGCGGCGCTGCTGGCCACCGACGAGGCGGAGGGGCAGCGGCTGCTGTCCGCGCTGGCGCGGGCCGGGCTGCTCGATCACGTACGGGGCGAGCGCTACCGGCTGCACGATGTGGTGCGCGCCTTCGCGCAGGGGCGGCTCCTGGACGAGGAGGAGCTCGCGGAGCGTACGGCCGCGCAGGAGCGGCTGATCATCGGGTACGCCGAGCTCGCGGACTCGGTGATCCGGCTGGTCGACGGAAAGACGTCGACGCGCGCGGATCAGTTCGGGGGGCACGGTTTCGCCTCGCTCGACGCGGCCCTGCGCTGGCTGGACGACGAGTCGAGCTTCATCACGGCGGCGCTGCGGCACGCCGAGGGGGTCGACCAGCAGGCGGTACTCAACCTGCTGGGTGCGCTGTGCGACTACTGCCTGCTGCGCGGCGACCTCTACCGCCTGGGCGAGATCAACGAGTTGACACAGGCCGTCGACCACGGGCTGCTGGTCCGCTCGGTCCAATGGCGTACGGGCATCGCGGCCCGCCAGCTGGGCGAGCTGGACAAGGCCAGGACGACCCTGACGTCGGTCGTGGACCTCTACCGCGAGGCGCAGCACGACGCGGGCGCCGCGCGTGCCCTCTGCTCGCTGGGCATCACCCTGCACCACCAGGGCAATCTCACCGAGGCGGCGGTGAAGCTGCGCGAGGCGATCGAGCTCCAGTCGTCGGATGCGCTCGCCGCCGACCGCGCCTGGACCCTGCACGCGCTGGCCGCGGTCGAGCGGGACCGGGCGAATCTCGCCGAGGCGCTCACCCTGCTGTCCACCGCACTGACCCTGCACCGCGGCGGCGAGTCCCTGCACGGGGAGGCCTGGACCCACTTCCAGCTGGGGCAGGTGTGCCTGCGGATGGGCGATGTGCCGCTCGCGGAGTCGGAGCTGCGCGAGGCCCTCGATCTGTACGGCCGCACGCGCGACGACCGCGGCGAGGCGTGGGCGCTGACCCAGCTGGCCCGGGCCCGGCTGGTGGACGGCGACCCGTCCCCGGCCGTGGACCAGCTCCGCCAGGCGCTGTCCCGGCACCGTGAGAGCGAGGACGCCCGGGGCGAGGCATGGACCCTCTACTATCTGGGCCAGGCCCTGGAGGAGCGGGGCGATCGCGATCAGGCGATAAGGGAACTGGAGCGGGCCCGCACCATGTTCTCCCGGATGCGGGACGTCTACGGTCTGGCCTGCGCCCGCCACCACTCGGGCCGTGCCACCCGCGACCAGCGCGCCGCGCAGACCGGCAACCTGCGCAACTCCGGCTTCGCCCGCCAGCTTCTCGTCGATGCCCGAGCCGACTTCCACCGTATCGGCGTGGCCCATGGCGAGGCCTGGACCTGTCTGGAACTCGCCATCATCGACGCCGGCAACAACCGCCCGTCCCAGGCGCTCGACCTGTGCGACGAGTCGGCCGCGATGTTCGCCTCGTACCGCGACCGCCGCGGCGCCGACTGGGCCGGCTTCCTGCGCTGCACGCTGCTCCCCTACGCCTCCGCGGGCGGCGTCGAGGTCGGCACGGTCGTCGCGCAGGAGGAACTGGCCCGCCTCCGCGAGGACCGGCACCCGACGCGCGACGGCATGCTGGAGGACTGCATGGAGGCCTTCGCCCTGGTGCTCGAGCGGGGCGTACGGCTGGAGGACGGCTGGCAGGCCTGGTCGCTGGGAATGGTCCCGAACCGGCACGCGAGGGAAGTGATGGGGGTACCGGTGGAGGCGGCGAAGGGGTGAGCCCGGGCGGCGCCCGCCAGGATCGGCATGGACCGGCCCTCGTTGGCCGCGGCGCTGCACGCGAGGTGCGCCGGGCCCAGCGGACCGGAGGACGGCCATGGCCTCCGGCACCCGGCACCCGGCACCCGGCACCCGGGGCGAACGGTGAGCGGTGCTCTGGGCCGGCCCACTGGGATGGCCGCTCGTGAGCGACCTCCGCCGACGGGCCCGGGCGGCCTGCGGTCGCGCCCCGGGGATGATCCCGCGGACGACCGCCGCGGGTGAGTCCCGCCGGTGGGCCTGGCGAGATGGTGCGACCGGCCTCCGCCGGCGGGCCGGTGCGAGACCTGCGGTCTCAGGCGGCCCGGAGATCCCGAGGGGGACCCCGCCGGCGGGCCCGGAAGAGAGACCCGCGAGCGAACCGCGCGGGTGGCCTGGGAGAGGCCCCGCGGGGGCACCAGGGCCGTACGTCCCTGCCGATCTCGACGCCCGCCCCGGAGCCAGCCCCCGCACGTAAGCCCGGGACGGCCCCCGTGGCGGGCCCGCGGAATGGTCCCGCGGCCGCGGCCCGTGGAATGTACCGGCGGGTGCCCCGCAGGCCGAGCCGCGGGGGCACCCCCGGTGCCTACTCCTTGGCCGCGGCCGCGCTCTTCGGCGACGACGGCGCGCCCGGCTCCGGCGCCTCCTCGAAGTTGACGCGGCCCATGTGGCGGTTCATGGACTTCATCAGCATCCACACGCCGACGGCGAGCGCCGCGAAGACGATGAAGCCGAGGACACCCGGGGTCACCTTGTTCTCGTCGAGCTCCTTGGCGGCGAGCGGGACGAGGTGTGTCATGGCGAGGTTTGCGCTTGCGCTCATGTCAGGCATTGTCGCGGATGCCCGCGAAGAGGTCGCTCTCGGGGAGGGAGGTGTCCACGAGGGACTTGGCGAGCTCGTACTCCTCGGTCGGCCAGACCTCCTTCTGGATCTCCATCGGGACGCGGAACCAGCCGCCGTCGGGGTCGATCTGCGTCGCGTGGGCGATCAGGGCCTTGTCGCGGATCTCGAAGAAGTCGGCGCACGGAACGTACGTGGTCAGGGTGCGCTCGGCCCGCTGGAACTCCTTCCAGCGCTCCAGCCACTCCCCGTACGGGGACTCGAGCCCGCGGGCGAGCAGCGCCTCGTGCAGGGCGACGGTGCGCGGACGGTTGAAGCCCTGGTTGTAGTAGAGCTTCTGCGGCTGCCAGACCGGGCCGTACGCCGGCTCCGGGTACTGCTCGGGGTCCGCAGCGCCGTCGAAGGCCACCATCGTGATCTTGTGGGTCATGATGTGGTCGGGGTGCGGGTAGCCGCCGTTCTCGTCGTACGTCGTGACGACCTGCGGGCGGAAGGAGCGGATCTTCCGCACCAGCTCGCCGGCGGCCTTCTCGACGTCCTCCAGGGCGAAGCAGCCCTCCGGCAGCGGGGGCAGCGGGTCCCCCTCCGGGAGGCCGGAGTCGACGAAGCCGAGCCACTCCTGCTCGACGCCCAGGATCTCGCGGGCTTCGTCCATCTCCTTGCGGCGCACCTCGTGGATGTTCTCCTCGATGTAGGCGTCGCCCTGGAGCTTCGGGTTGAGGATGGAGCCGCGCTCGCCGCCCGTGCAGGTCACGACCAGCACGTCCACCCCCTCGGACACATACTTGGCCATCGTGGCCGCGCCCTTGCTCGACTCGTCGTCGGGGTGGGCGTGAACGGCCATCAGTCGCAGCTGCTCAGTCAAGACTCGATCCTCAGTGATTCGTCGCGAACGGGCCCCGGACCGTCCCGTCAGGGCATCCCTGTGGGGCGGCGGTCGGGTGCGGGCGGGCGGCTTCTATAGTGACGGATTCGGGGGGCGGAAAATTCCGGCATCCCCGAGTCTGGGAGGACGATCATGGGCGCCGTACGCGAAGGGGTTCCCGGGGGCCGCTACGGCCGCTCGGCGGACGAGCGCGCGGACCGTGGACTCAAGATCGTGGGCGCGGTGCTGGGTGCCGGCCTTCTCGCCATGGTCGGCTGGTTCGGTTACGACTACGTCGGCGGCCAGCGGATCAGCGCCGAGCTGATCAAGTGGGACGTGACCGCGGACGACCGGGTCCAGGTCCATCTCGAGGTCCGCAAGGACAAGGACGCCAGGGGCTACTGCACCCTGCGCTCCCGCGCCGAGGACGGCAGCGAGGTCGGCCGCAGGGACGTCCGTTTCGACGGTCCCGAGAGCCGGGTCGACCAGGTCGTCACGGTGCGTACGACGGCGCGGGCGACCAGTGCCGAGCTGGCGGGCTGTACCGCCGACAGCGGTCCGAACGGCTGAGACCGACCGGCGTCTGTTCGGCTCTGACCTGCATTGACGCATTCTTGAGGTCTTTTGGTCCTCCCCCTTTTCGCCACCAATTGTTAGGCTCGTGGTTTCGCCCACTCCTGAAGGCACATGCTTCTGGGTAGGGCGATGCTTTGTATTCCCAGTACCTACGAGGAGCACCTGTGACCCAGACCAGCGAGAACGTCACCTGGCTCACCCAGGAGGCGTACAACCAGCTCAAGGCCGAGCTGGAGTACCTGTCTGGTCCCGCGCGCACGGAGATCTCTGCGAAGATCGCGGCGGCGCGCGAGGAGGGCGACCTGCGGGAGAACGGCGGGTACCACGCGGCCAAGGAGGAGCAGGGCAAGCAGGAGCTCCGCGTGCGCCAGCTGACCCAGCTCCTGGAGAACGCCAAGGTCGGCGAGGCCCCGGAGGCCGACGGAGTGGTCGCGCCCGGCATGGTCGTCACGGTCGCCTTCGACGGCGACGAGAGCGACACCGAGACCTTCCTGCTCGCCTCCCGCGAGTACGCGTCGGACGACATCTCGACGTACTCGCCGCAGTCGCCGCTCGGCGCGGGCGTCAACGGCAAGAAGGTCGGCGAGGACGCCGATTACGAGCTGCCCAACGGCAAGACCGCCATGGTCAGGATCCTCGAGGCCAAGCCGTACCAGGGCTGAGTCCCGCCCTCCACAGGCCGTATACGGAGGGCCCCGGCAGCGTCATCGCTGCCGGGGCCTTCCGTCGTATGCGGGTACGGGTGGGGTACGGGTCAGACTGTCGCCGAGCGGTACTTGCGCACCGCGAGCGTGCGGAAGACCACCAGGATCAGCACCGACCAGATCACCGAGGCCAGGATCGGGTGCTGCATGGGCCAGGCGTCCGGCGTCTTGAAGCCGGGCGGCAGGTTCCCGAACAGCTCACGGCACGCCTGCACGGTGGCGCTGAAGGGGTTCCACTCGGCGATGGTCCGCAGGAACGTCGGCATCTGGTTGGCGTCGACGAAGGCGTTCGAGATGAACGTCAGCGGGAAGAGCCAGATCAGTCCGCCGGAGGTGGCGGCCTCGGGCGTGCGGACCGAGAGGCCGATCAGTGCGCCGATCCACGAGAACGCGTACCCGAGCAGGAGCAGCAGCACGAAGCCGAGCAGCACCTTGCCGATGTTCTCGTGCACGCGCCAGCCGACGATCAGGGCGACGACGGCGAGCACGACGAGCGTGAGCGCCGTCTGCACCAGGTCCGCGAGCGTACGGCCGGTGAGAACCGCGCCCCGCGCCATGGGCAGCGACCGGAAGCGGTCGATGAGGCCCTTGTGCATGTCGTCCGCGATGCCCGCGCCGGCGCCCGCCGTGGCGAAGGTGACGGTCTGGGCGAAGATGCCCGCCATCAGGAACTCACGGTAGGCCTGGGGCGAGATGGACCCGCCGACCTGGATGGAGCCGCCGAAGACGTAGGTGAAGAGCACCACGAACATGATCGGCTGGATCATCCCGAAGATGATCATCTCGGGGATCCGCGTCATACGGATCAGATTGCGCTTGGCGACGACGAGCGAGTCGCTGACCGACTGCGCGATGCCGCCGCGCGGACGGGGAGCCGCGAAGGGGCGGTCCGCCGCCACTTCCTGAACGGTGGTCACTTCACGGCCTCCTTCACGGACTTCCTGCCCCTGGGGTCGGCCACCTCGGCGTCCGCCTCCTCCTCGACCTGCTCGGCCGCGTGGCCGGTCAGGGAGAGGAAGACGTCGTCGAGAGTGGGGCGGCGCAGGCCGATGTCGTCGATCTCGACCCCGCGGGTGTCGAGCTCTCGGATGACCTCGGCGAGCAGCTTGGCGCCGCCGGTGACCGGGACGGTCAGCATGCGGGTGTGGTCCTCGACGGTGACCTCGCCCTTGCCGAATCCGGCGAGCACCTCGCGGGCCGGGGCGATCTCGTCGGGGCGGTGGACGACGACCTCGACTCGCTCGCCGCCGGTGCGGGCCTTGAGCTCGTCCGACGTACCGCGGGCGATGACCTTGCCGTGGTCGACGACGCAGATGTCGTCGGCGAGGTGGTCGGCCTCTTCCAGGTACTGGGTGGTCAGCAGCAGCGTCGTACCGCCGCCGACGAGTTCCTTGATGACCTCCCACAGGCCCTGGCGGTTGCGGGGGTCGAGGCCGGTGGTCGGCTCGTCCATGAACATCACGGGCGGCCGGACGACCAGCGCGGCGGCGAGGTCGAGGCGGCGGCGCATACCGCCGGAGTAGGTCTTGGCGGGGCGGTCCGCGGCGTCGGCGAGATTGAACTGCTCCAGCAGCTCGCCCGCCCTGACCTTCGCGGCCTTCGCGTTCATCTGGTACAGGCGGCCGACCATCTGGAGGTTCTCGCGGCCGGTGAGGTATTCGTCGACCGCGGCGAACTGGCCGGAGAGGCCGATGGACCGGCGGACTTCGTTGGGGTGCTTGAGGACGTCGATGCCCGCGACGACCGCCTTGCCGCTGTCGGGCTGGAGCAGGGTGGTCAGCACGCGCACGGCGGTGGTCTTGCCCGCGCCGTTCGGACCGAGAAGCCCGAGGACCGTGCCCTCGGGAACATCGAGATCAACGCCGTCCAGAGCCCTGACGTCGCCGAAGGTCTTCACCAGGCCTTCGGCGTAGATGGCGCCTGGCATATGGGTTCTCCCAGTGGCAGAGGATGGCTGCGCCTTGTCCCGCGCAAGCTTAGGTTCGGCCAACTCTCCGCGCAGGCGGTTTTGTGGCCCGCCGCACACCATAAACGCGATACATCGCGATACACAAGAGGCCGGTACCCGCGGGCCTCCACCGGCCGTACAACCCCCGGTACTGCACGGGTCGCCACAAGCCGTCAGCGGATCACGCGATATCCCGCCTCGCGCAGTGCACCCTCGACCTCTGCGCAGTGCTCGGGCCCCTTCGTCTCCAGATGGAGCTCCACCTCGACCTCCGTGAGACCGAGGCGCGGATCGGTGCGGACATGGCCCACGTCCAGGACGTTCGCGTCCAACACCGAGAGGATGCCGAGCAGCGTCGCCAGCGCCCCCGGCCGGTCGGCGAGCCGCAGCCGCAGCGACAGATAGCGGCCGGCCGCCGCCATGCCGTGCCGGAGGATGCGCTGCATCAGCAGCGGGTCGACGTTGCCGCCCGACAGCACCGCGACCACCGGGCCCTGGAACGCGTGCGGTTCGCTGAGCAGAGCCGCCACTGTACTCGCCCCGGCCGGCTCGACCACCAGCTTCGCCCGCTCCAGACAGAGCAGCAGCGCCGACGACAGCGCGTCCTCGGAGACCGTACGCACCTCGTCGACCAGCTCCTCGACGATCGCGTACGGAACGTCCCCGGGGCGGCCCACCTTGATGCCGTCCGCCATCGTCGACGGATCCTCGATCGACACCGGGCGGCCCGCCGCCAGCGAGGGCGGATACGCCGCCGCGCCCTCCGCCTGGACACCGATGACCTTCACATCGGGGCGCAGTGCCTTCACCGCGACCGCGATGCCCGCGACGAGCCCGCCGCCCCCGATGCCGACGACGATCGTCCGCACCTCGGGGCACTGCTCCAGGATCTCCAGGCCGACCGTGCCCTGACCGGCGATGATGTCCGGGTGGTCGAAGGGGTGGATGAACACCGCCCCCGTGTCGCGCGCGTACTCCTGCGCGGCGGCCAGGGTCTCGTCGACGACATGGCCGTGCAGCCGGACCTCGGCGCCATAGTCGCGGGTCGCGGCGACCTTCGGCAGGGGGGCGCCGACCGGCATGAAGACGGTGGAGCGCACACCGAGCAGCGAGGAGGCGAGCGCGACGCCCTGCGCGTGGTTGCCGGCCGAGGCCGCGACGACGCCCGCCGCGCGCTCCTCGGGCCGCAGCCCGGAGATCCGTACGTACGCGCCGCGCAGCTTGAACGAACCGGTCCGCTGGAGGTTCTCGCACTTGAGGTGGACGGGGGCTCCCACCAGCTGCGACAGATGGCGGCTGCCCTCCATCGGGGTCACCCGGGCGACACCGGAGAGCATCTTCTGGGCCCCCCGCACGTCATCGAGGATCAGAGGGTGAAAGGGGCCAGCCGTACGGAAGCGCATGACAGCAAGTCTCGCAGCTCAGCGGCCTGTCGGCGGCCTCGGTCGGACGGTTGTCCACGGGTTTCCGCAGGGCCGGTACGCACCCGCTGTCGTCCGCGTACTCTGTCCCCCACCAACCGACCACCGCACGAGAGAGCCCCCGCAGCCATGCCCACATCTCAGGACATGACGACTGATCTAGACCCCGGTCTCCTCGATGCCCTCCAGCACCAGGTGGCCGTCTTCGCACGCCGGGCCGAGCAGACGCGGCTCGGCGGGGTCGGTCAGGTCCGCAACTCGATGGACCGTGCCGCGTATCTGCTGCTCAACCGGCTGGACCAGGAAGGCCCGATGGGCGTCAAGGCGCTCGCCGCCGGTATGGGCATCGACTCGTCGACCGTCACCCGCCAGGTCGCGCCGCTCGTCGACACCGGCCTGGTCAAGCGCACGTCGCACCCCGAGGACGGGCGTGCGGTCGTGCTCCAGCTGTCGCCGCGCGGGCAGGCCCGCCTGGAGGAGGTCCGCTCCTCGCGGCGTGAGCTGATGGCCCAGGTGACGGACGGCTGGACCGCAGAGGAGCGGGTGTCGTTCTGCACCCTGCTCACCCGCTTCAACACAGCGCTGTCGGCCCGCCAGGCCGGGCTGCCGGCCGCCGAGACGGAGACATCGCCCGCATCGTGAGCCGCGGGCCGCGTCGTGGACCGCGGGCCGCATCGTGAGCCGCAGGCCGCCCCGCGGCCGACCCCATGGCCGGCTGTGCGGGTGTGCCACGGCTGACCTGTGGCTGCCTTGCGGCCGAGTCGCGGCTGCCGCGTGACCCGGCGCCCGACCGCCCCCGCGCGGCCGACCCCGTGACCACGGCCCGCCGCGTCCTGACCGTGGTCTCACCATGGGCGTCCGACCTCTTGACCGGGGGTGTCGCCCTGGCCTGATATGAACTCATGCGGCAGCGGCGGCAGTCCACGGTCCCCGGCCGCCGTGCCCGTGATTTCGAGGCGTTCGTCGCGGGCGCGGCCGGCCGGCTGCTGCACACCGCGACGCTGCTGACCGGCGAGCAGCCCCGCCGCAACCCGCGGGCGCAGCAGCTGCTGGTCGCCGCGCTGGCGCACACGTACGCGGAGTGGGACCGGCTGCGCGGCGAGGATCCGTACGACCGCACCCGCGCGGAACTCGCCGCGCGCTTCGCCCGCTCCGCCTGGCGCTTCCAGCGCACCTCCGGCGGTCTGCTGTCCCGGCTCACCCCGCAGGAGCGGCTGGTCGTGGTGCTGCGGCTGTACGAGGGCGTGGCCGAGGAGCAGACGGCGGCGCTGCTGGGCCTGTCGGTGGAGCGGGTACGGGCGATCTGCAGCCGGGCGATCACCATCCTGCGCGCCCCGGACGCGGCCTCGTCGAAGGCCCGCCCCTGGTACCGGCCGGCAGGCGCGTCATGAGCGGCCTCAGCAGTCCCGGGCGCCGGGAGGAGGAGGTCCGGCGCATGATGGACGTCCCGCCGGCGCCGGTGCCCGCCGACCTCGTCACCCGCGCGACCGACCGCGGCTCCCGCCTCCTGCGCCGTCGGCGCACCCTGCGCCGCGTGGGCTGGTTCGTGCTGCTGGCCGCGGCGGTCGCCTTCACGGTCTGGGCGGTGGTCGTCGAACCGTGGACCGTGCCCCCGGCCGAGGTGACGCCGGAGATCGAGGGCTGGTGAGCGGAGGCGGAGCCCGGACCTACCCTGGAATGAGCGGCGCAACGCACCAGCACGGGAGGTCGTCATGACCAGAAAAGTTGCCGACTGCCGCAAGTTCCCGAGCGAGACGAACTGCACGCTCACCATCGCGGGCGAGGAGGAGGAAGTCCTCCGGGCCGCCACCGACCACGCGGTGTCGGTCCACGGGCACACGGACACCCCGGAACTCCGCGAGCAGCTGCGCGGCATGCTCGAGGACGAGAAGGTCAGCGCCTGACGCGCCGGCCGGGCGGTCCTGGGGCGCCTGCGGCGGGCCCATGCGGCGTTGGGCTTCGCCCCCGGACCCCTGAGACGTGACCGGTACCGTCCGGTCAGCCCGCGTGTCCGTCCTCAATCACCGGCGGGCTCCCAAGGAGCCCACCGACGTCCCGTCGGGATCAGGGGCCCGGGGCGGAGCCCCGAAACGGTGTCTGGGGCGCAGCCCCGGTTCGGGAAGGAGCGGGGCTGCGCCGAGAAAGCCCGCCGCAGGCGCCCCCGGGGCACGGCCCGGGGGCCCAGGTCCCCGGGCCCCGCCGCCTCCGCGTCAGCCCAGCGCGTCCTGGAGGTCCGCCAGCAGGTCGTCCACCGACTCGATGCCCACCGACAGCCGCACCAGGTCCGCCGGGACCTCCAGGGCCGAGCCGGCCACGGAGGCGTGCGTCATGCGGCCCGGGTGCTCGATCAGGGACTCGACGCCGCCCAGGGACTCGCCGAGCGTGAAGACCTGCGCCCGGTTGCAGACCTCGACCGCCGCCTCCTCGCCGCCCGTGACCTGGAAGGACACCATGCCGCCGAAGTCCTTCATCTGCTTCGCCGCGATCTCGTGGCCGGGGTGCTCGGGCAGCCCGGGGTAGAGGACGCGCGTCACCTTCGGGTGCTTGGTCAGCATCTCGACGATCCGCGCCGCGTTCGCGCTGTGCCGGTCCATCCGCACCGCCAGCGTCTTGATGCCGCGGAGCACGATCCAGGAGTCGAACGGCCCGGCGACCGCGCCCATCGCGTTCTGGTGGTACGCCAGCTCCTCGCCGAGCGTCGCGTCGGCCGTGATCAGCGCGCCGCCGACGACGTCCGAGTGCCCGCCCATGTACTTCGTCAGCGAGTGCACCACCACGTCCGCGCCGAGCGCGAGCGGCTGCTGCAGGTAGGGGCTGGCGAAGGTGTTGTCGACGACGAGCTTCGCCCCGGCCGCGCGGGCGATGCCCGCGACCTGGGCGATGTCGGTGATCCCGAGCAGCGGGTTCGACGGCGTCTCGACCCAGATGACCTTCGTACGGTCGGTCAGTGCGGCCCGTACCGACGCCGGGTCGGAGGTGTCGGCGACGGAGTACTCGACTCCCCACCGCTGCACGACCTTGGCGAAGAGGCGGAAGGTGCCGCCGTACGCGTCGTTCGGGATGACCACGTGGTCGCCGGGCACCAACAGGGTGCGCAGCAGGCAGTCCTCGGCCGCGAGGCCGGACGCGAAGGCGAGGCCGCGCCGGCCGCCCTCCAGCGCCGCGAGGTTCTCCTCGAGCGCGGTCCGGGTCGGGTTGGCGCTGCGGCTGTACTCGTAGCCGCCGCGCAGGCCTCCCACGCCGTCCTGCTTGTACGTGGACACCTGGTAGATGGGCGGGACGACCGCGCCGGTCAGCGGGTCCGCGGTGTTGCCCGCGTGGATGGCGATGGTCTCGAAGCCGTGCTCGTGGCCGTGCTGGTGGGTGTGCTGGTCGCTCATGAGGCCCGAGCGTAGTCCCGGTAGGTCACCGACCCCGCGTCGTCCGGGACAATGGGCGCATGGAGATTCTCTGGTTCCTGATCGCGCTGGCCATGCTCACCGCGGTCATCGGTCCGCTGATACGACGCCGCCGGAACGCCATCCGGCCGGTGGCGCCCGGTGCGCCGGACGCCGCGGACCCGGCCGCGTACGGCTTCGTACGACAGGAACTGCTCGACCTGCGGCTGCCGGGACCCGACCAGGACCTCCTGGACGTGCTCGACGTCGTGCAGCGCACCCAGGACTGGCGGGCCGCCTCGCAACTGCTGGCCGGCACGCCGAAGGAGGACGAGCACCGCTGGCAGCGGGTGCAGGCCTTTGCCGGCGCGGCCTCGCTGGAGCTCCAGCAGCAGCCGGGCACGGGCGGCTCCTGGCTGCGCACGTGGCGTGCGGAGGCCCCGAAGGACGCGGGCGGGGCGGCCGTGCACGCGGAGTTCCTGGTGCAGCAGGCGTGGCGTTCGTCATCGGCCGGTGCGGACGACTTCCGGATCATCCTCGAGGAGGCCCGTACGGTCTGCGGCGAGGCGGCCCTGCTGGCGCCGGGCGACCCCGTGCCGTACATCGTCGAGCTGGCCGTGGCCCGTGGACTCGGCTACTCCCACGAGCAGTTCGACCAGGTGTGGGCGAAGGTCATCGACCGCGCCCCCGCGCACATGGGCGCGCATCTCGCGGCCCTGCGCTACTGGTGCGAGAAGTGGCACGGCTCCCGCCAGGAGGCCGATCACTTCGCGACGACGGCCGCGGCGCGCGCCCCGGAGGGCTCGCTGCTCGCGGCGCTTCCGCTGTTCGCGGTGTACGAGCACCTGCCCGAGGTCAACCTGGTCACCGGCTTCTACGAGAGCGCGGTCGTCACCCGGGCCGTCGAGGGCGCGCTGTACGCGACCCAGACCGCCCGCGCGGACGACCCGGTGCTTCCCCACGTACGGCATCTGCTGGTGCTCTTCCTGGTGCAGATGGAGCGCTGGGGCGAGGCGATGCAGCAACTGGTGCGCGTGGACGGGCACGTCGGGGCGCTGCCGTGGACGCAGGGCGCCGATCCGGCGGCGGCGTACGCGGTGTACCGGGCGCTGGCGGTCGCGGGTTACGAGGCGAACGGCGGCAGCCCGGCGACGCTGCTGCACTGAGACGTTTTCGAAGGGTGGCCCGCACCGTGCCGGTGTGGGCCACCCTTCGACGTCCGGGCGCCGGAACGGCGTCGGAACGCGGTCCCGCGCGCGTCCCCTCCCGGCCCCTCCGGACCAGTGGATATCCGCCTTGCCACCAGCAACATCGCCGGGTGATACTCCCTGTCCCCCCACGCCATTTCGTCATGTCCATTTCCCGTGGGGGGAATCGCCCGATGGGCACCACTTTGCGCGCATTGCGCGCCGTTGTTCTGCTGGCCGGCTTCTATCTGCTCGGCGTCGTCCTGCTGGCCGCGCTGGCCGGGATCGATTACGCGCTGTACCTGTGGGCGCCGACCGCGGCCGCCGCCAAGCTGTACGTCGTCTCCGTGCTGCTCGCCGTCCCGGTCGTGCGGGGCCTGTTCATGCTGCGTACGCCCAAGGACGAGGGCACGGCGGGACTGCGCGTCACCGAGGCCGACGAACCCCGGCTCTGGGCGATGGTCCGTGAGCTGGCCCAGCAAGTGGGTACCCGCTCTCCCTCCGAGATCGTGCTGACCGGCGACGTGAACGCGGCGGTGACCGAGGACGCCCGCTTCCTGGGACTGCTGGCGGGGCCGCGCCGTCTCTACCTCGGCGTACCGCTGATGCAGGGGCTCAGCGAAGGCCAGCTCAAGGCCGTGCTCGCGCACGAGCTGGGCCACTTCTCGAACGCCGACACCCGGCTCGCGGCCCTCACCTGGCGCGGGCGCACCCAGGTGGTGCGCACCATCGCCCACTTCGAGGAGCGGGCCGCGAAGACGCAGGCCAAGGAGCAGGCCCGGCAGGAGAAGAAGAACGCCAAGGCCGTCGCCAAGGGCAGGAAGGCCAAGGACGTCGAGACGGGCTCCGCCGGGATCACGTACCGGACGATGGCCAGGATCTACACGGCGTACGCCAAGTTCTACTTCCGCGCCACGCTCGCCGGCTCCCGCCGGCAGGAGTACGCCGCCGACGTGGCCGCCGCCCGGATCGCGGGCCGCGACGCCACCGCCGCCGCGCTCCGCGAGATCCCGGCGCTCGACGCCGCGCACGACTTCTACATGGGGCGTTACGCGACGCTGGGCGCCGGTGCCCGGCTGCTGCCGCCGCGCGGCGAGGTGTTCGGCGGCTTCGGCCGGATGCTGACCGCCCGTGAGCTCGAACTCGTCCCGATGCGCGCCGACCTCCCCACCGAGCCCGTGTCGCCCTACGACTCGCACCCGCCCATCGCGGAGCGCGTCCGCCGGATTGAGGCGCTGCCCCACGACGGCCGCACCGACGAGGCGCGGGGCGCGGCGCTCGGGCTGCTCGCCGACCCGGACCGGACGCTTGCCGCCCTCGAGGACGCCGTCCTCGTACCTGAGGTGCTCGCCTTCCGGCGCACGGCCGACTGGCAGGAGATCCTGGACGGCTCGATGGCGGCGCAGCTGTCCGCGCTCGACACCCCGGTGCACCGGGCGCTCGCGATGTACACCCAGGAGCGGCCGACCCTGGCCGCGCTGCTGAAGGTGATCGACGACGGGCAGCTGTGGAAGCTGGCGCAGCGGCTGCCGCTGTCGGACGAGGCGGCGGCCGCGAAGGGGCGGGCCTTCCGGGAGTTCGTACGCCCCTCCCTGCGCAAGGCGCTGAGCAGCATGGTCCTCGCGGAACTCGGCGCGCACGACCGGCTCCGCTGGGAGTTCTCGTGGTCGGAGGCGGCGACGGTGCACCTGCCGAAGAACGCCGACGGCTCGGACGCCGACCTGGACACGGCCGTGGCCGCCGCGGTCGGGGACGTACCCGACACGGCGCCGCTGCGTGCCCTGCTCTTGCCCGTCCGGGAGGGCTGAACCGTGATGATCGTGCTCTGGGTCGTGCTGACGCCCATCGTCCTCGGGCTGCTGGCGCTCGGGATCTGGTTCCTGAAGGCCATCGTGCAGGGCGCCGTCGAAGGCTGGCGCAGCGAGCTCCCGTACGAGCTGCCGGACGGGGCGGCGGCGCTCGGGCTGCTTCCGCCCGAGCGGCAGAACACCGAGCTGGCGGCTCCGGATCCGGCCGCCCTGACAGCCGCCCTGACAGCCGCCGCGGCCGGGGACTGGAAGCCGGCCGCGGCCCTCGTGGAGGAGACCGGCCGGAACTGGGACCTCCGCTCCTTCGTCTGCTCGCGCCTCGCCGAGAGTGCCGCCGAGGACGACACCTGGCTCCTCGTCTGGGAGACGGCCCGGCCGGGCGACCCGGACGCCGCGACGGTACGGGCGCGCAGCACCGTGTTCCTCGCCTGGAGGATCCGCGGCGGCAAGCGCGCGCAGTACACCACCGGCGAGCAGTTCGCGGGCTTCCGCCGCACCCTGGCCTCCTCCCGCGAGGAGACGGCCCGCGCCGCGGCGCTCGCCCCGGAGGACCCGACCCCCTACGTCGGCGCGATCTGGACCGCACTCGGGCTCGGCCACCCGCACGCCGAGATGGACAGGATCTGGACGGAGGTCACCTCGCGCGCCCCGCACCACTACGAGGCGCACTACGCCGCGCTGCAGTACTGGTGCGCGAAGTGGCGTGGCTCGGAGCAGCTGGCCCGTGACTTCGCCGCCCGCTCGGCCGCCGGCGCTCCGCCGGGCACTCTGCTGAAGGTCTTTCCGCTCATCGCCCACTACGAGCACGACGACTCCGAGGACACCTCCGTCGACATCACCCCGGAGATGCACGCACTGGTCGACGCGGCGCTCGCGGACGCGGCCGCTGCCGACCCCGGCCACCCGCGCCTGCCGGAGGTCCGGCATCTGCTGGCGTACTACCTGACGCTGCAGGACCGCCACGAGGCGGCGCTGGAGCAGTACCGGCTGGTGGACGGCCACGTCGGCGCTCTGCCGTGGCGGTACAGGACCGACGCCGCGGAGTTCTACTGCGGACAGCGCGACGCGACGGTCGCCGGGGCGGTGGAGGCCGCGAAGCGACGCTAGCCGGCCGTCCCCTCCTCTCCACGCCCCACCGACTCCTCTCCACTCCCCACCGACACCTGCGAGGACCCTTCCATGCCCCGCCTGCTCCCCCTGATCGTCATCGCCATAGCCATCTACTTCTTCGTGAAGAACCGCCGCAAGACCCGGTCCGCCGCACCCGCCTCCCCGGACGTCACGACCGACAAGCGCGCCGTCGAGCTCGGTTTCCTCCCGCAGGAGGCGATCGACGGCGAGAACGCTGGCCCCCGCGCCCCCGAGCTGACCGCCGCCCTGGCGACCGCCCGCGCCGGCGGCTGGGAGGCCCCCGCCGCGCTGGTCGCCTCCGCCGGCAAGGACTGGGAGCTGCACAACCTGTACGTCGCCGAGCTCGCCGACATCGCCGCCGAGGACGACGCCTGGCTGCTCGCCTGGGAGGCGGCGCGCCCGGACGACGCGGACGCCGCCGTCGTACGCGCCAAGAGCACGGTCTACCTCGCCGGCACCGTACGCGGCAGTGCCGTGGCCAAGGAGACGAGCCAGGAGCAGTTCGACGGCTTCCACCGGCTGATGCTGCGCGCCCGGACCGAGGTGGTGCGCGCCCGCGAGCTCGCCCCGGACGACGACCCGACGCCCGCGGTCTGCGAGATCTGGCCCGGCGTGGCCCTGCGCTACCCGCACGAAGACATGCGCAAGCTCTTCGCGGAGATCACCGACCGCGCCCCGTACCACTACTCGGCGCACTACAGCGCCCTCCAGTATTGGTGCCAGAAGTGGCGCGGCTCCGTCGAGCTCGCCACGGAGTTCGCCGCGAACGCCGCAGCGTCCGCACCCCTGGGCAGCCTGCTCCACGCGCTGCCCCTGATCTGCTGGTACGAGCACGAGAGCTTCGGCCACACATCGCGCGGCTACCGCACGCCCGAGGTGTCGGCCCTGGTCGACGCCCTGGCGGCCGACGTCGCGGCGGCCGACCCCGCCCACCCGCGGCTGCGCGAGGTGCGCCTGCTGCTCACCTGGTACCTGGTGGAGCTGAAGCGTTACCCGGAGGCACTGGAGCAGTTCCGCCTCGTGGACGGCTACGCGGGCGCGTTCCCGTGGAACTACTCGTCGGACCCGGTGCGGGCCTATGTGGCGGCCCGCGAGCTGACCGTGCGCAAGGCCGGCTGATCCGACCGAGGAATCCCCGGCGGGGTCCGTACGTTCCTGTGTACGGACCCCACTCACCGAGGAGCCCGCATGTTCCTGTCCCGCCGTGTCCCCGAGCTGCCCACCCCCGAGCAGGCCCTCCGCGGCCGCGAGACCCCGGCCTTCGACGTCCCCGCCCGCCACACGGTCCTCGGCAACCCGCTCCTCGGTCCCTACCCCGAAGGCCTCGAGGCCGCGGACTTCGCCCTGGGCTGTTTCTGGGGCGCGGAGCGCAAGTTCTGGGAGACCCCGGGCGTCTGGACCACCCTGGCCGGCTACCAGGGCGGCCACACCCCGAACCCGACGTACGAAGAGGTCTGCTCCGGCCTGACGGCCCACACGGAGGCCGTCCGCGTCGTCTTCGACCCGTCGGTCGTCTCGTACGAGCAGCTGCTCAAGCTCTTCTGGGAGTCCCACAACCCCACCCAGGGCTTCCGCCAGGGCAACGACGTCGGCACCCAGTACCGCTCAGCGATCCACACCCACTCCGCCGCGCAGGCGTCGGCCGCGAAGTCCTCCCGCGAGGCCTACCAGAAGGTCCTCGACGGCTCCGGCTACGGCACGATCACCACGGAGATCCTCCCGGCGGAGGGCCGCACCTTCTACCCGGCCGAGACGTACCACCAGCAGTACCTGGACAGGAACCCGGCGGGGTACTGCGGGATCGGCGGGACGGGGGTCAAGCTGAGTACCCCGTTCGAGACCAACTGGGGAGCGTCGTGCCCGACAGGCGTCGCCTCTGCCCCCGACGCCGACCAGCAGTAACCGTCCCGCAAGCCCCCCAGATGCGCTCTTGGTGCATCTGGGGATTTGCGCTGCCAGGGCGCCAACGTCTTGATGCCGACCCGCCTCTGCAGCAAGAGCGGCCGGCCCGGGTGCTGCAGGAAGAGCAGTCACGAATCGGCCGGCTCCACCCTGAACTCCATGGAACAACCGCAGCACGGAATCCGTGCGGTCTACACGGCATCCACGATCACCGTCTACCAGGCGTACCCACCGAACATCGGCCTGCCGGCCCTTCGCAACGGCCGCTTCCCCATCACGTGGAAGCGGGACCGGTGACGTGGATCAAGCCGTCGTTCCTGTGGATGATGTACCGCTGCGGATGGGGCACGAAGACGGGACAGGAGACAATCCTGGCCGTCGAGATCACACGCAACGGTTTCGCAAGGGCATTGTGCAATGCCTGCGTGTCGAGCTACGTGCGCGAAGTGCACCCCGACCGCGTTACCTGGCAACGCCGATTGAAGCGCTCACCTGCCCATGTCCAGTGGGACCCGGAGCGAGACCTGCGGTTGCAGCCCGTGCCCCACCGCTCCCTGCAACTCGGGCTCTCCGGCGAAGCCGTACGACGCTACACGGACGAATGGACAGACGAGAAGACCGCTCCGAACGCCGGGCGGCTGCCGCGTTGCCCGTTGCACGTGACCATCGGGGCAGGGTGTGAGTCCTGTGTCGCTCCAGGCAGGTAGCTGTATCGCTTCTCCATCACTCGTTCGAGCGGTGGAAAAGTGATCCCGCCCGATACGCTGACGCACGGGATCAGAATCGCGCCCATGGGAGCAGCTATGACCACCTCCGCCGCCGGGCAACCACTCATCCCCCAGCCCCCTGCCACGGTTGCCGCGCTGCGGCAGGCCATCAGGCAGATCGCGCCTGCCGCACTGCCTGCTTTCACTCAGGAGCTGGACCAGGCGGCCGACCAGTCCCGGCAGGGCTCCGATCTGGCACCTCTCCAGCGGTTCGTCGCCCAGTGGGCCGTCTACATTCACATCCAGCGCCAGCCCGACATGGCGGCAGACCTCCGCCGCTGGGAAGACGCCACCGCGTCGGGCGACGCCGCCCAGGCACGCCAGGCCGCCTCCGAGATCGGGCGGATCCTGGACGAAGCCCACGCGGCTATCGGCCTCCCGGCCCGGTGAGCGCGGACTGGCGCTGGGAGTACGACCCTGACCACGACCACGTGGCGGGAGGCATCCCCGCTCACGTAGTGGCGGAAGTGGAGCGTCTGGCCGGCCAACTCGTCGACCTCGCCAGTACGGGCATCGATGTCAGCGACCTCGGGAACGGTCCCCGACCAGGTGGCCTGCGCCGTATGGACGCCGCCGGCGGCTGGTTCTACTTTCTGGTGGCGCCGCGTGATCCGTTGCTCATCATCGTCCGTATCGTGCCGCCGTTCGACGCACTCTAGCCGTCGGTCTCGCAGAGACGGACGAACGGGCGGGCGTCCTGCCCGAGGGGCATTGCCCCAGCTCCGGAGATCGCCAAGTAGGGGCGTCCACGTCGAGAAGAGTCGGTCGAACGCCGATGTCGGTGCCCGAGACTAACGTTGACCGCAAGCAACGACGCCCGTGGGGGACAACGTGAGCGATGCTGTATATCTAGCGGAAGTCGATGATCGCGTTCGCGTGGTACGAGAAGCGACTTTGGCCGCTGCGCTGTTGTGGATCACGTCCCGGACCCGGTCCGCGCTGGTGAACGTCACCTCGGCGATCTTCGCCGACCGTACCTCGCTGGTCGCCCGCCCAGCCGACCGGGCAGCGGGTATGGCCTCGGCGCGGCCGGCCAGCCCTGCCGGTGCCCCTACGGAACCGCGACAATCGCGTTGATGCCGAACTCCGCCCATTCCTCCAGGCATCGCCACTCACTTCAGTTGCATATCTGACGCTATGTCCCCAATCGGGAACGAGTCCCGCGCATCATGGAATCGCTCTGGGTGCTAGGAGCGTGTCTCAGTAACCGCAACCCGCCTGCGGTTCGTGATCGTTCGTGCGGGATGATGCTGGTATGAGTGGCGGGGATGGACTGTTCGAG
>NZ_JBHWKX010000094.1:0-21067 GCF_042730885.1 Streptomyces sp. NPDC059909
ACCGCCGTGATCTGGCACAACGACCACACCGGACAAGCCACCCTCCGCTCGCTCACGACGTACGATCACTGACCCCTTGGAATTGATCATCTAGGGTCACGCGAACAGCGCCCGATAGGGGCAAGGGTCGCGACAGCGCTTGCGCGGTGTCACGACCCTCTGTGCTGATCAGCGGCTAGAAGAAGGATTTGTCCCAGTCATTCGGCACGAGGGCCTTCACGGCTTCTTCGGAAGCCGCCCGCCACACGCTGCATTACGGCGTCTCCTCCGACGAGGATCTCGCCGTTCTCGGCGAGGAGAATGTCACGCTTCATCTGCGACACCGAGACCGTGGAGGCAGGGATGAGATCCAGCGGTTTCCGCAGCCTGGTTCACATCAGGCTTGGAACTTTCTGGCATCGGACCATTCCCAGAAAGCCAGGCCCTTCCGAACCGCCGCCTCTCCGGTATTGAACACCCTCGACATCACAGAGTCGTCCGCTACGTCGATCGCGACGTGCCTTTCACCGTTCCACTCGCTCATGAGGTCGGCGGAGTCAATGGCATCCCGCATGGCAGCACAGAGATCGGGCGCCTCGGGAGAGTCCGTGAACAGCACCCGGAGGACGCGACGACCGGACCGCCCCACAACCGAGTCCACGCTCGCGTCCGTCGCGGTCGAGTAGTCACCGCGATCCCTGGCCTCTTGTCTCTGCATGGCGAGGGCCGCGCACACTCCGCAGCCCTGGGCAGGCGACGGCGGCTCGGGCGGGATCGCCAGATGAACGGGAGGGCCCATCGTCGTCTTCGGGTTCTTCATGGTTGCGATGGTGGCGTCCCCTTGTGGACGTATCTCTCGCCGAAGCAGGGACAGTTGAGCCGTCGGCCACTACGGTTCAAGAAGGCCCAAATGTCGCCGGGGGAAGCCTTGAATGTCGCCCTACGATCAGCTATGGCTGGCGCGAAGCTCACGCCGAGGAAGCTCGCGGCCCGCATCGGCGTGACGCCGAAGACCGTGGAGCGGTGGCTGGCCGACGCCGAGCTCGTACCCCATGCAAGAAACCGTGTCGACGCCTGCCGGGCGCTGAAGGTGGACGAAGAGATGATCTGGCCGAAGGCAGTACAGGACCGCGTGAAGTCCGGTCACGACCGTGAACTGGTGCACGCATACCCGTATCGGTCCGCCTGTCCCTCGACGGTGTGGGGGAGCTGATCGGCGGCGCGACCGAAGATATCTTCCTCGCCGGATACACGAACTACTTCTTCTGGCTGGAACAGCCGGCGTTCGTGGACACCCTGCGCCGGAAGGCCGAGTCGGGGTGCCGCGTGCGGTTCCTGCTGGGCGACCCTGATGGGGAGGTGACCCGGCAGCGTGAGGCCATCGAGGACGTGGCGCTCAGTGTCTCCACACGAATCAGGATCACGCTGGAGCACCTGGACCGCCTTGGCCCCCTGGACGGCGTGGAGACCCGCCTGAGCAGCGCGGACGATGCCGTGAATCACGTCTCGTTGTCCGTGTTCCGCTTCGACCACGACGCCCTCGTCACTCCGCACCTGGCAAGGCTCGTCGGTCACGACTCCCCGTTGCTGCATCTGCGGCGTCTGAGCGAGGGCGGCATGTTCGACAGGTTCGCGGAGCACGCGGAAGAGCTGTGGGGCCGGGCAGTACCCCACACATCGTGAAGGCAGCGACGCGCCAGCCAGCTGCGGCCATTCCATGCCCCAGGACAGAGTGCCAGGCCCACCCGCATGACCTGCCGGTTCCCGGGGACGGGCAAACGAGGGCCCGATGAAGTCAGAGGTCCAGCGGGCCAGAAGGAGGTTGCGGCGACCACAACGAAAGCGCCTCCCGCCGACGATTTTCGCGTCGGCGGGAGGCGCTCATGTGCGACCACGAGGGCAATCTACGGTCCGGGGACCGCGCCCCCAAGGAGCAATCGGTACGGCCAGCCTATGTACCGACCCGCCTCCGACAGAGCTTGTGGATTACCACGACTCATCGCCCGTCAGAACGATCACTACCTCATCAGGCTCATCGGTGCCGTCTCCGTAGACATCGACCCGATTCTCTACGTTCGGAACGGGAATCAGCAACCTCACTGATTCATTCGGATCCGAAATTTCAAGAGACGCCTTGGGAAGAGTCAGATTCCCTGAATACACAAGGACTTTTCCGCTCGGCTGGTAAGGCCCCTGCACACATTGAACTGACGCTGGACCACTGGCAGCTTGCTGGACCGAAATAAACAAGGAGTCCGGACCACCGTGAACTACATCAGCCGCCGAGTCCCAGCCTGCATGCGTGTCGACGCTCCCGGGCGCGGCAGCAACAACGAGACCGTGCGAGAATCTCGTCGTACACGAGGCGAAGAGCATCATTGAATCCACCTACTCTCTCGGCTTCCACACCGGGAAGTCATAGTACTCCTTGAGTAGCGTTCGCACGATTCCACCCTGCTGTTTGGAACATGCCTTGCAGTGCGGATACAGAGTCCACGGACCATTGGGGGCGAGCTTATTCGGCGGGTTGTGATCACCAGTCCAGTGCTCATCCTTGTAACCAGATTTTGCGGCACCGCAGGCAGCACAGCCGTTTCGATCCCCGAATTCGTTGATCATCCTCTGCTCGTGTGCGAGAACGGTGTCTCCGCGCTCGGCGGTAACTCCCTCTGCCTTCTGCCCCCTCAAGTTGGGCCCGAGAGTCAATTTACAGAGATCGCCTTCGTCCACGTTATGAACGAGGACCGGAGTAATGCCCGCCAGCACATGGTACGTGTGCAGATCCTGGATGCTCAGGTCGTACGTGACGCGCTGCGCCGTGTACGACTTGGCCTCAACGATCGAGGTCAGTCCGCCTGAACCGTTCTGGAGCTTCTGGCCTGCCTTGAGGTCGCCGGCCTGGGTCCAGGAGTTACGAGTGGCCTCGTAGAACTGGTGGTGCTTGGTGGTCTGGATCGTCTTCGGACCGGCCTTCGTGGCGACGACGACGTCGACGTAGTCGCGGTCGGTCTTGGTGACGATCACCGCCTTGACGCGGTGCTTCTCCTTCTTCTTCTTGCCGGGCTCGGCCGTCAGGACGTAGTCCCCGACCTTGACCTCAGCAATCGGCTTGGTGGTGCCGTTCGCCATCAGCACACCGGTCAGACCGGTGAAACTGTGCCGGGTCGGGCAGCCGGAGCCGTTGCGCGAGGGCTTCGACGGCCCAGGCCCAGAATCCGCCTCCGGCTGCTGCTTCGACTTGGGACCGAACTTGCCGGCCGCCGCACCGAAGACACCACCCGTCGCCGCGCCCACCGCCGTGGCCTTGGCCGCGCCGCTGACGCTGCAGCCCTCCTCGCTGGCCGCGCAGGAGATGCCGTAGCCGACCGCGCCTTCCGCGGCGCCGCCCGCGGCGCCCATGGCCGCGCCCTGGGCTGCCTTGCCGCCGACGCCAGCGAGGAGACGGCCCACCGCGCCGGAGGCCGCGCCGCCGGCTGCGCCGCCGAGGGCGCCCGTGGCGGCGCCGATGGCGACCGCGCCGAGGAAGCCGCCGACGGACTTGGGACCGTCGCTCATCATGTAGCCGACGCCGTTGGCCACGGCGCCCGCGAGAGCCGCGCAGCCGATCGCGCCCGCACCGGCAGTGAGGGCCGTACAGCCTGCGAAGACCGCGACACCCACGGCCACCGACACGATGGTCGAGGCGTGTTGCTTGACGAAGTTGGCTGTGGCTTTGGCCGCCTTCTTGACGGCTCTGCCGACCTTTTTGGCTGCCTTGACCACCTTCTTGGCTACGTGTTTGACCGCCTTGGCGACCTTCCGCACGGCCTTCTTGACGTGCTTGACGACCTTGTGGACGTAGCGCTTGACCCGCTTATAGGTGCGTTTGACGTATCTCTTGACCTTGCGGACGCTGTCGCGCACGTACCGCACGGTCTTGCGCACCGCCCGGTAGGCCCTGCGGGCCACCTTCTTGACCGCGCGCTTGACCCTCTTCGCGGCCTTGCGGACGGCCTTGGCAGCCCGCTTGACGGCATGCTTGGTCTTCTTCCAGGCCGACTTCGCGACCTTCTTGACCTTCTTGGTGACCTTCTTGACGGCCTTCTTGATGAAGTCGAACCAGTGACCGGTCGGGTCCACACCCGTCATCGGGTTCTGGTTGGCGTACGCGTACTGGTTCGCGTTCACCGACTCCGGCAGCGGGTCGTTGCTCACCGTGTCGCGGCTGTTGAACTGGCCGGTCTGCGGTGAGTACCAGCGCGCGGCCATGTTGACCTTGGCCGTCTCAGGGTCGGTCCAGCCCGACTGGTATCCCAGATTGCCGAGCATGCCGGCCGTCTGGAGGACCTTGCCGAACGGCGAGTACGTCGTCGAGCCGGTCAGCGCCTCACCGGAGTCGGTGAACTGGCCGATCACGTCCGAGTGCAAGTCCGTGAGGGCCAGCACCGCCGTCGCGCCCGTCTTCACACCCAGCAGCGAGCCGTCCGCGTCGCGGCTGTAGGACGAGACACCGTCCGAGGCCACGTCGTTGCCGGCGCCGCTGTACCTGAACGAGAACAGCTCACTGCCGGTCTCGTCCTTGGCGTTCAGGACACGGTCCATACCGTCGTACGTGTACGTCCGATCGCCCTCGCTGATGACCCGGTTGAAGGCGTCGGCCTTGACGGCGGTCTGGGAGCCGCCCTCGTCGGTGACCGCACTCATCGTGCCGCGCGCGGTGTACAGGTACGTGCTGTGCCCGTCTGACGTGAGCCGGTTGCGGGCGTCGTACGTGTACGTGTCGCCGCCCACGCGGGTCCGGTTGCCGGACGCGTCGTAGCCGTAGACCTCCGTTGCGGTCCCGTTGTTCCAGGACGTCAGACGGTTCGCCCAGTCGTACGTGTACGTGTTCGTGGACGCGCCCACGACACCGCTCGTCGTCTTCGACTTCTCGTTGCCGTTCTCGTCCCAGGTGTAGTTGATCTTGGACAGCACCGCGCCGGTGGGCGAGGTGAGCTTGTCCTCGGTCAGCTGCTCCAGGGCGTCGTACTGGAACGCCCGCTTGGACTTCCCGGCGCCGTAGTCGATCGACGTGACCTTGCTGTTGACGTCGTAGTTGTAGGTCATCGAGGAGCCGGTGACCCCGTCGTCGACCGTCTTCAGCCGGCCGGCGGTGTCGTACCCGTAGGTCGACGTGCCGGACGCGTCCGTCCGCGAGGTCATCGCACCGTCGCCGTCGTAGGCGAAGGATGAGGAGCCCGACGGGCCGGACGTGGTCAGGAGCATTCCGCGGTCGTCGTAGGTGAAGGTGTCCTTGTCCTCACCCACACCGGCCACGGCCGTGATCCGGTCGTCGGCGTCGTAGTCGTAGGTGTGGTCGGTCGTGGCGACCTCCGCACCCGAGCCGACCTGACGGATCAGACGGCCCTTGACGTCGTACTCGTTGCTGATGACCACGCCGCCCGGGGAGCGCGCCTCCTTGGGCCGCCCGTTGCCGTCGTACACCGTGGTGAACGTGCGGTCCGCCAGGTCCGGGTGGGCCGGGGTGGACGGCTCGATCAGGGACTCGGGCAGCCCCCAGCTGTTGTAGGTGGTGATGAACGGATTACCGCGACCGTCGGTGAAGCGCGTACGGTTGCCCGCCGCGTCGTAGCCGAAGGTCGTGGTGATCGACTCGGTCGCCGAGACCGGCTGCACCGCCTTGGTGATCAGACCCGAGGCGTCGGTCGTCAGCGTCGTCGTGTGACCGCGGTAGTCGGTCACCGTCACCGGGTTGCCCGCACGGTCGTACGTGGAGCTCATGGTGCGCAGCGTCGCGCCGGTCGCGTCCAGGTCGCTGGTGGAGACCAGCTGGCCGAAACCGTCGTACGTGTTCCTGGTGCTGGTGTTGTCCGGGTCCTTCGAGGTGAGGACCTGGCCGTCCATGTCGTACGTGAACGTCGACTTCTGGCCGGCAGTGTCCGTGACCTCGGTGGTCTCGCCGATCGCGTTGTACTTGTACGACTCCGCGACACCCGTCGGGCTCACGGTCCGGGACAGCTCGCCGCCCGGAGCGTTGTACTCGTTGATCGCCGTGAACGCCCGCTGCGTCGGCTGCCGCACGATGTCCGTGCTGGTGAGCTCGTTGCCCAGGTAGTCCCAGGTGCTCTCCTGACGCGCCCCGTTGGGCCGCGTCGCCGACAGCTGGTCGCCGTTGGTGTCGTAGGTGTACTGCGTCGTACCGCCACCCGGATCCGTGACCGAGGCCAGATCGCCGAGCTGCGTGTACGTGTAGGTGGTGCGGTTGCCCAGCGGGTCGACCTCCGCCGTGACCTGGCCGAGCTTGTTGTACTCGTTCCAGGCCGTGGCCGTGATCGGGGTGCCGCCCGGCGGGGTGTAGTTCGGCATCGTCGACGAGGACTCCTGGCCCTCGGCGTCGTAGGCCGTGACCGAGACGTTGCCGAGCGGGTCGGACACCTCGGTGGCCTCACCGAACGTGTTGTAGCCGGTCATCGAGACAGGACGGACGGAGACCGGGGTCCCGCCGTTCTGCTCCGCGTTGACGGTGGGCTCGGTGACGATGGTCTGCTGGGCAGCCTCGTCGTAGCCGTAGTCCGTCGTGCTGCCGTTGGCGTCGGTCATCGACACCGGCAGACCGCGCTGGTCCAGCTTCCACGTGGTGGACCGGACCGAGCTGCCCGCCGCCGGCAGGGTGCCGCCGTACAGCGACGAGACCTGCGACGCCGTGAGCGCCTCGCCGTAGACCTGGACGTCGTCGATGCCGCCCTTGTGGTTCTCGGCGTAGGTGCCATTGGCGAGCCTGCGGCCGATCTGGAGCGGTCCGGTCGCCTCCCACGGGCTGGTGAACGCGGCCGGCGTGCCGGACGCGGCGCCGTTGACGTACAGCTTCACCTGTCCGGCGTCCTTGTCGTAGACACCGGTCAGATGCGTCCACGTGCCCGCAGTGACCGCGCCCGTACCGGAGTTCGCCCGGACGATCGTCGGGTTGTTGACGTCCGAGGCGTGGCGGTTGAACGTCCAGCCGTACGCCGTCGAGTAGTACAGCTGGAAGCCGCTCGCGACCTCACCGTCCTGCGCGAGGAAGGTGCGGTTGGCCGTGGTGTCGGTCAGCTTGACCCACGCCGAGACGGTGAAGCTGCCACTGGTGTTGACGACCGGGCCGGTCGTCTGCGCCCACGAGTTGGCGTCGCCGTCGAAGACCGCGCTGCCGCCGTGGTCGGTGTTCCAGTGCATACCGGTGCCGTGCGTACCGGTGTTGTTCGCGCCGGACGAGTCGGCCACCGACCAGCCGGTGGTCTCGTCGAGCTTGTAGCGGGCCACCGGAGCGGTGGTGCCGTCGTGCACCGTGGTGCCCGTGACGTTGCCGAGGTGGTCGTACGTGTTGTCCGAGGTGCTGACGTCACCGGTCGCCGGGTCGGTCTCCGTCTCCGAGACGACATTGTCGTCCGGGTCGTAGGAGATCTTCGTGGAACGGTTGACCCCGGTCGGGTCGAGCACCGACGACGTGGTGCGGTCGGCCGCGTCCACCGCGAAGGTGCTCACGGTCTGGCCGTCGTTGGTCACCTGCTTGATCAGGTTTCCGGCCATGTCGTACTCGTTGGACTGCTCGGTGAACTGCTTGCCGTTCGCCGGATCCTTGCGCACGACGGAGGCGTTCAGACCGTCGTCGGTGTACGTGTACGCCGTCACCCAGCCCATCGCGTCGGTGATCGACGCGAGCCGGCCCGCCGGGTCGTACGCCCGCGACTCCTGGACCAGAGTCGTCGGCGCGGACGGGTTGTGCGGGTCGCCGGTGTAGTTGAGCATGTTCGTCGTGAGCGCCCGGCCCTCGGCGTCGAAGGTGTAGGTGTTGACCGTCCCTGCCGGGTCGGTCTCCTTCACCTTGTTGCCGTAGACGTCGTACTCGAACGACGTGGTGTCGCCGCCCGGGTCCGTGCGCGTCGTAACGCGGTTGTACGCGTCGTACGTCATCGACGTCACGCGCGAGGCGTCACCGCCGGTCAGGTCGGCGACGGTCTGCGAGGTGACGTTGCCGTCCGCGTCGAAGACGGTGGTCGTCTTCGCCTGGTGCACCGCGCCTGTCACGCGGTTGGTGACCGCGGGGCTGGTCTCGGTGGCGACCTGGTCGTTCTTGTCGTAGGTGAAGGTGGTGGTCAGCCCGCTGGGCTGGGCGTCCGATATCTCGGTCTCGGTGATCTTCCGGCCGAGGTTGTCGTACGTGTGGTTCACCTTGGCGCCGTTGGCGTCGGTGATCTCGGCGAGGTCACCGTTGGCGAAGTACACGTACTTCGTCTTCTTGCCGCCCGGCGTCGTCACCGTGTCCACCAGACCGGCCGGCGTGGTGCCGCCTCCCGACGCCGGGGTGGCGGTGGTGGTGTACGTGGTGGTGGCGGTGCGGCCGTTCGGATGACCGGCCACCGGCGGGGTGGTCACCGAGAGGAGGTTGCCTCCGGTGTCGTAGCTGTAGCTGGTCAGGTACGTGTTGTCCGTCGGGCCCGTAGAACGCGCGTCCCGCTCGGTGAGGAGCAGGTCGTTGCGCAGGTCCATCGGCGGGAACGCCGTGGTCGAGTCCGGGTAGTACGTGTAGTACTCGGTGGCGCACTTGTTGGCCGCGGTGTCCTGGCAGTCGGTCTGGGAAACCGTGTTGCCGCGGATGTCGTGACCGGTGATGCTGCGGTTGCCGTTGGCGTCGGTCACGGTGTGCAGGAAGCCCGCCGTGTCGTAGCCGTACGTCGTCCGCTTGCCGTTGGTGTCGATCGCGGCCAGCAGACGGTTGCCCATCTCCGCGTCGTACACGTACGTCAGCGTCTTGTCGGTCGGGTCGGTCAGCGTGACCGTGCGCACCGGGGCGACACCGGAGGACGCCTTGTACGCCGACCAGTGGGCCTCGACCTCGTCCCCGGTCAGCGGGTGGCCGTAGGTCGCGACCTCGGCGATGGAGCCGTTGAAGAAGCTCACGTCACCGGGGGAGCTGTACCAGGACTTGCCGAAGCCCGCGCCGACGAAGGTGCGGGTGTTGGACTGGTCCTTGGCGGCACCGCTGTAGTCGGCCTGCTTGACGCCGTCGACGTACAGGGTCTGGGTGGTGCCGGTGGCCGACAGGACGGCGTGGTGCCAGCGGTTGTCGTTGACGGCGGCCGTGGATCCGAAGGCGGTGCTACCGGAGCCCGAGACGCTCCACCAGTGACCGTGCAGCTTTCCGTCTGCGCCGACGTACAGCAACGGGTTCCAGCTGCCGGTCGGGGTCGGGCCGGTCGGCGGCTGCGACTGGTCGGAGAGGATCACGCCCGGCGAGGAGGTCTTGAACCACAGCTCGACGGCGCGCTCTCCCGACCCGTGCGACGGGGTGAACGGGATCTCCGCGTACGACGACGTGCCGTTGAACTGCGCGGCCGTGACGTCGCCGGTGCCGAACGGACCCGCCACACCCTGCGTGACGGTGTTGTACGTACCGAAGCCGGTGTGCAGCTCGTTGGCCGCCTGCGGCGCGCCGAGGGTGTCGTCGAGACGCCAGTAGCCGGCCGGGGCCGAGCCCATGACGGCCGAGCGGTAGACCTGCGAGGAGCCGGTGACGGTCGGCGGGTTGAGCTTCCAGGTGCCACCGTCGCCGTCCGTGGCCTGCAGGACCAGGTCGTCGGTGGTGCCGTAGACGATCGACGCCTGGGTCTTCAGGCCCGGTGTGGTGATCTTGTTGAGCAGGCCCGCGGACCGCTTGGCGGCCTGGTACTGCGCGGTGATCACCGAGGGGTCGAGCGGCTCGGAGTAGACGGCGACCTCGGCCATCTGGCCCGTGTAGTGCCCGAGCTGGTCGTTCGGGTTCATAGCCGGCCAGCCGTCGGTGTTCACACCGGCGCCGAGCGTGATGTAGGGCTGCTCCCAGTCGTTGATGGTGCCCGCGAGGGACCCCTGGGAGACGCCGTCGAGGTACAGGGTCTGGCTGTTGGCCACACCCGTCAGGACCGCGTTGTGCCACTGGCCGTCGGTGACGGAGGCGGTGGACGTGATCGTGGTCATGCAGCCGGGCGACATCGCGAGGCAGCCGCGCAGCTTCCCGTCCGTGCCGACGTACACCGCGGGGGTGTTCTTCGTCGTGTTGGCGACCGGGTTGGGGTCACTCAGCGGCTTGTCGCCGTAGTAGAAGAGGACGCCTCCGGCCGTGGTCGTCTTGAACCACAGCGACACCGACATGTACGACGGCGTGGCGCCGGGGGCGCTCGGCATCTCGACGTACGAGGTGGTGCCGTTGAAGGTCGCCGTCTTCTGGGTGGAGCCGGCGAGGACGGACGAGCTACCCAGGGTCACATTGCGGTACAGACCATTGTACTTGCCCTGGTTGGTGTCGACCGTGTCCTTGGCGACCGTCTGGCCGGCCGCCTCACCGAGCCGCCAGTACGCGAACGGGTCCGCGTCCAGGACGGTGGTCCGGTAGTGGTTGCCGGTGGCGTAGGTGTAGCTGGTGCACTTGGTCCAGTCGGCGGGCGGGCAGACCTTGGTGAGCTGGTCGCCGCCGTAGGTGTACTGCCAGGTCTGGGCCGTGCCGAAGTCGCCCGCGGTCGACGGGTCGGTGGCGACCGTCTCGACGTGCGCGGCGGTGGCGCCGGCCGGGGTCGACCAGGCGAGGGTCAGGGACCGCTTCGACGTGTCGTTGGTGATCTTCGTCAGCCGCTTGTTCGCGTCGTACGCGAACGTCTCCGTGCGGCCGGCGTAGTCCTTGATGGACTTGATCGCGTATGTGCCGGCCTTCGCGGTGGCCTGGGTGAAGGCGTACTCCGTGAAGTCCTTGTCCGTCAACGTGTAGCCGACTGCCGGAGACGTCACCGCGGCCAGCCGGGCGTACCGGCCCAGCGGGGGCACGAAGGTGCCGTCGCTGTTGCGGCCGAAGGCGACCTGCTCACCGCCCGGGTAGGTGATCACCACGCTGATGACCGCGCCCGCACCGTCCTTGACCTCGGCCGCCTTCATGTCGGCGACCGTGGACCAGCCGGCTCCGAAGGCGTTGTCGACGCGCGGGTCGAGGCTGTTGTACGAGCGGTCGATCTCCAGGGACGGGCCGACCACCTCCACGTCGGCGTCGGTGTCCTCGGTGGTGTAGTTGCCGTCACTGGGGTCGAACTCGTGGCCGTCGGTGTTCATGGCCAGGCCCGAGGTGACCGGCGGCTGCGGCACGGCGGTGGCGAAGCGGCTGGAGTACGTGACTTCCTCGTAGCCGTCGCTGACGCCCACGTACCACAGGTAGTTCTTGCTCCACTTGAGCTTGCCCGCGGGTATCTTCCAGTTGCCCTTGGTGAGGGCACCGGAGGTGACGACGGGCGTGGTGCTGCCGGAGTCGGCGTCGTAGACCTCGTAGGTGTACGTCAGCGCCGTCTGCGGCCACTTGTCGGCGTCGCTCGCGTAGACGAGCAGCTCGGGCTGGAGGGTGTTGGCCTGGAAGTTCTCCGGCGGGTACTGGGCGTTGACCTGCGGCTTGGTGTTGGCCGTGTAGGTCAGGTCCAGCGAGGGGCGCCAGCCGGCGGTCGTGGAGTTGTCCGAGTGGAACTTCTTCCAGTGCAGCCCGTCCGAGGTCGGCGCGGTGACCGCCAGACCGTAGTTGGCGCCGCCGGTGGCGACCTGGGTGAACCAGCTCGTGCCGAGGCTGACCGGCATCTTCACGCCGACGTCGGTACCACCGTCGGTGTTGGTGCAGGACGCGCCGGGCGCGGGCGTGGCCGAGCCGATGGACGCTCCGTACGTCGGACCCGGGTAGGCGGTGACGCCGGAGGGGGTCCAGGACTGGGTGACCGGGTGGACCGTGAACGACTGGGGGTCACAGGTCGCGGACCAGATCGCCCAGAGGTTGAGGGTCGCCGCGGAGACCTTCTGGCCGGCGAGCGTGGTGCCCAGCGAGGAGAACTGCAGGAAGGAGTTCGCCTTGTTGGTGCCCGAGTCGTACGAACCGATCTTGATCAGGTTCTCGGCCGAGTGGTCGCCGGAGATCGTGTTCTGGGTGTACGTCGAGTTGCTCGCGGTGACGGTCGGGTCGACCGTGACCGGGTAGACCCGCTCGGGGTCGTCCAGCCAGTCCCGGTCGGCGGTGAGCTTCAGCGCGGGCTTGCCGTCCACGGTGGTCAGCGCGTAGCTGACGGCCTGGGACCGCGTGGCGTCGGCGGAGCGCCGGTCGACCTTGGAGTCCTCCATGTACGCGTGCGGGATGGTGGCGGTCACCTTGCCGTCGGCGTCGGTGAACTCGACCTCGCCGCCGTCCGCGATGCGCGGGGTGAGGCCCTTCACGTCCAGGGGGAAGGTCCAGGAGTTGGCCGCGTCCCTGGAGTGCAGGACGAAATTCTCCTTGAAGCCCTGGGCGAGCGGGACGAGCTCGACGTCCGTGTCGGGCAGCACGCCGGCGTAGGTCACGGTGCCGTCGGCCGCCACGGAGGGCTCGGCCTTCGCTGCGCCGCGCAGCGCGTAGGCGAGGCTGCGTCCCTTGCCGAAGTCGACGGAGGCGAGCTGCTGGTCGGTGGCCTCGGGGGCGAACTCGATGTCGAGTGAGTTGGCGCGCTGCTGGAGCCGGCCGTCAGTGTCCTCGACGAGCTCGGTGTCGATCGGCTTCCAGGTGCCGTCGTCACCCTTGAAGTTGGTGCGTCCGGTGTAGTGACGGATCGTGGTGGAACCGTCAGCGTTGACGTAATAGTCCGAAGTCGCCGTGGACTTCTTGGCGTCGCGCTTGCTGGTCCTGGCGTCGAAGCTCTTCGCCGTGCCACGGGCCTTGCCCGTCGTGGCCTTGCCCGCGTCGTCGACGGGGCGCTCGTACGGGTCGAGTTCCCCCTTGCCCTTGCCGGGCTTGCGGCCGACGCCGCCGTCGGCGCTGGTGGCATCGGCGGAGGCGTGGTGGCTCTTGCCCCGCGCGGTGCCGCCTTGCTGGTCGGGTGTGTCCAGCGGGGACTTGTTGGCCCACTCCCAGAGGCCGGAGAGAGACAGCTCGGGCATGCTCAACGCCGGCAGCGTGGCGCCGGTGGCGGCCGCCGTCTCGGTCGTGAGCATGAACGAGAAGGAAACAAGGACAGATAGAGCCGTAGCCCTCGCTCTGCGTCTGCCGGCAGGACCCGGCGGGAAGAGGCGAGGGCTACGGACCCAGCGAACGCGCATGGGCGAGCCTTTACTTATACGAAGCCTACAAAAGCTTCGTGAGCCTGCCTTACATGCGGACAAGAGTTCCACTTGGGAACAACCGTTTTAGAAGATCTTTACCTGACGCCGGTACTCGACATCCGACGGTCATGCATCCGTCGCTTCGACGGCCTCCCTGATGGCCTCCGCCACCGAATCACTGAGCCCGGCACCGGACTTCACGAAGGTGACGTTCTCCGCCTTCCCGTCCCTCTTCGCCCCCGTCCCCGATTCGTCTTCGACCACGACGAACCGGACCTTGGGATGTTCTCCGGCACCGGCCTGCGCGACCTCCGCCTGAGGCGCACCGACAGTCAGCACGACGTCGCACTGGCGCTGGATCAGGCTGTTGAGGAACGGGCGTGCGTTCTGGGCCGACTGTTCGCCCATGACCGGTACGTAGTTGACCCGGGCCCGGGTCTCCAGGGAGGCGTCCTGCATCCCCTTCCACACCGGAGCGGCGGGGGTTCCGGCCGCGATGCCCTTCTCCCCCGTCAGCAGACAGGCGTCGAAGTCCTTGTACTGGCGGGCACGGGGATCGGGTGGCCCAGGGGTCTGCCCGCCGACGAACAGCCAGACACCCAGCAGGCCGAGGACCACCACTGCGGCGCTTCCGACGGCCCAGCCGGTGCGGCCGCGCAGCGATCCGGCGACGGCCGCCAGCAGCCGTCCGGGCCCCGCCCCCTTCCCGGCGGCGGACGGGTTGGCGTTACGGCGCCAGGTACGTCGGGTCTTCATCGGGTCCCACCCTCCGGTGCCGGCGCGGAGTCGGCCGGGGCAGGGCTCAGCCAGTCGGCACGCGTGCCCCGGCGCCAGGCGAGCGCCGGCGAAGGCACCGCACCGAGCAGCCCGAGGCTCGGCAGAGGCACGGCCGCCGGCGCCGCCATGGCGGGCACCCCGGGCACGGCTCCTCTCAGGGGGTGAGCCGCACCGGCAGCGGCGACTTCGGGCTTCACGATCGATTACCTCGGATGTGTGTACGGATACGGACAGGCCGCCGTACGGTACCTCCCGCGCCCGACGCCGTCAGCCTCGGGGGCCGACTCGTTATCAAGCGGATCAGAGCCGGTGTCGCACCCACACATTCGGCTCGACGTACACGGCGTACCCGTGATCGGGAAAACAGTGGACCGGGATCAGGGCACCGGGCACGATCACCGGCCCGTCCGTGTCGAAGGGCAGGCCGGTCCAGGTCCGCCACTGGTCCAGGGAGCCGGAAACCGTCATGGAGGCCTGGGCGACCGCCTCGATCACTCCGCCGGCACGGACGTGTACGCGCAGCCACGGGTCGTGCGGGAGACCGTCCGCCGCGCGGGTACGGAACGCGTACTCGGCCATCGCCACCTCCGGTTCGAGGTGCTTGGCGCTCGGCCTGACCGGTGCGACGAGCTCCTTGAAGCCACGCGCACGGGCGTTGTCCCGCATCGCGGCGACCATCACGGCCGAGATCCCTCGGCCCAGCATGCCCGTCGTCACGGTGATCTCGATCGCGCTCACGGTGTCCGGGGTCCGGCCGTGCCGCAGGTCGGAGAAGGCCCACAGCAGCGCCTGGTCCCAGCCGGTGCCGGGCAGCTCCCGACGCCCGTCCGCGTCCAGCGCGAGCGGCACGCTGAATCCGCGGGCCACGACGGCGCCTTCGGGGTCGGTCGCGACCAGGACGTACTCGGGCAGCTCGGCGACGATACGGCCCATGTTCGCCCAGCCCACGGGGTCGTTCAGGATGAACTCCGGCCAGGTGTCGAGCATCCGCCACATGGGGTCCCGCAGTTCGGGGCGCTCGGCAAGGGTGGTGATCGTCAGTTCCGGGGTGCGGTCCGTGTCCATCGGGGCAGGTTAGCGACGGACTCCCGGTCCCCCAAACGCTTTTCGGTCCTGGCCATACTGGCTCCGACCTGAGTGATCACTGCCGACACATCGAGGAGCACGCATGCCCGACCAGCCCATCACGGGGAAGAGCAGATTCAGGAGGATCGCCGAAGTGGAACCGTCCTGCGCGGATCAGGTGCTGGCGATCGAGGAAACGTTCCATCAGGCAATCGATCCTGCCGCAGGGGCCTTCGACTTCGGGAACGTACGCAAGGCGGCGAGCACCCTCCCCGCCACCTCCCTCGTCAAGATCGTCCCTGCGTTCGGCCTCCAGGAGACGACACCGGTCTCCGTCATGGTCCTGTCGCTCAAGGAGTCCGTACGCCAGGCGCTCTCACGGCCGTTCACCAATCCGGCCTTCTGGGACAAGGTCGAGCACGCGCTCACCCGCGCCTTCACCGGCCTGGACGAGCAGGATGACGCACCGCACTTCGCCTTCCGCCAGGACGGCGGGGACGGCAGCACGAGCTACTTCTACAACCTGCTGTTCGCCCTGCAGGACGAGGAGACCGAGGGTTTCCTCTACGCCATGGCCTTCTGTATCGATGTGACCTTCGCGCTGGAGAGGAGCAAGGTCCGCTCCCTGAACGTCGGGGACACCGCGCCGTACACGATCCGCCTCAACGCGATGACCGTGCGCCAGGACCTGCGGTCCGCGGCCTGATCACCGGACACCCCCCCCAGGGTTTCCGCCGTGAGCGGCGGGTTCCGAGTCGCTCCTGGCACTGTTGCCCGGTCCGTCCACCGGCAACAGGTCGAGCGGCACCCTCTCTCTCCTCATTCGCGCTGGACGGTCACCGCCAGCGCCATGTCCCGTACGTCGGCGGCCGGGTGCCGCCGCAGCGAGCGCAGTGCGGCCCGCCACTGATCGGGCCAGCCGAGCCGGCAGCCGAGGGTCTCCACCAGTCCGGCGGCGAGCAGCCCCGCGGCCGGCTCTCCCGCCGCCGCGAGCTCTTCGGCGGCGGCCAGCAGGGTCGCCGGGTCCCGCGGTGCCCGCCCGCCCGCGTTCCACGGCAGCCGGGACGCCGTCGCGGCCGCCAGCACGGGCCGCTCGCGTGCAGCCTCCGCGAGCGCTCGCAACCGCTCGGTGAGATCCGGCAGTTCGGCATCCAGCTCCACGAGCCGGCGGAGCAGATCGATACGGCCGGCGGCGAGGGAGGGCTCGTCCGCCAGCTGCGCGGCGGCGGCCTCCAGAACCGGCCGGGACTCGTCCCCGGGCCGTGGGGGCAGCGCCCCCAGCAACGCCGCCACCCGCTGCCGGGCCGGAAGATCGCGGTCCGCGAGCGCCTCGTACTCCCCCGCCCCTACGGCCGCGAGCAGTCCGGCCAGCGTTTCGTGGAACAGGCTTCCGGGGGCCGCACCGCCCAGGGGGTGCGGCAGCCCCGAGGCGGCCAGTTCGCCGACCGCCTGGGCGGCGGCCCGCCAGCCGGCCCGCCTGCCGAGGTCGGTGACGATACGGGGCAGCGCGCCCGCCGACTCGGGCGCGTACCCCGCCCAGCGGGGCAGTGCCCGCAGCCCGGCCTCCGCCACCTCCGTGTCCGTGGCCCGGCACACCTCGCCCACCAGCCGCGCGTACCTGGGCCGGTGTGCTGCCGGGAGGGCCCAGGGTTCGGCCCGTACAAGCGCCTGAAGCACCTGCGGGTCCCCGTGCGGGGCCTCGGTGAGCACCGCCCACACCTCCTCCTCGGAGAGCAGCTCGGTGGAGAAGGCGACGACGGCGGCCTGCACATCCGGGTGCCCGCCCGGCGCGCGGTACGCGGCCGCCAGCAGCGCGGCGGCCCGGCGCGGTGGCAGATGCCGGGCCGCGAGCCGGACCGCCTCCTTGCGGCTCGTCACCTTCACGCCCCGCGTCGTGATCAGCAACTCGCCCAGCTGCCCGACCAGTTCGGTCGGCGTGGCGAAGCGTGCAGCCCGGGTCGCCGCGTACACGGCGACCCGGGCGCGGTCGCCCCCGGCGTGGGCGAGCAGCGTGGGCAGGGCGTCCTCCGGGCGCTCCGTCCATGCCAGCGCGGCAAGCGCGGCTTCGGCGAGCACCACGTCCGGCGAGTCGGCGTACCGCAGCGCCAGCGCCCGCCCGTGCACCGGCAGCGGAGCGGCCGACCTGATGGCGGCGGCCCGGTCGTAGAAGGGCCGGGACTCGTCCGCGGCCGCCGCGGCTGCCAGACCGCCCGCTGCCGCCTGCTGGCGGGGAAGCCACCGGTCGGCGTTCGTGAACGCGGGCAGCGGCCTGCGGGTGCCGCGCTTCAGGAAGCGCCCGTACGGCGGGGTCTCGCCGAGCAGGATGTCCAGCAGATCGGTACGGCCGGCCGTCAGGACGTGCTGGACGGGTGGCAGAACGGCCGCCGACGGTTCGAGGGCGAGGATCCGGGCCACCCGCTCGCCCCGGGTCGACGGGGCGTCCAGCCACAGCCGCGCCGCCGTCGCGAACGCGGCGTCGTCGCCGGACACCAGGGCCTCCTCCAGCATCTCCTGGAGTGCGGGCATGCGGTGGGCCCGCGTGCCCAGCGCTGCGGTGAGTGCGAAGAGCAGACGATGGTCGGCCTTGTGCCCGGCCGCCTCCAGCCAGGGGCGCAGGGCCTCGAAGACCTGGTGCTCCTGGCCGCGCCGCAGGGTGCGGTGGAGCGGCCCGAGATCGGCCACGCCCGTGTGCACCACGATCCGCTCCAGCGCACGCAACGCCCACTCCAGGAGCGCGGGTTCACCCTCCACCGCGTGCTCGCGCAGCAGCGCGACGGCGAGGCGGCGCACGGCGTCCCTGGTGCGGTACGAGCTGTCGCGGGCCTCCAGGGCGTCCACCACGATCCGGTCGAGCAGGCCGGCGCTCTCGGCGGTGAACAGATCCGGGCGCACGTCCGCGAGGGCTTCGAGGGCCCCGGCACGGACCGGATCCTGCTCGTTGCGCAGCCGCTGCATCAGGACGAGCAGTTCCTGCACCGCGGCCCGTCCGCCGGAGCGTCCCGCATTGGCGACCAGCAGCGGCCAGACCAGCGCCCGGTCGCCGGCGTCGGGCCGCCGGAGCGCGGCGAGCAGCTCGGGCCGCGCCTCCGCGACCGGGCCGTGCGCGAGCACGTCCAGGACGTCGCCCCAGAACCATTCCTCCGTGCGGCTCCGCGATACCCACCGGCGGACCTCGGCCCATCGGCGTTCGCGCGGCAGCAGATCCAGGTCGGGCAGATGGGTCTCGAGCTCGATGCCGGCCGTCGCCGCGTCGAAGAAGGCGTTCCGGCGGCTCGGCGGCATCGCCTTGAGCAGGGCGGCGAAGTGGCCTGTGCGCCGGAACCAGTGCCGGCCGAGCACAGGCAGGGACGGCGGATCGGCCCGGACGAGCCGCCGCAGCACGGACGGTGAGGGCACCGGCTCGTGACGCTGCTCCTCCCGGTCGGGGGACATCAGCCAGCGGACGGTGCGCTCGGCATCGGCGGCGACGAGGGCGCCCAGCCGGTCCCGCAACGGCCACGGCAGCGTGCCGGGGCCGTGGCGCTCCAGCAGCGTGAGCACGCGTTCCGGCCGGACCGGGGTGACGGCCGCGACCGCCTGCGCATGCTGCTGCCACCAGGCCTCACGCAGGTGCCGTGGCTGACCGGCGAGGTCCCGTTCGGCATGGTCGAGGACCGGGTCGGGGTGAAGACGGGCGAGCCGCGTCCAGGACTCGACGGCGTGCGCGAGCTCGGGCAGCAGTCTCGCCACGAACTCCGCCGAACACGCCGTCAGCAGCCTGGCCGCCTCAGCGTCGCCCCACTCCTCGCGCAGACGCACCACCAGGCGCTCGGCGAGCGCGGTGCGCCGGCCGGCCGTCACGGCACGGGCGAGCCTGCACCGCGTCACCGAGGAGGCGTCGGTGTACGCCGCCTCGATCGCCGCGTCCGGAATCGGCAGTGTGCGGGTGGCCCGCAGCGCGTACCCGCTCACCACGTGGTCCCGGTCGCCCAGGCGCCCTGCCAGGAAGTCCGTCTGCCGCCCGACCAGTGCGGCCAGGGCCGCCAGCCGGCGCTCGTACGCCCCGAGGCCGTCCAGCTCCACCAGCACGGACGGCAACTCGCCGCTGAGGGCGAGGGCCTGGGCGCTGCGGGCGAGGTGCTCCAGGCGGCGGGCGTGCGGAAGCGGCTCGAGGGCGGCGAGCAGACGTTCGACGGTGCGTGACATGACGGCGATTCTGCCGGGGGTCGTCGCCACCGGCACAACGCATTTCCGGGCGACGCCCGGTGCCGGGCGGCCTCAGCCGCCGCACCGCCTCAGCCGCCGCACTGCCGCAGCATCATCCGCTTGTCCGCGTCGGTCACCGGCACCTCGTACTTCACCGCCACCTGCGCGAAGCGGACCGCGTAGGAGCACCGGATCCGCTTGTCCGGCGGCAGCCAGGACGCGGGACCCGAGTCGCTCTTGGCGCTGTTGGACGGCCCGTCCACCGGCAGCAGGTTGAGCGGGTCGTTGGCGATCCGCTCCCTCGTGGCGTCGGCCCAGCGGGCGGCGCCCATCTGCCAGGCGTACGACAGCGGCACCACATGGTCGATCTGTACGGCGGCGGCCTTCTGCTTCCGCCACTCGATGGTCCGGCCCGTGTACGGATCGTCCAGGGTCAACTCGACGACGACGCAGTCGGAGCCGGAGCGGTACCGCAGGCCGCGGCCGTCGCGGGCCAGCAGATCGTTCCGGGTGTCGCAGCCGTTGCGTGCGAGGGGGACGCCGTCGGCCGTGTCCATCCACGCGTACCCGAACTCCCGTCGCGAGTACCCCGTCTTCGGACCGCGGCCCTTCGTCACCACTGTCTCGATCAGCTTCCTGGCCGCTGCCCTGTCCGCCTCGGACGTGACCGGCGCGAGACCGGGCTTCGTACCGTCCGGGTTGCCGAGCGGGCTGACCGCGCGACCGGCGGACGCGCCCGGGGCGTTGCCGGAATCCGGGGAGCCGCCGGCGTCGTCCGGTGTGCAGCCTGTGAGGAGGACGGAGGCCAGGGCGACGGCCGTCAGGATGGCGCGCGGCGTACGTATCGAGTCGGGCACGCAAGGATCGTAGGGCCTGGGGGACGTCACACCTTCCCGATGCCCAAAGTGGTCGCGCTGGGCAGCAGTCCTGAGCCGAGGACCTCCAGCCAGAGGGGGCCGAGGAGTGCGGCGAGCCGGCCGGTGTCCTCGGCGCCGAGGGACTGCCAGGGGGCGGCGGCCAGTTCGCCGGTGCGGCGCTCGACCTCGGCGCGCAGGGCGCGGCCCGCGTCGGTGGCCGTGCCGTCGGCGTCCAGCAGTCCGCGGGCGACGAGCCGGTCGCGGCCGGCGGTCCATTCGTCCTCGCTCCAGCCGCGGCTCACGAAGACGTGGCGAGGGGCAGCACTGCCGCGGCAGGTGAGAAGAGTATTCGTGAGCACGTACTGCCAGCATTTAGTCACAAAGCCCCTATGAGAGTACAGAACAAATGAATAGCGATCATTTGTGCGAATCCTGGCTGGTCCTGTCATGAACCGGGCTAGGTTGCGGGGTGTGAAAGCCGACATGGGGCGCCGGTACCGGCTGTACCCCACCCGGAAGTAGGAGCTGGTCCTCACCGGGTGGGGCCATACCGCACGTGCCCTGTGGAACATCGCGCTCGAGCAGCGCACGTATGTGTACGACCAGCGTGGCCGTACCTTGCGGGCCGTCGAGCAGTGCCGGTACCTGACCGCGGCACGAGGTGAGGCGGATCTTGCGTGGCTGGCGGAGCTTCCCGCGCAGGCGGGTCAGCAGATCCTGCGCCATCTGGACCGGGCGTACGACAACTTCTTCAACCCCGAGCATCCGGCTGGCTTTCCGGTGTTCAAAAGACGCGGGCGGAAGCTGTCGGTGCCGCTGCCGGGTCAGGCGGTGGAGGTACGCAAGACCAGCCGCCACTGGGCGCAGGTGCGGCTGCCGAAGCTCGGCTGGGTCAGCTTCCGGCTCTCCCGTTCCCTAGGGGGTTTGATCCGTAACGCCACAATCAGCCGGGACGGGAACGGCTGGCACATGGGACCTCCCCCAAGGCCGGGTAGTTAGCGTTTTCGCAGGTCACGCAAGGGGAGTTGACGTCCATGTTGTGGCGGCGTAGAGGCCGGGGCCGATCTTGTGGATGAGTCCGGTCTCAGCCCATCGGGAGAGCTGTCTGTACATGGTGTGCA
>NZ_JBHWKX010000095.1:0-21016 GCF_042730885.1 Streptomyces sp. NPDC059909
AGCAGATACGGCGTGGCGTCCACAGGAACGTCCAAGCCCTGGAGAAAGACATCCGGGCCTGGATCGCCGACTGGAACGACAACCCCAGGCCCTTCCTCTGGACGAAGACCGCTGACGAGATCTTCGAACGCCTCACCGGATATCTGAACCGAATCAAAGACTCAGGACACTAGCATGTCGCGCATGTCGCGACGCGTACTGCTGCCACTTCGGACATGGTCCGGGGCGCTGTTGGTGTGCGCGATGTTCTTGTGCCTGTCGGGGCTTGCGCGTCCCGCGATGGCGATGACCACGCCCGTGGGTATGCCGATGGGGATGGCGGCGCCGGTGGAGATGGCGTCGCACGCTGCTTCCAGCGGCCACACAGAGCGTGCCGATGTCGCTGCGATGTCGTCGGTGGATCACAGTCCGCGCTGCCCGGCGGCTGAGAAGCAGTGTGCGGCGCCGGAGGCGACGCTCGTCCAGGACGGCTCGTCGGGCCAGGCGCCCGCGGTCATGCCGCGCGCGATGGCATGTTCCCCTGCTCAGCTGGCTGCGCGGCCCAATGCCCCGCCTCCGGCGGTGGCTCCTCCTGATCTGCACCGGTTGTGCGTGTCGCGGACGTGACGGCTCGCTGCCCGTGAGGCTGCCCTTCAGGCCGCCTTGCGGGACGCCGCGTTCCTCACGTCCGCCTCGGCACGCCCGTAGCCGCATTCCTGTGTGCGTGCCGTCGTCGCAGAACAGGAGTTCCGACGCATGCCGTCGTCCGTTGCTTTGCTGATCACCGGTGCCGGTACCGGTCTGCTGGCCGGTGGTGCCTCGTGCGCAGCCGTTCAGGGGGGCCTGCTGGCCGGGGCGGTGACCCGCCGCCGTACCCCCGCCCCGTCCTCCACGAAACCGGCCTCCGCGAAGCAGCCCCGTCAGTCCCGCCCCGTCTCCACGCCTCCGGTGGCACGAGCTGCCACGCCGCTGGCGCCGGTCGGGGCGTTCCTGGCCGGGAAGCTGCTCTCGCATGCCCTGCTCGGCGCACTGCTGGGCGTCTTTGGTGATGCGCTGCAGCCCAGCCCTCGCCTGCAGGCGGTGCTGCTGCTGGCCGCCGGGGTGCTGATGGTGCTGTTCGCGCTGGACCTGTTCGACGTCAGGTGGGTGGGGCGGCTGGTGCCGCGTCCTCCGGCATCGTTCGGACGGTTGATGCGGCGCAGTACCAGGACCGACTCGGCCGCCACCCCGGCCGTGATCGGTTTCGCCACCGTGCTGGTGCCGTGCGGGGTCACCCTGTCGATGGAGCTGCTGGCCATCACCTCCGGGTCCCCGTGGGCGGGGGCCGCGGTGATGGCCGGTTTCGTGATCGGTACGGCGCCGCTGTTCGCCGTGCTCGGCTACCTCTTCCGCCGCAGCAGCCAGGTGCTGTCCGGCCGGCTGGCCGCGCTCACCGGGGTGGTCGTGCTGACTGTCGCGGTCTGGACGATGGCCTCCGCGCTGCAGGCCGGCGGCTGGGTCTCGTCCAACGCACCCGACAAGCAGCCTGTGGCGAGTGGGCCGTTCATCGTCGAGGGCGGCGAAGGAAGCAGCTCGGGCAGCGCCGGTTCCGGCGGCAATGACGGGACGACGGAGGCGGATGTCCCGGCCCCGGTGCGTATCGACGCCTCCGGCAAGCAGGTGATCACGCTGACCGTGACGGACTTCTACGTCCCCACCCAGTTCACCGCGAAGGCCGGGGTGCCGACCACGCTGGTTCTGCACGGCAAGGACTCCGGCGGCTGCGCCCGTGCGTTCACCATCCCCGAGCTCGGCGTCCAGGAGATCGTCAAACGGGACGGCGACACCACCATCGACCTCGGAATGCGTAAGCCCGGCACGCTCCGCTTCTCCTGCGCCATGGGCATGCAGACCGGCACCATCGACTTCAAGAAGGCCCTGTAGTGAAGCTCTTCAGCCGTAGGAACAACACCGAAGCCGACACCGGTCCGGAGCTGGTGCTCCACGTCGAGGGCATGCACTGCACCAGCTGCGGCCTGCTCATCGACGACGAGCTGGAGGACATCCCCGGGGTCCGCTCCTCCCGTACCGACGTGAAGGCCGGGCGCACCACGATCCTCCTGGAGGAGGGCGCCGTCGTGGACGCCGCCATGCTCGTCGCGGCGGTGGAGCAGGCCGGTGACTACACGGCTCGTCCGGCTGACTGACCTCGACGCGGCCCGGCCGGAACACGCTCCGGCCGGGCAGGTCGCGGCGTGCGCAAGAGCCGGACGACGGTGAGGACGGCCGCATGCCCGATCCTTGCTGATGGGCGAGCCTGAGGGCCACCCACGAGCCTTGCGCGAGCACACCGGCGACGAATGCCAGCAGCAGTGGCATGAGGCCGTTCGGGATGGGCAGCGCACTCGTCACGAAGGCGCCCGCTACCGGGCTCAGGCAGGCCAGCCCGATCCACGGGGCCACCCGCCGGCGCGGTTGCGCCCCCAGCAGGGCGGCCAGCGCCAGGCCCTCGCTCGCGGCGTGCACCAGCAGCGCCACCACCACGGCGAACGAGGCGGTCAGTGCCAGAGTCGCCCCCTCCAGGAACCGGTGCAGGGCGAGCCCGGATGCCGCGCCGATTCCACTGGCGCGGCCGGGGTCGCACGGGCAGCCGATGCGGACCACGGCGCCCATGACCGCGCACGAGGCGAGCGCGGTGACCGGCACCGCCCACAACGGCACACCAGCCTCGTGCGCCTCGTCCCACGCGTCGGGCAGAAGATGGAGAACGGCGATGATCAGCAAAATCCCGGAAGCGGCGGCGAACAGCATGGCCGAACGACCGGATCCGCGCCGCGCCAGCCAGGCGCCCACCACCGTGGCGAGAGCGACCAGGAGCACGGCGACCAGCGTTTCGGTCGTGGGCAGCTCCCACCCGCCCCCGTTCTCGGTGTGCGCGCCTGCTGCGTACAGCACGGAGAGCATGTCCCTCCCTGCAGGGGTGGCCACGCATGCGTGCGCGGTGCGGGCGAACCGGCTCCGTAATTCACTATTCCACTTCGCCACCGGTGCGTGATTCGGCCTGCGGCCCGTACAGCGGTCTGCAGTGGGGTGGATGGGGATGGACCTGCATCGACACCGCTCGGCGTTGCGGGTCCGGTCGACAAGGAGCCACCATGGTCTGAGTGCTATCTCTGCAGGGGCAGAAGTCGCGCGGCGTGAGGATGCCGGCTGGCTGTCTCTTGTCTCCGTTGCAAAGCAACTTGTGTGAGCCCGGAATTGACGAGCACGGTCACCACCGAGCGAGCCGTCGGTACACCGGTCCAGGAATTGGTCGCCGACGCAAGTCGGTCCATTCCAGGCAGGCTTACGGAGGTGTCTCCATGTCAGATCAGAACCCAGTGCACGCGTCCCCTGCCGAGGGGCACGAGGTCTCGTTGCCGCCCGAAGTCAAGTTGCTGCAGGAGGTCACTCCGCCCTTCTTTCCCGAAGGTGGTTCGGGAATGACGATCCTCGTCGATTGGCCTCCCGGTCACCCTGGGCTCCCTCCGCATCGCCACTCGGGCCCGTCGTTCGGCTACGTGATGGAGGGCGCGCTCCGGTTCGAACTCGAGGGTGAGCCGGAGCGTGTGGTCGAGGCCGGTGGGACGTTCTGGGAGCCGGGCGGTGACGTTATCCACTACCAGGACGGCAACGCCCTGTCGGACGCATCGACCAAGTTCGTGGTGACCATGGTGTGCGCGCCGGGTCAGCCGATGCTCACGTTGGTCGAAGAGGAGGAGCTGAAGGAACGGGCGCACCTGCGCGCCCCGCGTCCCTCCCCAGCCTGATTCGAAAATCCCCCCTCCCGCGTCCGTAGCCGCTGGTCAGGCAGCTCCTTCTGCTTGGAGGGTCGCTTGGTAGCCGAGTTGGTTGAGCTGGCTGACCAGGCGTCAGGTCTGCCTGGCCCGGCCGGTGCGGCGGCACGACGTCCGCCGGACGACCACACACCGATTTTCACGCACGCAGGGTGTCGCCGTCAGGCGACCGGATTACTGACCCGCGAATCCGATATGGCGGAACCCGAGCCCGCATCCGGGGCCCGGGCTGTGGTGGCGTTGATCTGGTCGGTCCGGGTTGTCCTTGGTCTGCACCGCGGGCACCGCCCCAGATCCAGCACGAGCGTGGGCGGGCGAGCTGAGTGCCGTCCCTCCCGGCGCGGGCGGTGAAGCCAGCAGGCCAGAGGCGAGCCGGTTCCTTCTCGGGAGGGGGGCGCGAGACCGCCGCGGCCTACCGTTAGGCTCTCGGCATGGTCACGGCCTGGTCCTCATGCAACAAGCCCCGGGCCCGCTTGTCGGCGGGGGCCTGGCGCATGCTGTGGATGGCTGCCCTGCTGTTCGGCTTCCTGTACACGCATGGCGCAAGCGCCGAGACAGCTGCAAGTCACCTGACCTCCGTCGCCGCCGTGCCCGCAGCGCATTCCGTGCCTGGCCACGCGGCCGAAGAGCCCGACCGGCACACACCGCCCGGCCATCACGACGAGGAACACGATTCCCACCCGGCCGGCGAGTGCGTGTCCGGGCAGCCCCAGCAGGGCCCCGGCTTGTCGGCACCGGCCCTGACGCCTCTCGACGGCACGTCGAGCTGTCGGCTGTTCGTGGAAGGGAAGTCCGGGGCGATCCTGAGCGAGTCCGCCCTTCCCCCGCCTCGCAGCTCAGCGGGTTCAGTCGTCCAGCGGATCTAGAGCCACCGGCGCCGTCCGCTGCCGGGGTGCGCCGCTTCGGCCATCCCTGGCGTCGGATGTTCCGTGCGCCGCGCTGCCCTGCTGCAGCCGGACCCGTGCACATCAGCGAGCTTCGCAGCCTTCGTCATGCCATGGCACTGCCATGCCGCCCACCGCCAAGGAGCCATGTCCTTGTCCTCGCACCAACTCATCGACAGGCCGATCCCCGCGCCGCCGACCGCAGCCCCCGAGGGCGGGCGGGCGGCGCTGCGCAAAGCACGGGCCCGCCGTGCCCGGCAGACGTCCCTGCCGGCCCGCTACCTGGGATACGTCGGCTACTTCGTCGGCGCCGGCCTGATCAGCGGGGCGATCGTGCACCACCCGCTCGACCCCGCCCGCTACACCCGGATCGCCCTCTACGGGACCCTGATCTTCCTGGCCGCCACGGTCCTCAACGAGTTCGTCCTCACCCGCGACCGGCCAGGTCTGGCGCGCGTGCTTGTCGTGATCGGCGCTTCGCTTGCGCTCTCTTTCGGCATCGGCATGCTCAGCGGCGGTCTGCAGCACTTCGCCGACTTCCCGGCCCGCGCAGCCGTGCTGGTCCCCCTGGGGCTGGTCGTGTCGTTCATCGCCTACAGCATCAAGGATCCCGACACCCCGTGGCGGCGCCTGTTCAGCCTGGTGGGGCTGACGGTTCTCCTCACCGCGGTAGTCGCCTTCTTCGGCCTGCGGCAGGTTGCGGCCTCCATGGGCGAGCCCGCGGAGGGTGGGGGACACAGCCATGGCAGTGCGGAGGAGCCGGAACAGCGCAAACCGGAGCCGCAGACCACGCCCGCCGCAACGCGTGCACCGGCGCCGGGTGGGTCACCGGAGGACGGCGGTGAAACCGAAGAGACAGCCGGCCACGGCGATGGCCACAGCCACTGACAGATCCCGCTCATCCGCGCGGCATGCACTCCGCGCCCCGCACTTTTCCGGGCCTTCCACGCCAGGGCCCGGAACGGCAATCTGTATCCCCTCGGCAGGACAAGGAAACAATGAACAAGACACGCACATCCCTTATCGGAGCCGCCGCAGTGATCACGCTGGCGATGGCCGGCTGCTCCACGGACTCCGACACGGGCACTCACGCCGACGCCCCCGGAACGTCCCACGACGCCGAGGAAACCTCGCACACTCCGATCCGGCATGTGCACGGCCTCGGCATCGACCCGGCCGACCAGCAGTTGTACGTCGCCACCCACGACGGGATCTTCACCCCGGGCAAGGACGGCACGGCCGTGCGGGTCGGTACCAGCAAGGACGACTTCATGGGCTTCACCGTGGCCAATGCCAACACGTTCCTGGCCAGCGGCCACCCTGCCCCGGGGACTGGCGGCCCCGCCAACCGCGGGCTGATCGAGAGCACCGACGGCGGCAAGACCTGGAAGACCCGCTCGCTCGGCGGCGAGGTGGACTTTCACGCCCTCGACTACGCCCACGGCACGATCTACGGCTACGACAGCACCAACGCCCTGCTGCGCGCCAGCAAGGACGGAGCCGCCTGGGACGACCGAGCCCAACTCCAGGCACTGGACATCGCGGTCAGCCCCGAGGACGCGGACACCGTAATGGCCACCACCGCCGACGGGATCGCGAAGAGCACCGACGGCGGCAGAACCTTCGCCACGGGCACGCAGCCGGTGATGGCCTTCCTTTCGTGGTCGCCCGGTGCGCTGTACGGAATCGATGACTCAGGCCGCCTCAGCCGGAGCACCGACGGGGGCACTACCTGGCAGAAGACGGGCACGGTGCCCGGCGGACAGGCCCAGGCGCTCACAGCGGTCGACGCTGAGCACATCCTTGCTGCCACCCAGAACGGCGTCTACGAGTCCCGGGACGGAGGCAAGAGCTTCACCAAGCGGCTCGACGTCGCCGCCGGAGACGGCCACTGATCCACGCTGCTGGCCGAGGCCGGCGACCTGCGGGGCGATGTCCCACCCGCCGAACTCGCACCCGACGTCCGAAGCCGGAGTGGAAGCCGCGCTGCTCGAAAGGCGCGCAGACGAAGGGCGGCCACGGCAAGGCATCGGCGCCCGGATGTCGCCGCGGCAGCCCTGGGCGACGACTGGTCGTCCGCCGCCGGTCATGCGGTTGGGCGGGTCGGCAGGGTGATGGCATGCAGGAGGGATTCCAGCGGCCCACGGCGGAAGAGCTGGCGCCAGGCCAAGGCCAGCAGCATGGCGGCTGCGATGAAGCCGAGGAGGGCCGGTAGCAGGGCCGAGTCCGGCAGATCACCGACGCTCAGCGCCTTGATGGCGACGATGTGGCCGACGTACGCGGTCAAGGACATGGAGCCGACGGCGATGACGGGCGCGGCAAGCCCTCGCAGGGGCGCCGACCGGTCCATCGCAATCAGGCAGACGGCCACGACCACGAGGGCAACGCCGGTGTTGCCCAGGATCGACCACGTCGTCTGGCTGTGCGGCGCAGCCACCAGCAGCCAGGCAGAAACGCCTGGGGCGGGCTCTTCCCCCACAGCGTCGGACCACCAGGCCGATGCCGCCGACGTGGTGTCCGTGGCCGCGTTCACGGCGGCCTGCGCGCCAGGAACCAGATGCAGGGCCAGCCATGAGCCTCCGTAGCCGATCACGGCCAGCGCGCCGCCGAACAAGGCGAGCTTGGCGGGGACGCCAGGTCGCTTGAGGTCGAGCTTGGCCACCGCCATGCCGGCGAAGATGAACGGCAGCCAGGTCAGCACCGGGTAGGCGCCGCTGATGAATAGCTCGAGGAGTCCGTCCGAGGCGGTGACCTGGGCCAGCGGATCCCAGGCGATCACGGCATCGGCCCAGCTTCCGCCCCCCACCGCAGCCCGAAGCAGATACACGACCGGCGGCATCACGAGCGAGGCCGCTGCGGCGACGAGGGCCAGCGTGGCGGCCCGCAGCCGGTACAGCGGAAGCGCGAGGACGAAGAGCAGCCCGTAACAGGCCAGGATGACATCGACGTCGGTGCCCAAAGAGGTCAGTGCGTATCCCACGACGACCAGGACGGCGGAGCGGATCAGCACCCTGACAACGGCCTGCCGCCCCGCCCGCCCGGTCCGCGGATGCGGCCGGCCGGTGAGAATGATCAGCGAGAACCCGGCGAGGACGGCGAACAAGGCAGCGGGTCGGCCACGCGCCACCTCCATGACCCAGCCCAGCGGGCCGCCCTCCGACGGTTCGGGTCCGACGTGGGCCGCGAACATACCGAAGATGGCCAGGCCGCGGGCCAGGTCGAGACCGATCAGCCGGCCTGTTGACGGCGTATGTGACGGTGGGCGGCCTCCACCGGCCGCGGGTCCTGCTGCGGACGGCGAAGCCAAGCAGATGCCACGCGTCATATGCCAAGACTTGGGGACGACGCCGCCTTCAACCACCCGGCAGGTGTCCGGACCGATCCCCGCCGACTGACTGGTCGCCGTCCTCGCCGCCCGATGCGATCAAGTACCGGGCACGGCTCAGCCCAGCGCCTGGAGCAATTCGTTGCAAGCCTGTTCGCAGGAGCGGCATGCCTCGGCGCACAGGCGGCAGTGCTCGTGCATGTCCGCGTGCGAGGAGCATTCGTCGCCGCAGGCTTTGCAAGCGGTCGCGCACGCCTGGAGGATCGCGCGGGTGATGTTGGCGTCGTAACCGGTGTGGCGGGACAGGACGGCCGCGGTAGCGGTGCAGATGTCGGCGCAGTCCATGTCGGTACGGATGCACTTGGTCAGATCACCCACCATGCCCTCTGACAGGCAGGCGTCCGCACACGCGGTACACGCCTGGGCGCAGGCGAGGCATTGCTCGATGCAGCGGGTGAGCTTGTCGCGGTCGACGTCGCCGAGGTCCGCCGGGTAGGTGGCGAGCATGTCCTTGACTGTGGTCATCACCAACTGCCTCCCTTCATTGCCGGAGGCCGGCGGGCCGGGGTGGCCGCACCTCTTCGACCCCCGGAACTGGGCCCATAGCCACCGTGGGGCGAGGCAAACGCGTCCGGGCCTCTGTGTTCTCAGAGTCGCCCGGGCGCGCGCCGAGTGCAGCAGTGTCAGTGGTAGGCGTGGACGACGGCGTGGCCCTTGCCGCGACCGATCATCCACTTGTTCACCGGCGTGGTGATCAGGAGGGCGACCGCGAACCCACCCAGCAGAGCCGACCAGAACAGCCCGTCCGACAACAGGCGCGGGCGGCGCGCATCGTGGGCTGCAGGTCCCAGCAGACAGGGCAGGCGGGCAGGCCAAGGGGCGGGCGCCAGCGGCGCCCGCCCCTGTTGGGCGGTCCGGTCAGTTCGCGCCGAGCAGCTTATTCATCTGCGTGATCTCGGCGGTCTGAGAGGTGATGATCTCTCCGGCCATCTTCTTGGCCGGCTCGTAGGCACCCTCGGCCTGCTCGGTCTTGGCCATAGCCACGGCACCTTCGTGATGCTTGATCATCATCTTCATGAAGGCGGTGTCGAACGCCTTGCCCGAGGAGTTCTTGAGCTGGTCCATCTCCTCGGCCGTCATCATCCCGCCCGTGCCGTGCATGGAGTGGTCCATGGCGCCCTCGGCGGGAACCTCCTCGCCCCAGGAGGTCAGCCAGCCGGACATCGTCTGGATCTCCGGATCCTGAGCGTCCTTGATGGCCGCGGTCAGCTTCTTCACCTCCGCGGACTCGGCCCGGCTGGGCGCGAGGTCAGCCATCTCCACGGCCTGGCGGTGGTGCGGGATCATCCCCTTGGCGAAGGCGAGGTCGGCAGCGTTGTGCTGCCCCTGGGCAGCCGGCGCCGAGGCGGACGGGGACTTCGTGGTGTGGCCGTCGTGCCCGGCCGAGCTGTCGCCGTTCCCGCCGCAGGCGGCCAGGACGAGTGCCGTGACACCTGCGGCAGCCACGGCGGCGGTACCGCGGACGAGGAAACGCTTGCTGTTCATAGGTGCAACTCCTTCACGCGCAGCCACGACAGGCCGCGCGGGTTCAACGGAAATGAGGGCGTGCGAAAGCGCGGCACCGGAGCTTCAGGACAAGCAGGTGCCGTACGGGCCGCTCTAGATCCGCAGAAGTTGCAGCTCAGAAAGGTCAGGCGGCGCGCGGCCGCTCTCGGCCGACGTCGGACCCCATGCCGCCACAGCAGCACCGGAGGCTGCGTCTGGCACGGCGCTGGTCAGCGCCGGCGGCGCGTACGCAGAGGCGATCCCAGCCGCCGCGCACATCCCATCCGCATGATCAAGGTGATCCGAGCCGCCATCGGTGTGCGAGCATCCCGCGCTCACCTGCGGAACGTCAGCGGTGTGGTGGGCCATCACCATGTCGTGACCGGCGCCCGGCCGCGCTGACTGCGCACCGCCGGGACCCAAGGCGTGCATGCCCAGCACGCCAGCCAGGACCGCCATCACCAGCAGCACAAACAACCGCCCGGCAGGGCGGCTGCTCGATCCGGTGCTGCTTGTCATGACGCCTATCGTACGGGCGCCCGCATAAGGCGCCGGTTCGCCTACCGGGGCAGCCTCGCCGTGCGCTCCGGGTGAGCCGCGGCGATGTAGCGCACGGCGGCGCCGTCGCTGAGACCGAACAACCGCATCAGGTGAAGGGGTCGGCGCTCTCGCGGGCCTCATAGAGGGATCCGGTGTCCTGACGTTGCTGCGTCGGAGCTTCAGCGAACTCACGGTCCGCGCTGATGAATTCGTCTCTCCACCGTCCGGCATCACGACCGTCTACGTCATCGAGAACGAAACCACCTACCTGGCCTTCCCGAACCAGCCCCATAGCACCGTGATCCACGGCAGCGGCTACGCCGTCTCTCAGCTGTCCACCCTGTCCTGGCTGCACGACGTACGCCTTGTCTACTGGGGCGACCTGGACACCCATGGGTTCACCATCCTCGACCGACTGCGCCGCGTATTCCCCCACACCCAGTCCATCCTGATGACCAGGAACGTTCTACTGGAACACCGCAACCAGTGGGTGAAGGAAGACTCGCCCACCCCACCCGCAACTCGGCACGCTCACACTGGAAGAAGCCGATCTCTACGAAAGCCTCGTGGAAGGCGAGTTTGGTCAGAACGTGCGTCTGGAGCAGGAACGCGTGCGCTACCACCTGCTCGAAGAAGCCCTCAATGACCTACGCCAAGAGCCGCAGTGACCAACTGACATGCCCACCGACGGCGACTGAGTGGGTCTGTCTGCAAGCCCCAGCAACAGGACTCTGATCCGCTCCGGGTTCGGTACATCTCCACCGAACCCGGAGCGGTTCACATTGCGAGTAGGTGATGAACGCAGGGTCGACTTCGTGGAGGTGGCCCGTGCGTCAGGCAGTTCTGCTGCTTACCTGGGGGTCCATTCGGCCTTTTGAGAAGGCTGGCGTCGGCCGGTGGCGCGCATCTACTCTGCGTGCGGCAGCGGCCGACGTCGGCAGCCTGACCCGGGCGGAGGAGGCAACGGGGCTACGTGGAGGAGATGGTCTCGCACTCGTTCTCCCCAGATACTCCCCCGCGGCCCATTTTGCTGTTGGATAGGCCGACCGACGTACACAAACACCGAGGCCAGACATGCAGTTCACGACTCGCCCCACCCTGAGTGGCACCTTCGGCATGGTGTCCTCCACCCACTGGTCGGCCTCGCAGTCCGCGATGGCCGTCCTGGAGGACGGGGGGAACGCCTTCGACGCCGCCGTCGCCGCGGGCTTCGTCCTGCACGTCGTGGAGCCGCACCTCAACGGCCCCGCGGGCGAGGTCCCGATCATCCTCGCTCCCGCGGGCGGCGAGGTGCGGGTGCTGTGCGGGCAGGGCCCGGCCCCCGCGGGCGCCACGATCGAGCACTACCGGGCGCTCGGCCTCGATCTCGTCCCCGGGACCGGGCCGTTGGCCGCGGCCGTACCCGGCGCGTTCGACGCATGGATGGTGCTGCTGCGCGACCACGGCACCAAGTCGCTTCGCGAGGTGCTGAAGTACGCCATCGGGTACGCCGAGGACGGGCACGCGCCGGTCGAACGGGTGGGGGAGACCGTCGAGACCGTACGCGCACTCTTCGAGACCGAGTGGACCTCGTCAGCCGAGGTGTACCTGCCGGGCGGCAGGGCGCCGCGCCCGGGCGAACTGCTGCGCAACCCGGCGCTGGCCGCGACCTGGCGGCGCCTCGTCGAGGAGGCGGGTGACGGGGAGCGGACCGAGCAGATCGAGCGGGCACGGGCGGTCTGGCGCGAAGGCTTCATCGCCGACGCGCTCGTACGGCAGTCGGGCGTCCCGACGATGGACACCAGCGGCACCCGGCACACCGGCACGCTCACGAGGGCCGATCTGGCGGGCTGGTCGGCGACGTACGAGCCGCCGGTGACGTACGACTGGCGCGGCTGGACGCTGTGCAAGGCGGGCGGCTGGAGCCAGGGCCCGGCGTTCCTGCAGCAGTTGGCGCTGCTGCCGCCGGAGCTGCCCGCCTACGGCTCCGCCGAGTACGTCCATCTCCTCGTCGAGGGCTGCAAGCTGGCCATGGCCGACCGGGAGGCCTGGTACGGCGACGCCGCCGAGGTGCCCGTCGAGGAGCTGCTGTCGGAGCCGTACAACGCGCAGCGGAGGGCACTGATCGGCGAGAAGGCCTCGTACGAGCTGCGCCCGGGACACCCCGGGGGACGGGTGCCCGTGCTCAGCGCGCACGCGCTCGCCGTCGCGGCGGGGGAGCCGGGCTTCGACGCGACGGGCATGGCGGGCGCGGGGGCGGGCGAGCCGACCGTGGCCCAGGACGGCGGCACCCGGGGCGACACCTGCCACGTCGACGTGGTCGACCGGTGGGGAAACATGGTCGCGGCCACGCCGAGCGGTGGCTGGCTCCAGTCCAATCCGGTCGTGCCGGAGCTGGGCTTTCCGTTGGGCACGCGGCTGCAGATGGCGTGGCTCGATCCGGGCCTGCCGAACTCGCTCACGCCGGGGCGGCGCCCCAGGACCACACTGACGCCGTCGCTGGCGCTGCGGGACGGGGTGCCGGTGATGGCGTTCGGCACGCCGGGCGGCGACCAGCAGGACCAGTGGCAGGTGCACTTCTTCCTGGCCGTCGCCGTACGGGAACGCGTAAGGGGCGGGCTGGACCTGCAAGGGGCGATCGACGCCCCGAACTGGCACAACGACAGCTTCCCCGGCTCCTTCCACCCGCGCGGGATGCGACCGGGATCCGTGACCGTCGAATCCCGGATGGACCCGGGGGTCGTGGCGGCGCTGCGGCAGCGCGGCCACGACGTCACGGTGGGCGGTGCATGGTCGGAGGGCCGGCTGTGCGCGGTGGCCCGGGACCCGGAGACGGGCGTGCTGTCGGCGGCGGCGAACGCCCGTGGCATGCAGGGTTATGCGGTAGGCCGCTGAACGGACACCTGGCGTTCACCTCGGGGTGGCCAGGAGTCGGTCCGGTGTCCATCGGCCGGTCACCGGGCGTCGGCGGGGATGTCGGTCCGGCGTGCTTTGCTGGACGCATGACCGAAGAGTTTCTGTCCGGGACCACAGGGAACCCCTGGGAGTCCGGCACCCTTGCCCTGGTCGAGGAGGCGGTCCGCAAAGCGGCCGCCGCCGAGATCATGCCGCGCTTCCGGCAGCTCGCCGCGCACGAGATCGTCGAGAAGAACGGCCCGCACGACCTGGTGACGGTCGCCGACCGCAGCGCGGAGGAGCACCTGACCGCGTCGCTCACGGCGCTGCTCCCGGGCTCCGTGGTGGTGGGCGAGGAGGCGGTCCACGCCGACCCCGCGGTGTACGACGCGCTGCGCGGCGACGCGCCGGTGTGGATCGTCGACCCGGTCGACGGCACGCGTCAGTTCGTCCACGGCGACCCCGGTTTCTGCACGCTCGTCGCGCTCGCTCGCCACGGTGAGGTGCTCGCGTCCTGGACGTACGCCCCCGCGCTGGACGAGATGGCCGTCGCGGTCCGCGGGCACGGGGCGCGCCTGTACGGGGTGCCGATACGGTCGGGCTCTCCCGCACCCGGAGCGGTGCTCGAAGTGGCCATGTCCCACCCGGACTTCACCACCCCCGAGGAGAAGCAGGCCCTCCTCGCCCTCCACACCGACGGCATCCACGGCCGCCCCTGCGGCTCCGCCGGCCTGGAGTACCTCGCGGTCGCCCGCGGCGAGCTGGACGCGGTCGCCTTCTCCTGGGAGAACGCCTGGGACCACGCGGCGGGCCTTCTCCTCGTCCACGAGGCGGGCGGCACCGACCTGACCCTCACGGGCGAGCCCTTCCGTATCACGGGCGCCAATGCCCTTCCCTTCACCGCGGCCCGCGACGAGCCGACGGCCCGCACGCTCCACGACCTCCTGCGCGCGGCCCGCCCCGCGTAGCCCGCGGGGCGGGGCGACGGACGGCTCCTCGGGGCCGACGCCCCTGCGCCGACGGGGCCGGGGTGACCCGCGGGTGGGGGTGCCCGGCGGGCCGGGCCCGGGGCGGCTCAGACCAGGCTCGCCCTTGTCTCGCGGACCAGGTCCGCCGCCGCGGCGACCGCATCCGCGTTCAGGGTGCGCAGCAGCGCCGTCACGCGGGAGGCGAAGTCCGGCGGGGCGGAGGGGAGGGAGGCCGCGGCCGCGAGGGCGCCCTTCTCGTTGAGGAGCCATCTGCGGTGGTGTGCGTGCAGGGACTGTGTGAGGACGCCGAAGGCGCGGGACAGGCACAGCGAGGCGTGCAGGGCGTCCCCGGGCTCCACCCCGGCGCCCACGGACTTCGCCGCGGCCGCCACCGAGAAATCCGCCTCCCACGCCGCCTCGACCAGCGCCTTCCGCAGCGGATCCGGGTACGTCGCCGTCCGCGCCCGCAGGTCGGCCAGCTCGCCCGACGGGTCGGCGAGGACCCGGCACAGGGCGACCTCACCGGCGTACGCGGGGGACCAGAAGCCCAGGGGGTGGCCGGCCTGGACACCCACCTCGTAGCGCCCCGCGCCGCAGTCCGCCCACACGCGTTCCACCCGGTCCAGGTCGCGGAGGATCCAGTCCACCTGGCCCCCGTCCACGGACAGCCACGCGCCGCCGTTGACCCACGGGCCCCAGCCGCCCGGACCCGCCACCTCCACCGGGGAGCCGGTCAGCCCGGCGGCCAGCGAAGCCAGCCCCGCCACGTCCAACGAGCCCCGGTAGTAGACACCCAGATCCCAGTCGGAGTCCGGCCGGTGCGCCCCGCGCGCCCGACTGCCGCCGAGTGCGACGGCGCGCACGCCCCGTACCCCCAGGAGCCCCGCTGCCATCGCCTCGATCAGGTCGTTCATGGCAACGGACGCTACCCCCGACGGCGTTGTCCGTGACGGCGAATATCCTGGGTCCCTTGGCCATCGGCTGACAAAGGAGTCCGAAGGTGCCGTCGATGCTCGATGCCGTCGTCGTGGGGGCGGGGCCCAACGGGTTGACCGCAGCTGCCGAATTGGCCCGCCGGGGCTTCTCGGTCGCCGTGTTCGAGGCCCTGGACACCGTCGGCGGCGGCGCCAGGACCGAGGAGCTCACCCTCCCCGGCTTCCGCCACGACCCCTGCTCCGCCGTCCACCCCCTGGGCGTGGGCTCGCCCGCCTTCAAGGCCATGCCGCTCGCGCGGTACGGGCTGGAATGGCTGCACCCCCCGCTCCCCATGGCCCACCCCTTCGACGACGGCACCGCCGCCGTGCTGTCCCGCTCGGTCGCGGAGACCGCCGCCTCCTTCGGGCCCCGTGACGCCGGGGCGTACCGCCGCCTCGTCGCCCCGTACCTCGGGAAGTGGGACACCCTCGCACGGGACTTCATGTCCCTGCCCCTCACCGCGCTGCCCCGCGACCCCGTCACCCTCGCCCGCTTCGGTCTCGTCGGCCTGCCGCCGTCCACCTGGCTGCTCCGCCGCTTCCGCGACGACCGCGCCCGCGCCCTGTTCGCGGGGCTCGTCGCCCATGTCATCGCCCCGCTGAGCGGTCTCGGCACCGGAGCCGTCGGACTCGTCTTCGCGCTCGCCGCGCACGCCGGCGGCTGGCCGCTGCCCCGCGGCGGCTCGCAGTCGATCTCCGACGCCCTCGCCGCGTACGTACGGGACCTGGGCGGCACGATCCACACCGGCACCGAGATCAAGCGCCTCGACGATCTGCCGCCCGCCCGCGCCTATGTCTTCGACACCTCCCCGACCGCCCTCGCCCGGATCGCGGGCCTGGGCCGTGCGTACGACGGCTACCGGTACGGGGCCGGCGTCTTCAAGATCGACTACGCCCTGGACGGCCCCGTCCCCTGGACAGCCGAGGAGCCCCGCCGCGCCGGCACCGTCCAGATCGGCCCCAGCAGCCGCGAGATCGGCGCGGCACTCCGCCAGGCCTCCGGCGGCCGCGCTCCCGGGACGCCGTTCCTGATCACCGCCCAGCCCAGCCTCGTCGACCCCTCCCGCGCCCCCGAGGGCAAGCACGTCTTCTGGGCGTACGGCCATGTCCCCCACCGCTGGGAGGGCGACCTCACCGACGCGATCGAGCGCCAGATCGAGCGCTTCGCGCCCGGCTTCCGCGACCGCGTGCTCGCCCGCGCGACGGCCGGCCCGCCCGAACTGGCCGCGCGCAACGCCAACTACGTGGGCGGGGACATCGCCTGCGGCGCCGCGAGCGGAATCCAGCTGCTGCTGCGCCCCAAGCTCTCCCTCTTCCCGTACTCGACCCCGCACCCGGCGGTCTTCCTCTGCTCATCGGCGACCCCGCCGGGACCGGGCGTGCACGGCATGTCCGGGCACAACGCCGCGAAGGCGGTGTGGCGCCACCTCCGCGGGCGGTGAGCGCGACGCACGATCGGCTCGACGCGTTCAGCGCGATGATGGGCGTATGAGCACACGCCCCGCCATCACGTTCGTCCAAGGCGACATCACCGAGCAGCACGTCGACGTCATCGTCAACGCAGCGAACTCCTCGCTCCTCGGCGGCGGCGGTGTCGACGGCGCGATCCACCGCCGCGGCGGTCCCGAGATCCTCGAGGAGTGCCGGAAACTGCGGGCCTCGCACTACGGCAAGGGCCTGCCGACCGGACAGGCCGTCGCCACCACCGCGGGAGAGCTTCCGGCCCGCCATGTCGTCCACACCGTGGGCCCCGTCCACAGCGAGAGCGAGGACCGCTCCGCCCTGCTCGCCTCGTGTTACCGCGAGTCGCTGCGCGTCGCCGACGAACTCGACGCCCGGACGGTCGCCTTCCCGGCCATCTCCACGGGCGTCTATCGCTGGCCCATGGACGACGCCGCCCGCATCGCCGTCGAGACGGTGCGGGACGCGGAGACCTCGGTGGAGGAGGTCCGCTTCGTCCTCTTCGACGATCGGGCGTACGCGGCGTTCGCCGCACAAGCGGCCTGATCCGACCGGAACCCGTACCGCGCGCCCCGGTGTGTGTCCCCTCGATACTGGTATTCCGGTATTCCGGCAGTGGAGACCCGACGCCAGGATGCCTCGACCCGGAGGTGTGATCCATGACCGAGAAGGACCGCGGAGTGGCACCGGAGCAGCTGGACGACGGACTGCTGCTCAAGGAGCTGGAGGCGATCCATCGCACGCGCCACGAAACCCTGCTCTTCGGCTCCGACGACGCGCTGAGGACGCACACCGCTCGTATGGAGGCACTGGAGGGCGAGTACCTACGGCGTCATCCGCAGCGCGCCCAGTCGTCGGGCCGCACCAGGGCAGGGGCGCGGGCCCGCACCGCCGAGGAGTGCGAGGAGTAGGAAGCGCCGCCGGGCGGGCCCGCGCGCTGCCTGCTACTGGCAGACGAGCTTGAAGGCGGTCGCACCCGGCCGGGCGCGGAACGTCACCTCGTGCCCCGCGTCGTCGGTGAACACTGCTTCCGTCTTGGACACCAGGGTCATCGTGCCGTGCTGGGTGGGGTTGTCCCAGCCCTCGGGCGGGTTCCCCGAGCCGTCGGAGAGCGGGGTCTCCGCTTCGAAGTACGTCGAGCCGATACGGGCCTCGTCGATGCCGCAGTGCGTGTAGAGGTCGAAGGGCATCGCCCGCCCGGACGCCGCGGGCCGGACCTCGGCCGCGCCGTCGTCGTCGGCCCCGGCGCAGCCCGTGAGCGCGACGAGGGTCAGGGCGAGTACGAGGGCCGTCCGGCCGGCAGTCTCGGTCATGGCCCTTCGACGCGCGGGCCGAGCGGCCGGTTCCAGGGCTTGCACCTCGGGGGCTCGTTGTTCCCCGGGCCGCGGTGCGGTACTGGCAGGGAAAGGTTGATGTCGTTTTTTCGCCAGCGAGTGCCGTCCCGGTGCCCGATCCTTGAGCCATGCATCCCGCCATGCACACCGACGCCGAGCGCTGCGTACGGGCCGTCCGGTCCAAGGACGCCCGCTTCGACGGCTGGTTCTTCACCGCGGTCCTGACGACCAGGATCTACTGCCGCCCCAGCTGCCCGGTCGTACCGCCCAAGCCCGAGAACATGACGTTCTACCCGAGCGCGGCCGCCTGTCAGCAGGCCGGCTTCAGGGCGTGCAAGCGATGCCGGCCCGATACCAGCCCCGGCTCGCCCGAGTGGAACGCACGGGCCGACACCGTCGCCCGAGCCATGCGGCTCATCCAGGACGGGGTCGTCGACCGCGAAGGGGTCCCCGGGCTGGCCGACCGCCTCGGCTACTCCGCCCGGCAGATCGAACGCCAGCTGCTCGCCGAGGTTGGGGCCGGACCGCTCGCCCTTGCCCGTGCACAGCGCGCCCAGACCGCCCGGCTGCTCATCGAGACGACGGACCTGCCCATGGCCGAGGTCGCCTTCGCCGCGGGCTTCTCGTCCATCCGCACCTTCAACGACACCGTCCGCGAGGTCTTCGCGCTCGCGCCGAGCGAACTGCGCACGCGCACCGCCGCCCGGCGCGGAACGCAGCCCGCGGCGGGGACCCCCGGTGTGCTCGCCCTGCGCCTCCCGTTCCGGGCGCCCCTCAATCCCGACAACCTCTTCGGGCATCTCGCCGCGACCGCGGTGCCCGGCGTGGAGGAGTGGCGGGACGGCGCGTACCGCCGCACCCTCGCGCTGCCGCACGGCCACGGCATCGTGTCCCTCGCCCCCCGCCCCGACCACATCGCCTGCCGGCTCTTCCTCAGCGACCCCCGCGACCTCACCCTCGCCATCAGCCGCTGCCGCCGCATGCTCGACCTCGACGCCGATCCCGTCGCCATCGACGACCAGCTGAGCACCGACCCGCTGCTCGCGCCGCTCGTCGACAAGGCACCGGGCAGGCGGGTGCCGCGCACCGTGGACGCCGCGGAGTTCGCGGTACGGGCCGTCCTCGGCCAGCAGGTCTCCACCGCGGCGGCCCGCACCCACGCGGCCCGGCTCGTCACCGCCCACGGCACCCCGGTCGACGACCCCGAGGGCGGCCTCACGCACCTCTTCCCGACCCCGGAAGCACTGGCCGGGCTCGACCCGGAGACCCTCGCCTTCCCCCGCAGCCGCCGCACCACGCTCACGACGCTGTTCGGCGCCCTCGCCGACGGCAGCCTGCGGCTCGGCGCCGACAGCGACTGGGACGAGGCCCGCGCGCGGCTCGCCGGGCTGCCCGGCTTCGGCCCCTGGACCGTCGAGGTCATCGCGATGCGCGCGCTCGGCGACCCCGACGCCTTCCTCCCCACCGACCTCGGGATCCGCCGCGCCGCGGCGGACCTCGGCCTGCCCGCCACCCCGGCGGCGCTCACGGCCCGCGCGGCGGCCTGGCGGCCCTGGCGTGCCTACGCCGTCCAGTACCTCTGGGCCACCGGCGACCACCCCATCAACCACCTGCCCGTCTGAGGACCCGGACCATGACCAGAACCCACACCGTCGTCGACAGCCCGTACGGCCCGCTCACCCTCGTCGCGACCGACTCCGTCCTGAGCGGCCTCTACATGACCGGGCAGCGCCACCGCCCCGCCGACGAGACCTTCGGCGAGCCCGACCCGCGCCCGTTCGGCGAGGTGATCCACCAGCTCGACGCCTATTTCGCGGGCGAGTTGACGGACTTCGACCTGCCGCTGCACCTGGCGGGCACGCCGTTCCAGCGCAGCGTCTGGGAGCAGCTGTGCCTGATCCCGTACGGCGAGACCCGCACCTACGGCGACCTCGCCGACGCCCTCGGCAACCCGGGCGCGTCCCGCGCGGTCGGCCTCGCGAACGGAAAGAACCCGATCGGGATCATCGTGCCGTGCCACCGCGTGATCGGCTCCACGGGGAGCCTGACGGGGTACGGCGGCGGCCTGGACCGCAAGCAGCGGCTTCTGGCCTTCGAGAGCGGCGCCCCGGACGACGCGCTCTTCTAGCTGACGCCCCCACGTCCAGCCTGTGCGGCGTTCGAGGACGGACACGCGGGTCAACTGTGCCGTGCAAGGCACCACGGCAGCCGTCCGGCGTTCGAGGACGGGCACGCGGGCCCGCCGCACGGTCCCGGCGCCCCGGTGGAGCTACGCGGCCCCGGCGATCCGGTCCAGCAGCGCCGGCAACGCCGTGCCGATCGGCTCGCGGATGAGTTCCGCCGCACGGTCGTCGTACGGCGTCGGCTCGGCGTTCACGACGATCAGCCGCGCGCCGTGGTCGGCGGCGACGCCCGCGAGCCCGGCGGCGGGCTGTACCTGGAGGCTGCTGCCGACGGCGATGAACACCTGGCAGGCCTTGGTGATGGCGACGGCCTCGCCCAGTACCACGGGGTCGAGCCGCTCGCCGAACATCACGGTCGCCGACTTCAGGATCCCGCCGCACTCCAGGCACGGCGGATCGTCCTCCCCGGCCTCGACCCGGGCGAGAGCGTTCTCCATGGGCGCGCGGGCGTGGCACTTCGTGCAGACGACGCTCCGGGCGGTGCCGTGGAGTTCGAGCACCTTGCGGGCGGGCATCCCGGCGAGCTGGTGCAGTCCGTCCACGTTCTGTGTGATCACTCGCACGGGCACGCCGGACTGTTCCAGGTCGGCCACGGCCCGGTGGGCGGCGTTCGGCTCGGCCTTCAGCGTCCGGTTCTTGCGCCGCATCTGCCACGACCGCCGCCGGATCTCCGGATCGCCCATGTAGTACTCGTACGTCACGAGCTTCTCGGCCTCCGGATCCCGCCGCCACAGCCCGTTCGGCCCGCGATAATCAGGGATCCCGGAATCGGTGGAGATGCCTGCACCGCTGAGGATGGCGACGAGTGGCCTGTTCATGGGCCGAGAGTATGACGCCTGCCCGCGCGGGGCGAACGGATATCCGGCACGCCCGTCCGGCAACACCGTGGCAAGGCCTCCCCCAGGGGAATCACGACTTCTGCCCGGGGCAGCGATACCACCAGCAGTACCTTTCGGACATCAAAAACCCGAACGGGCCGGTCCCAGACCGCCGTGGTAGTCGGGCCAGTCCCTGCGTTCGCCACACGACGACGCTAGAGATCTTTAATGGTGCGGGTTACGTCGGGCCGTGACGGCTGCCGTGGTCCGCGCCATGCCGGGAGGATGCGGTATCCCGATGGCGGTGGATTGACGG
>NZ_JBHWKX010000096.1:0-20918 GCF_042730885.1 Streptomyces sp. NPDC059909
AAACAGGGCAAGAACCTGCTCGACGTGGTTACCCAGCTCTTCGACGGCCGAGGAGCCTGGATCCCCATTCCAGCCTGACCACCAAACCAGTCACCTCGCGCGAAGCGCGGTGACCACGCGGCGGAGCCGCATATCGGATGCGGCGCAGTCCAGGACACGAGCCCCGGAGCGGCCCCCGACCCCAGCGATCCGGCACGGGCCGACCCCGACAGCCCCAGCCCGTCCGGCGCTTGAGGACGACACATCGCCCGCCCGCGCGGTACCGGGCACACCGTGCCCCGCACCCCGCGGCACGGGGTACCCGGGGAAGCCCAAAGCCCAGCGGCCCGCCACGGGGCAACCCCACGGGGGGCAACCCCGCGTGGGCCTACGACGCCCCGCGGAGCAGCGCCACGATGTGCGCCGCCGCCGTGGAGAGGTGGTGGCGGGCCTCGCCCAGCTGGGCCGAGGTCACGCCGTGGTCGCGTGCCGCGTCGCGGACGTCGTCGCGGAAGCGGTCCAGCAGGCGCTCCAGGTCGCGCGCCGGGTCATCCGACCCCGTCGCGTCCTTCGCCCAGTCGGGGTCCGCGTCCGCCGGCTCGGGCTTCACGTACGGCGGCCATGTCGTGCCCCGCGCCATGTTGCCCAGCTGGGAGGTGAGTTCCGAGAGCCCTTCCCGTACCCCTGTGGGCCAGTCGCCCCGCGCGAAGTGGCCCTGGACCTGGTCCTGGACCTGGCGGGCGATGCGCTGGACCTCCTCGCGCGCCCGCTCCTGCGCCTCCTTGGCCTGGCGCCGCGCGGCCTGCGCGTCCTCACGGGCCCGCCGTGACTCGTCCTTCGCCCGGCGCGCCTGCTCCTTCCACTCCTGCCTGGCCCGCCGCAGCTCCTCCTTCGCCGCGCGCCACGTCTCGCTGTCGTCGAGGCCCGAGCCGGTGCCCGAGCCGCCGGGGCCGGTGCCCGCGCCGCCCGTGGCGCCGCGCCGGTTCGCCGACGCCGCCGCGCGCATCTCGCTGCGCAGCTTTCCCGCCGCGCCCCGCACGTCGTCACGGATCTCCGCGGCCAGCTCCGAGACGGACTCGCGGATCTCCAGTTCCAGGTCGGCCAGTTCACCGCTGCGCCCGGCGAGCTCCTCGCGCCCCGCGTCGGTGATCGAGTAGACCTTGCGGCCGCCCTCGGTGGCGTGCGTGACCAGGCCCTCGGCCTCCAGCTTGGCCAGCCGCGGGTACACGGTGCCGGCGGACGGTGCGTACAGCCCCTGGAAGCGCTCCTCCAGCAGGCGGATCACCTCGTAGCCGTGGCGCGGCGCCTCGTCGAGGAGCTTCAGCAGATACAGACGGAGGCGGCCATGGGCGAAGACGGGGGGCATGTCAGAGCACCTTTCCGGTGGGTGCGTCGCCGGGGGCGGGCGCGTCCTCGTACGGTTCGTCCTCCGCGGGCGGGCGCCGCAGCAGCGCGATGGAGCCGGACACGGTCGTGGCCCGCAGCGTGCCGTTGCCCGAGCCCAGCGTGCCGGTGATCTTCTTCGCGCCCCACTGCCCGCTGACGCGGAGGTCCTCGAAGGCGTTCGAGACGGACCCGCTCGCGGTGTTCGCCTCGACGCGTGCGTCCGCGGGGTGCGGCAGCCGGATGGCGACCTCGCCGGAGACGTTGGTGAGCCGGATGTCCGTCGGGGTCCCGTCCAGGTCGATCACCATGGCGCCGCTGACCGAGTCCGCCCGTACGGACGAACCCGCGCCCTCGATCACCGTCAGATCGCCGGACACGGAGCTGAAGCGCAGGTCGCCGGTGACCGCCTGGGCCTCCAGGCTGCCGGACACGCTCTCGGCCCGGACCGTGCCGGACAGGCCGACGAGGGTGGTGTCGCCGCTGACGCCGCGCACGTCCGTCCGTCCGCGGATCCCGGAGACGACGGCGCCGGCGCCGATGACGCCGACCTCCACGGTCGCGTCGGCGGGGACGGCGAGGGACACCACCGCGCTGCGGTGCCAGCCCTTGCGGTCCAGGAACTTGAGGAAGCCCTTCCAGGGCAGGTCCTCGTACGCGACGGAGAGGGTGGACCCGGTCCGCTCCACGACGAGGGGCGGCCCCTCGACCGCGGAGATCTCCAGACGGGAGGAACTCTCGTCGGTACCCACGACGTTCACCGTCCCGTTGACGATGCGCACGTTCACCGATGTCACGGGCTCGTCGAAGGTGAGCTTCTGGGGCTCGGTGACTGTCCACGTCGAGTCTGGCATGGTGCTGACCTCCCGGGCCGGCCTGGACGCAACATATCGCGTCTTCTGATGGATACGATATATCGCGATCCCCGAAAGTCAAGATGCGTCCTGAGGGCGGAGAGCCGGGCGATGCCATGCACATCAAATGTGGGCAAAGTGTCCTAGCGTATGGCGCATGGACGCGACATCCGTGGGTGCTCTGCTCCTCTGCCGGGCCGAGCCGGCCGCCGTACGGCCCTCGGCCCATTTCCTGCGCGAGCAGCTCGTACTCGCCCCGGCCGGCGACGGCTGGAGCGTGCTCGTCCCGGAGGGCAAGCCCTGGCTGAACGGCGCCGAGCCCGTCGACCGGGTCGTCGCCGGCTGGGCGACGGCCCTCGCGGTCGGCACGAACTGGCCGGTCCTGGCCCTGTGGTGGGACGCCGACCGGGCCGGCTACACCCTCGCCGCGGGCTTCCGGCGCACCGTCGGCTACATCTGGCTGGCGGACGGCACCCCGGTCGGCGAGGACGAGGCGATGCGGACGTTCGCGACGCGCCTGGGCCTCGACCCCGTCCTGGACGTCCAGGCCCTGGAGCCCCTCACCCGCCCCGACTCCGACGCGGACGCCCGCGCCCGGCTCCTCGGTCTGATCGCGGTCCTGGCCGGCACCGGCCTGGCCCTGCCCGCGGGCCTCACCCCCGGTGAACCCGCCGACCGGCTCCGCTCGGTCGCCCATGTGCTGCCCGGCGCCGAGCCCGTGGAGTGGCACGGCTGGCGCGATGCGGTCCGGGCGGAGCTCGACGCCGTCGAGGCCGGCCCGCTGGGCCCGTACCTCGTCGGCCCGACCGCCCGTGTGCTCTCCGCGGTCCAGCTCGCCGCCGGCCTCCCCCTCACGGCCTGGGGCCTCACCCGCCGCAGCCCCGGCTGGACGACGGCGGGCGCGGTCCTGCTGGCCCACGGCGTCCTCGGTCTGGCCTACGACCGCCTGCGCACGCGCACCGGCGCGTCGTGACCGCGCGGCCGACGACAGCGGGGCCGGCGGTGGCCGCCGCGCCTACTCCTCGTCGTCCTCGTCGTCGAGCCGCGCCAGCCAGGTGGCCAGCCGCTCGACGGGGACCTCGAAGTCGGGATTGAGATCGACGAACGTGCGCAGCTGCTCGGCGAGCCACTCGAAGGTGACCTCCTCCTCGCCGCGCCGCTTCTCCAGTTCCTCGATGCCACGGTCGGTGAAGTACATGGCAAACAGCCTAATGTCCCCGCCGGACGAGCCCCGGCCCGAACCGGTGGCCGCTCCCCGGCGTCCTGCACGGTGGCGCCCACATCGGCCCCGGACTGGGGTTAATCTGCGGGGAGTTGGGGGAACGGGGGATGCCATGGGGGACAGTGAGGCTCGCATCACGCGCATCGTGCTGCCGGACGGCACACCGGTCTGGGCCCGGATCTCCGGTGCCGAGGAGCTGGAGCGGGCGCGGCCGTCCACGCCCGGTGGACCGCCCGGCGGACAGGGTGAGGCACCCGGCGGCACGCCCGGAGGGCTGTCGTACAGCGACACCGGATTCGCGGAGCAGGTGCAGGCCAGGGTCGAGAGTCTGCAGGGGGTCGTCACCGGCGTCGCGCGGTCGCTCGCCGAGCCGTTGCGCGCCGTGCGGCCCGACGAGGTGAGCGTGGAGTTCGGGATCGAGCTCACGGCCAAGGCGGGCAAGGTCGTCGGGCTGCTCGCGGACGGGGAGGCCAAGGGCGCCATCAAGGTCACGCTCACCTGGAACGGTGGCGGCCCGCCCGTCGACGCCCCGCCCGCCCCGACCGTGCCTCCGCAGACGGCGACCCCGCCCGCCCCGCCGATGCCCCCCGCGCCCCCCACCACGGCCACGGGCGGCTGGACGGCGCCAGGCATGCCCGCAGCGTCCGGTGCACCCGGCACGCCCGGCGCACCGGTGCACCCGGACGGCGCCACGCCGCCCGGCGGCGGCGGATCATGAACGAAGGGCCGGAAGGGGGCGCAGGGGGCGTTCCGGAGCGGACGCGTCGTGCCCTCCTGAACCTCGTGATGGCGGCGACCGTACGTATCCACGGGACGGACCCGGGGCATGCTCCTGGCGGACCGGGTGGGGGCTTCCTCGGGAGCGGGTTCTTCGTCGCGCCCAGCTACGTCCTCACGTGTGCACACGTCGCGATGCAGGGGGAGGGGCGCGAGGTGGACATCGTCTTCGAGAGCGCCCCCGGCCGCGGTGAGACGTCGGTCCGCGGCACCGTCGTCGCCGCCCTGCCCGAGAGCCGCCAGGCCGCGGCGCCCGAAGATCCGTACGGCTCGTACGGCTCGCAGAGCTCCTACGGCTCGTACGACTCCCACGGCGTGCGGGCCGGGGGGTGGCCGGCCCCCGATCTCGCGCTCATCCAGCTGCTGAGGCCCGTCGAGCACGCCTGCGTCTACGTCAGCGAGCGGCCCGGTGCCCTGTTCGCCGGGGGCAGTGTCCTCTACGCCGGGTGGACCGTCGCCGACGGGCGGCCGAAGCGGCTCACCGGGCGGTGCGAGGTGATGGGTACGTTCGGCGGCTGGGCCGACGCCGACGAGCAGATCCGGCTCGACGGGGACTGGCTGGTGCCGGGTGTCTCCGGCGGGCCCGCGGTCGACCTGGCGCGCGGCGAGGTCGTCGGCGTACTGAAGTCACGTCTCGACAGCGGCAAGGGCGGCACCTCCATCGGGGTCGAGCGGCTCCGCTCGCTGCCCGTACCCACGGGAGTGATCACGGCCGAGACGGACGACGTCTACCAGGCCGTCTTCCACGCCCACGACCGCTACCACGCGGACCGGCACACCAGCCCCGTCGGCACCGACCGCACCTGGGCCGACGTGCAGAGCGAACTGCGCCCCGGGTCCGCCGGGCGGGCGCTCAGTCCGCAGCAGCGCATCGACCTCCTCGGGCGGCTCGCCGAGTTCCCGCCGCCGGTCAGCACCCACAGCCTCCTCGGCCTGCTGTCCCGGCTGCCCGGGAGCCGGCCGGGCGACCACGGGCCGGCGCCGCGCGGCTGGCGCGACGGACTCGGCGCGCTGTACGAGGCCACGAGCGGGGACGGTGCGCTGGAGCTGGTCCTGCGCTACTGCATGGGCGTCATCGCCGCCGAGCGGCCCTATGCCGCACCCTCCGCGCTGACCGCCGAGAAGTCCCTGTGGGAATGGGTGAAGCGGGTCGCCGACGACCGCCTCACCCGGGAGTTCCGGGGCGAGCTCACGCTCCAGTGGCACAGCCACCGCGCGGACCACGAGCACCACCGCACCCCCGCGCCGGAGCCCGCGGGCGAGCCCGCCCCGCAGGATGAACGCCCGTTCGTCCTGCTGGAGCTGGAGCCACGCAGCTGGGAACGGGACCGCTACGACTGGCGGATCGGCGTCGCCCACCACACCGGGGACTTCCGGCCCGTCGCCGAGGACAGCAACGGCACGGCGCTCGGCGCCCTCCCGGCCAGGATCGCCGCGCCCCTCACCGAGGCCTTCCGCCGGTGCGACGAGCCGGGCAGCCCCGCGGTGCTGCAGGTGGCGATGGTGCGGGCGCTGCTCGGACTCGACGTCGAGAACTGGCGCGTACCGCCGGACGGGCCACCGCTCGGGGCCGTACGCCCCGTGGTCGTGCGCTGCTCCGATCTGGAACCGCCGCCGACGGACGCCGCGGCGGCGGAGCGCTTTGCGCGCTGGAACCGTACGAGCAGTGCCCTGATGCGGGCCGCGGTCGTCGATTGCGAGGACGGATTGCGGGTAGCTGTCCCCGAGGTGGCGGAGCTGCGCGCGCTGGCACACGAAACGGTCCCGGTGCTCTGCCGGTTCGGCGCGCCGCCGGCCCCGGAGTCCACGGCGGGACTCGTACGCGTGCTCGACGGCGGCTTCGGCGTCGCCCTGTGGCGGCGCGGTACGGACGCCGCCCGGTCCGACGGCGTCTGCTCGGAGTTCCACCGGCGGGCCGCGGACACGCTCACCGAGGCAAGGACCGCCGGCCAACTGCCGCGGAGGGTGCACGAACTGAGGCGCGGGGTGCTCGCGGGGCGCACGGAGACGTACTGGTCGGACGGGATCGCCCTGCTCTACGACGACCCGCACCATCCCCTGCCCGGCGCGGGGCAGTTGCTGGAGGCGCCGTGAACGGCCGGTCCGGTCCTCCCCTTACGGTCCGTACAACGGCTCGCTACCGTGAAGCACGATCGGCTGCAGCCGCCCCCTGCGGACGAGTGACGCCAGTGACCCGAGTCATGCCAGAGACGCCAGATACGCCAATGGTGACGCCAGTGACGCGAGCGACGACGAGGAACACGCAATGAGCGAACCCAGCGAGTGGCTCATCTACCGAGGCGCGGGCGAACCTCACAACGGCATCGAGCACCTGCCGCCCCCGCCGCCCTGGCGGGACTTCGCGGGCCGGCACGACGCCGCCACCGCCGACGGCGAGCCCGGCGAGGGGCAGGACGGCTCCGCCGACCGGCGCCTCGGCGGCTACCGGCACGAGGCCGAACTCCACCGGCCGGGCGCCGAGGAGCTCGAAATGATCAACGCGGCGCTCTATCTGCGGCGCCCGCTCCTGGTCACCGGCAGTCCCGGCGCGGGTAAGAGCACCCTCGCCCACTCCGTCGCGCACGAGCTGGGGCTCGGCCGCGTGCTGCGCTGGCCCGTCGTCAGCCGCACCACTCTCCAGGACGGGCTGTACCGCTACGACGCCATCGCCCGGCTGCAGGACGTCCAGATCGCCGCGCACAGCGCGGAGGCGTCGGATGAGCGGCCCGCCGACGACATCGGCAGCTACATCCGGCTGGGCCCGCTGGGCACCGCGCTGCTGCCGTCGGACCGGCCCCGGGTGCTGCTCATCGACGAGCTCGACAAGAGCGACATCGACCTGCCGAACGACCTGCTCAACGTCCTGGAGGAGGGGGAGTTCGAGATCCCCGAGCTGGAGCGGATCGCCGACCGGCTGCCCGGCGGCGAGGCCCGGGTCCTCACCCACGACGGCGCCAGGGTGACGGTGAAGGGCGGCCGGGTGCAGTGCCGGGCCTTCCCGTTCGTCGTCCTCACCAGCAACGGGGAGCGCGATTTCCCCGCGCCCCTGATGCGCCGGTGCATCCATCTGGAGCTGGGCCGCCCCGACCACCAGAGGCTGGCCACCTTCGTACGTGCGCATCTCGGCGCCGAGGCGGCACGCTCGGGCGAGGATCTCATCGCCCACTTCCTGGAGCGGTCGCGCAGCGAACTCCTCGCCACCGACCAGCTGTTGAACGCGATCTACCTCACGGACGCCGCCGCACCCGCAGGCCGGGACCGCCTCGCCGAACTGCTCATCCAGCGACTCGACCGGCCGAGGTGATGCGCTGATGCCCGACGCCGCTGCACGGCACGGACCGGGACCGGACGGCACGCCGGGCGACCGTCCGGACGCCGAGCGCAGGGACCCCGAACGCAGGGTCCCCGACCGCACGGACCCCGGCCAGCCTGACGACGGCCGGCCGAAGCCGTACGACGGCGGGCTGCTGCCCGCGTTCGTCGCCCGGCTGCGCGAACTCGGCCTCGACCCGGACGCGGAACAGCTCTGCGACGCCCTCTGGCTGGCCCGCTGGACCCGGCGCCCGGAGCAGGACCCGGAACCCGCGCCCGAGCCCGTCGCGCCCGCACCGCCCGACCCTGGCCCCGGCACGCGGCCCGACCCACTCCCGCCGGCCACGGAAACCCCGCCGGCCGACGCACCGGCGCAGCGCCCCGACCCCGCCGAAGGCGACCGGCTGATCGCCCTGTATCCCGTACCGCCGCGTGACGGCCCGAAGGCGGCGGCAGGACGCCGTGGCTCCGCGGCGCTCCCCTTGGGCGTTCCCGCCGCGCCCACCCTGCCGGCCCCGCTCGAACTGCAGCGCGCCCTGCGTCCGTTGCAGCGCTACCGGCCGGCCGCCGCACCGCTGCGCCGCACCCTGGACGAGACGGCGACCGCGGAACTCAGCGCCCGTGCGGGCGGGCTGATCATCCCGGTGTTCCGCGGGGTCCAGCGGGCGGACGCACTGCTGCAGTTCGTCATGGACGCCTCGTCGTCGATGCGGGTCTGGGACCGTCTGTTCGGCGAACTCCAGCAGATTTTCGGCCAGTTGGGTGCATTCAGGGACGTCCAGGCGCGCTATCTGCACGAGGGGCCCGACGGCTCGCCCCTGGTCAGTCGCAGCCTCGGCCGGGCCGCCGCGCCCCTGCTCTCCGCGGACCGGCTCAGCGATCCGACAGGACGCCGGGTCACCGTCCTGCTCAGCGACTGCGCGGGGCCGCTGTGGCGCAGCGGACGCGCCCACCGGCTGCTGCACCAGCTGGCCCGCCAGGCGCCTGTCGCCGTCGTACAGCCGCTGCCGCAGCGGATGTGGAACCGCACGCGGCTGCCCGTCACCTACGGGGTGCTGTCCCGCGGCGAAGGGGCCGCCGGTGCGACCGTACTGAGGGTCGGCGACGGAGCCGGAGGCGTACCGCCGCGTCCGCGGCGTGGTGAGCTCCCGATTCCCGTACTGCCGCCGGTGGCGGGCGCGCTCGGCGCCTGGGCCAGGCTCCTGTCGGGGACGGGCGCGGGCCGGGTCTCCGGTGCCGTCGGCTGGGTGCGTACGGACCATGAGGCGCTGCAGGCGCCCGCAGCGGGCCGGCGGCTCTCCCCGCTCCAGCTCGTCAGCAACTTCAGGTCGGCGGCCTCCCCGTCCGCCGGACAGCTGGCCGTGTATCTGGCCGCCGCCCCGCTCCATCTGCCGGTGATGCAGCTGGTGCAGCGGACGATGCTGCCGGACTCGGGCCCGTCCGAGCTCGCCGAAGTCCTGCTGAGCGGACTGCTCACACGGGCCGGTGGCGGTACCGAGGACGGGGACGACGGGCAGTGGTACGCATTCGTGCCCGGTGTGCGGGAGGCGCTGCTCGGGCCGCTGGGGCGGGACGAGGCGCTCCTCGTGCTCAAGCACTGCTCGGAGTACATCGAGCAGCGGTTCGGCAAGGGCGGGCCGAACTTCCCGGCCCTCGCGCTGGCCCAGCTGGACGACGGAAGGCACCGCTCCCTGTTCGCGGCCGGAGGCGCTGCCGAGGACTCCGCATACGGCGACAACGGAGACGGCGGAGACAACGGCGACGGCGGAGACAACGGGGAGGGGGCGGGCCGGCGCGTTCCGCACCCCTTCGCGGAGGTCGCGGCGCGCGTACTGGAGCGGTTCCTGCCGCTCCCGGAGCAGTTCGCGTCCCGGACGGGCGCGTCGTCCGGCGGCCCGGTGGCCCCGGGGCGGGCGACGGGCGCCGCGCTGGAGAGCGCCCGCGCGCTGTCGCGGCAGTTCGAGTCCGACGGCATGGTGCAGTACCTGATGGACGCCGTGCAGCTGCTGCGCGGCGCGGTCGAGCGCGAGCAGCAGGCCGGGCCCGGCCCCGGTCCGGAACTGTGGGCGGAGTTCGCCCGCTGTCTGCTGCGGCTGTGGGAGGTCCAGGGCGACGCGGAGCTGCTGCGCGAGGCGCAGCGTGCCGCCGAACGGGCATCGGCGCACCCCGGCGCCGTACGGGAGCGCGCCGTCCTGGCCAAGGTGCTGCACGCCGCTGCCGACGACCGGCGGCGGCGCGGTGACCGGCGCGGCGCCCTGGAGCTGCTGCGCCGCGCCGACCGCGAGTACACCGCGGCCTGCGCGGCTCCCGGCCTCGACCCCGCGGAGGCGCTGCGGCTCACCCTGGAACGGGTGCGTGCCCTGGAGGCGCAGTGGCGGCTCGGCGGCGACAGCGCCCTGCTGCAGGGGGCAGTGGGGATGCTGGAGGCGTTCGCCGACGTCTGGCCCGACCAGGAGAACCGGCCGCTCAGCCTGCCGCTGGCGCACGGCCGTACCCTGCTCCGGCTGTCCGGGGCGACGACCGACACCGAACAGTCCCGGGTGTACGCGGGGCAGGCGGCGCGCTCGCTGCGCAAGGCGTTCGCGCCCGACGGAGGCGGTCCGCCGGCGGGCGGCACGGGCGGCGGGACCGGTGGGCAGACGCTCGGCACCCAGCTGCGGATACTGCTGGACCTGGTGGACGCCCTCCTCCGCTCGGGCGACGGTGCGGACGAGGCCGGCACCCTCGTCGAGCAGGCCCTGGAGACGGCTCGCGAGCCCCGGCTGCGCGCCTCGCTCCAGACCCGTGCGGGACGGGTGTGTGTGGCGCGGTACGAACAGTCCGGCGCAGGGTCCGGGGAGCAGTCCGGCGGCGGGTCCGGCGAGTCGTCCGGACACCGGTCCGGCGATCCGGCCCAGTTGGAACGGGCCGCCGAGTGGTTCGCCCAGGCGTCCCGCGGCGTGCCCCGCGACTCGCGCGCCCACGCCGATCTGCTCGCCGAGTGGGGCAGCGCCCTGCTCCGGCGCGCGGAACTCCCGGACGGCCGCCCGCACGTCGGCGCCGCCGTGCGGGTGCTCCGCGACTGCCGTACGGAGACGGCGGCCGGCAGCGCCCACCAGGCCGAGCGGGTGCTGATGCTGGGCCGCGCGCTCATGCTGCGGCACACGGCCACCGACGACCGGGTGGATCTGCGCGAGGCCGAGCATCTCTTCGGGCTCGCGGCACGGGAGGCCCGCCATCCGCTGACCGCCGCGGGCTGCTGGCTCGAGCTGGGAAAGGCCCATCTGGCGGCGTACCGGAGTCTGGGCAGGCCGGCCCGGCTCGACGAGGCGGCGGAGGCCTTCCGCGACGCCGCGGAGTCCGCCAGGGAAGCCGAAGCGGAGCTGGACACTCCACAACAGCTTCAGCGCGCCGTCGAGTTGAATGCTAGGGCCAACCACTGGCGGGGTAGGACCTATGAGGACGCGGGCCGCCCGAGGGCGGCGCGCGAGGCGTACCGGGCGGCGGCCCAGGAATGGCGCAAGCTGCCGGACCGGGGAGGCGCCGAGGGCGAAGCCACCGCGGAGCGGCTGGCCGAGCTGGAGCGTTGAGCGGCAGCGGCGTCCGGAGCGACAGGCAGGAGCGACCGGAGCGACGCGAGCGCCGGCCACGACGGCCACGACACGGGCGACGGGACACGACGGGCACGACGGCAACGGGGAGACGAGATGGGCGAGTCGGTACGTGAAGGTGCGGAGGGACCGGCGGACGGCGCGGAGGCACTGCCCGATCTGCTGGGCCTCGACCTGGAGGCGCTGCGGACCCTGGACCACCCGGTGCTCTCCGAGGTGCTGGCGGATCTGAGGGGCAGGGTCGAGCAGCCGCGGGAGATGCTGTGGGGTTTCAACAACGCTTTCTGAACGGCGTGTCGGACCGCGTCGTGAACCGTGCGCCGAGCCGCGCTCCGAAGCGCCCGGCAGACCCACGTCCGGCCGGAACCCCACACGGTTTCGGCCCGCGGGCCCGTTGAACAGGCCAACGTTCTCCGCTCGAGGTTTGCCCGGCGTGCCCGCCAGGGATACTCGCCTCGGACCGGCAGCGGGGGCCGTCCCGGAAGGCGTGTCAGGGGCCGGACAGCATGGGGGTGCCGGAGTGTCTCGGAAGACGGTTCCCCCCGTGCCCTTCGCGCAGTTCATCGTCAAGATGCACGGCCGCTGCAACCTCGCGTGCCGCTACTGCTACCTCTACGCCGGCCCCGACCGCACCTGGCGCACTCGTCCCGCCGCCGCCCCGCCCGACGTCCTCGACCGCGCAGCGGCCCGGATCGCCGAGCACGCCGCCGCGCACGGCCTGAGCGACCTCTCCCTCGTCCTCCACGGCGGCGAACCGCTCCTCGCGGGCGCCGGCCGGCTCGCGGCCTTCACCGATCTCGTACGCGACCGGGTCCCGTCCGCCTGTACCGTCCACGCCACAGTGCAGACCAACGCCACCCTGCTCACCGACGACCGCGTCACCACCCTCGCCCGGCACGGCATCCGCATCGGTCTCAGCCTCGACGGCGGGCTGCCCGCCCACAACGCCCTGCGCACCGACCACGCCGGACGGCCGTCCTGGCCCGCCGCCTCCCGCGGCGCCCGGCTCCTCGCCGACGGCCATCCGGGCGCGTACGCGGGCATTCTCACCGTCGTCGATCCCCGGACCGACCCGGCCGAGATGTACGCATCGCTGCTCGCCCTGAAGCCGCCCGCCATCGATCTGCTGCTCCCGCACGGCAACTGGAGCAGCCCGCCGCCGGGCCTGGACCCGGAGGGCCGGGCCACGCCGTACGGGGACTGGCTGAGCACGGTCTTCGACCACTGGTGGCCGGCCGAGCGCCGGGCGACCCGGATCCGGCTCTTCGAGGAGTGCCTCGCGCTGCTCCTCGGCCTGCCCGGCGCCACCGAATCCCTCGGCCTGGACCCCGTCAACGCCGTCGTCGTCGAGACCGACGGAGCCATCGAGCAGGTCGACTCCCTGAAGTCCGCGTACGACACGGCCGCCGCCACCGGGCTCGACATCTTCCGGCACAGCTTCGACGAGGCCCTGCGGCACCCGGGGATCGCCGCCCGCCAGGCCGGTGCCGCCGCGCTCGCCGCCGAATGCCGCGCCTGCCCGCTGCTCACCGTCTGCGGCGGCGGCCACTACGCCCACCGCTATCGCGCCGGGTACGGCTTCACCCGGCGTTCGGTCTACTGCGCCGACCTCGACCGGTTCATCCGCCATGTGGCGGGCCGGCTGGCGGGCGCGACCGCGGGGGCCGCCCGGTGAGCGCCGCCGTGCCCGCCCCCGCCGTCCCGCACCGGGCGCTGCACGAACTCGGCCGCACCGAGGGCGGCACCGAGACACTCGGCCTGCTCGTACGCGACCAGCACACCCGCCGGCTCGTCCTGCTGCGGGCCCTCCTGGACGCGGCGCAGGACGCCCCCGCGGCGGTGTGTCCGCCGGAGGCGGTCCAGCGGCTCAACGACGACTGGGCGCTGCTGGAGGCCGCGGAGCGCGCCGACCGGGCCGCGGTGCGCGAGCTGCTGTTCTACCCGCTCATCGGGCCCTGGGCACACCGCTGTCTGTACGGACTGACGGCACCCGCCCCGACCCCCGGACTCCGCGCCGATCTCGACCACTTCGGGGCCGTCGCGGCGGCGGGCGCGGTCCGCGCGGGCCTGCCCTTCACCGCACGCCTCACCGCCCGTGAAGGACCGCTCGCGCTCCCGCTCCTGGGAGCTCTGCGCGTGTCCCCGGGACCGGTCGACATCGCCTTCGCCGAAGGCGAATTGACCATCCGTCGGTCAGCAGTGGCGCCTCTCGTGGTGCGTGCCGGATCCGACGGCGCCCACTCCGACGACCCGCGCTGGCTCCCCGCGTTCACGCTGCCCGCCGTCCTGCCGGGCGCCCTGCCCGTACCCCTGGACGACCTCCACCCCTACCGCACGGCGGGAGGCGGACTGGAGCAGCACGGGCTCAAGCCCGCCGCCTGCCTCGACGAGCGCGAGCGCAAGGACTGGGCCCAGTCCTGGTCCGGTGTGGAGCCGCTGCTCCGGCTCGGCGGCGAACACCGGCTGACCGAGGCCGTGGCCCTGCTCCGCTGCCTGGTCCCGCTCGCCCCGCCGCCCGGATCGACGGTCGCGGGGGAGGGCGCGGCGCACTGCAGCGGCACCCGGCGCGAGGCGTTCGGCGCGGTGCTCAGCAGCAAGCCGTCCACGCCTGCGTTCATCGCGTCGACCCTCGTCCACGAGCTCCAGCACACCAAGCTGGCCGCGCTGGGCACGCTCGTGCCGCTGCACCACGAGGAGGCCGCACCCCGGCACTTCGCGCCCTGGCGGTCCGACCCCCGGCCGTTCGACGGGCTGCTGCAAGGGGCGTACTCGCACGTCGCACTCGCCGACTACTGGCAGCGCTTCGCGCTCGGTGCCCAGAACGCCAGGCACCGCGACATGGCCTGGGCCGAGCACGCACGCTGCCGCGAGCAGGTGGGGGCCGTGCTGCCCGTGCTGGCCGGTTCAGGAGCGCTGACGCGGGAGGGCCGGGTCCTCGTCAACGGCATGATCGAGCTCTACGACCATCTGGCTGATCATCCGCCCCCTGCGGGGCACCTGGCGCGCGCAGTGGCATATGTCAGTACCGCGCGCGTGATCTGGTGCCAGCGCAACGGGGCGCCGCGGGCGTGAGCGGAGGCCGCCTCGCCGGTGCGGATGCCCGGTGCGGACCTCGGGCGCGGGTGTATGTTCATAAGGCTTGTGACGAATCAGGGAGACGGTTCAATGCCCGGAGCACGTAAGCAAGTTGGAGCCACCGGGACGCAAACCGTCACCATCAGTTTCGCCGGGTTCAACCGGGCCTGGGCGGCCTGGATCGGCGACCGCCTCGAGCGCCGCGGGACGCGCGTCGTCTTCCAGCGCTGGGACCCGCCCGTCGAGACCCCGCTGGAGGAGGCGCTCCAGGATCTGATGCTGGCCCCCGGCCGCATTCTCGTCGTCCTCAGCGACTGGTACTTCCAGGTCGGCCCGCGCGGCCACGAGGAGTGGAACAGGGCGCTCCGCGAGGTGGTGGCCAACGACCCCGACCGGTTCGCCGCCGTCAACATCACCACCTCCCGCATCCCCGCCGCCACCGCCGTCTTCGCCGCCGCCGACCTCACCAACGTCGGCGCCGACGAGGCCGAGCGGCGCCTCCTCGCCCGCCTCGACCTGCCCACCGACCCGCTGCCGGAGCCGGGCGACGACCGCCGCGGCCCCCGCTATCCCGCCGACACCCCCGAGGTGTGGGGCGGGGTCCCACGCCGCAACACCCGCTTCACCGGCCGTGAGCCGCTGCTCAACGACGCGTACCACGCCCTCCAGGAGGCGGGCGCCGGGGCGGGCGTGGTGACCCTGCACGGCATGTCGGGCGTCGGCAAGACCCAGCTGGCCGCCGAGTACGTGTACCGCTTCGGCTCCGAGTACGACGTGGTGTGGTGGGTGTCCGCCGAGAAGCGGGTCACCTACCGGCAGAAACTCGCCGAACTGGCCCCGGCGCTGGGCCTGTCCACCGGCGCCGAGTACGGTGAGCGGCTGCGCGCGGCCCGTGACGCGCTGCGGCGCGGGGAGCCGTACTCGCGCTGGCTGCTGGTCCTGGACGGGGCCGACGAGCCCGAGCACATCTGGGACCTGGTGCCGACCGGACCCGGCCACGTCCTGATCACCTCGCGCAACCCCGAGTGGAGCGAGCACAACAGCAATCTGCTGGAAGTGCCGGTCTACGACCGGATCGAGTCGGTCGCCTTCATCCGCCGCCGCGCGCCGCGCCTCACCCACGCCGAGGCGGATCAGCTCGCCGAGGCGCTGGAGGACCTGCCGCTGCTGCTCGACCAGACCGCGGGCTGGCTCAACGACTCGGACATGTCCGTCGAGGAGTACATCGAGCTCCTCGAAGGCGGCATCGACCAGGACGTCGTCAAGGTGTCCGCGGACTTCCCGCTCGCCTTCCAGACCGCCTGGTCGATACTGCTCAACAAGCTCCGCGAGACCGTCCCCGAGTCCGTCGACCTGCTGCGCCTGTGCACCTTCTTCGCCCCGGGCTCCGTACCCGTACGGCTGCTGAAGGAGATGCCGCTCGGGGTGCTGCCCGAGCAGCTGACCGGGCTGATGAACGACCCGCTGCTGTGGAACAGGGCGATCGGCCAGCTGCGGCAGTACTCGGTGGTCCGGCTGGAGTCCCACGAGTCGGTCTCCGACGAGGCGCCGTCGTCGGGCGAGTCGCTCTATCTGCACCGCATGGTCCACCAGATCGTCCGCAAGGACATCCCGGAACGGGACCGGAAGGAGTTCATCGAGGTCGTCCGCCGCGCCCTCGCCGCCGCCGACCCCGGCCGTCCCACCGACACCCGGCAGTGGCCGCGGTACGCGGAGCTCACCCCGCACCTCAAGTTCGCGGACGTCCTGCAGAGCACCGACCCGACCGTGCAGACCCTGGTCCTCAACTGCCTGCGCTACATGTACCTCTCGGGCGAGTACCGGGCGGGCATCAAGCTCGGCGAGCGGGCCCTGGCCGCCTGGAAGGCGCTCCTCGGCGACACCCATCCCCGGGTCTGGGACCTCAGCTACCACTACGCCAACGTGCTGCGGGCCGTCGGCGACTACGCCGGCACCGAGGCCATCGAGCGCGCCGCCGTCGACCGCCTCCGGGACGAGCGCGGTCCGCAGGACCTGGAGCACCTCCGCGCCGCCGGCGGCCTGGCGGCCGATCTGCGCGGCCTGGGGCGGTACGACGAGGCCGCCGAGCTGTCCCGCTGGATCCTCGGGGCGTACCGTGAGCTCCTGGGCGAGCAGGACTCCCGCACGCTCAACGCCCAGAACAACCTGGCCATTTCACTGCGCCTGCTCGGTCGGTACACGGAGTCGCTCGAGCTCAACCGGCGCACATTGGAGGCCCGCAGGCAGCTGCTGCGCCCCCGGCACGCCTGGACCCTCTACTCGGAGATCAACTACGCGACGGATCTGCGCCTGCTCGGCCGCTACGGCGAGGCCGAGTCGCTGCAGTCCCAGAGCGTCCGCGTGCACCGCCTCGTCATGGGCCGGGACAACCCGCAGACCCTGCGGGCCGAGCACAACCTCGCCCTGTGCCAGTACCGCATGGGCGAGTGGGACAAGGCCAAGGAGCTGTTCACCCGTGTGCTGGAGCGCTGCGAACGGGTGCTCGGCGAGGCCGATCCGCTCACCATGATGTTCGCCGCGAGCCAGTGCTGCTTCGCGCGCGAGCACGGCGACATCGACCAGGCCCGGGACATAAGCGAACGCGTCGTCGACGGCTACACCGACATGCTCGGCGAGCGCCACCCGTACACCGCGGGGACCAAGGGGAACCACGCCCTCATCCTGCGCAACGTCGGGGAGCGCGAGCAGGCCCATGCCCACGTCGAGGATGCCCTCTCCGACATGACGCAGGCCGTCGGCGAACGGCACCCCTGGGCACTGGGCTGCGCCATCAACGCGTCCGCCCTGCGCAATCTGGTCGGTGATCCGGAGAGCGCGGCCGCCCTGACCGAGGCCACGATCGCCCGGGCCACCGAGGTCCTCGGCCGGACCCATCCGCTGACCCTCTCCGCGCGCATCGCCCACGCGGCGGACCTCCGCGGCCTGCGTGAGCGCCGGCGCGCCGACAAGATCGAGACGGAGGCGCTGGACGACCTGGCGGCGACCCTGGGGGCGCAGCACGTCCACACGGTCTCCGCCCGATCCAGGAACCGGCCCTACTGGGACTTCGAGCCGCCGATCATCTGAGCAGCACGCTGAGCATGCTGAGCACGCTGAGCACGCTCAGCCGAAAGGTGGCTGGAATCCCAGCCGCAGACACGCCGGAGGGCCCGGCCCCGCGGGTGCGGGGCCGGGCCCTCCTGGACGTGCCGTGCGGCAGGGCTGATCAGGCCTCGAAGACCTCGTTCACCAGCTGCTGCTGCTCCGCCTGGTGCCGCTTCGCCGAGCCCACCGCCGGGGACGAGCCGTGCGGGCGGGAGATGCGGCGCAGGCGCTCGCCGTGCGGGATGTCCGCGCCGACGGCCAGGTCGAGGTGGTCGATCAGGTTGAGCGCGATGAACGGCCAGGCACCCTGGTTCGCCGGCTCCTCCTGGGCCCACAGGTACTTCTCGGCGTTCGGGAACTTGGCGATCTCCTCCTGGAGCTCGGCACCCGGCAGCGGGTACAGGCGCTCCAGCCGGATGATCGCGGTGTCCTTGACACCCCGCTTCTGACGCTCGGCCTCGAGGTCGTAGTAGACCTTGCCGGACGTGAAGACGACCTTGCGGACGGCGGCCGGGTCCACGGACGCGTCGCCGATCACCGGGCGGAAGCCGCCGGTGAGGAACTCCTCCGCCTTCGACGCCGCGGCCTTCAGACGCAGCATCGACTTCGGGGTGAAGACGATGAGCGGCTTGTGGTGCGGGTTGTGGACCTGCCAGCGCAGCAGGTGGAAGTAGTTCGACGGCAGGGTCGGCATGGCGACCGTCATGTTGTTCTGCGCGCAGATCTGGAGGAAGCGCTCCGGGCGGGCGGACGAGTGGTCCGGGCCCTGGCCCTCGTAGCCGTGCGGCAGGAGCAGCGTGACGCCGGAGGTCTGGCCCCACTTCTGCTCGGCCGAGGAGATGAACTCGTCGACGACGGTCTGCGCGCCGTTGACGAAGTCACCGAACTGGGCCTCCCACATGACCAGCGCGTCCGGGCGGGCCAGCGAGTAGCCGTACTCGAAGCCCATCGCCGCGTACTCGCTGAGCAGCGAGTCGTAGACGTTGAAGCGGGCCTGGTCCTCGGCCAGGTAGAGGAGCGGGGTGTAGTCCTCGCCGGTCTCCTGGTCGACGAGGACCGCGTGGCGCTGGCCGAAGGTGCCGCGGCGGGTGTCCTGGCCGGCGAGCCGGACCGGGGTGCCCTCCATCAGCAGCGAGCCGATGGCCAGGGTCTCGCCCATGCCCCAGTCGATCGTGCCGTCCTCGACCGAGGCCGCGCGGCGCTGCATCTGCGGCATCAGACGCGGGTGGACGGTGACGTTGTCGGGGATGTTGACCTGCGACTCGGCGATCCGCTTGACGATCTCCTGGGAGACCGCGGTGGTGACGGCCACCGGGAACTCGGCCTGGGCGTCCGGGACATGGGCCGGGGCGGGCTGCGAGGTGGCCTCGCGGACCTCCGCGAAGACCTTCTCCAGCTGGCCCTGGAAGTCCTGGAGCGCCTGCTCGGCCTCTTCCAGCGTGATGTCGCCGCGACCGATCAGCGACTCGGTGTAGAGCTTGCGCACCGAGCGCTTCTTGTCGATCAGGTTGTACATCTGCGGGTTGGTGAACTGCGGGTTGTCGCCCTCGTTGTGACCGCGACGGCGGTAGCAGATGAGGTCGATCACGACGTCCTTGTTGAACGTCTGGCGGAACTCGAAGGCGAGCCGCGCCACGCGGACCACGGCCTCCGGGTCGTCGCCGTTCACGTGGAAGATCGGCGCCTCGATCATGCGGGCCACGTCGGTCGCGTACATCGACGAACGCGACGACTCCGGGGCGGCGGTGAAGCCGACCTGGTTGTTGATGACGATGTGGACCGTGCCGCCGGTGCGGTAGCCGCGCAGCTGCGACATGTTGAGCGTCTCGGCCACGACGCCCTGGCCGGCGAAGGCCGCGTCACCGTGCAGGGCGACCGGCAGGACGGTGAAGTCCGTGCCGCCCTTGTTGATGATGTCCTGCTTGGCGCGGACGACGCCCTCCAGGACGGGGTCCACGGCTTCGAGGTGCGACGGGTTCGCGACCAGGCTGACCTTGATCTGCTCGCCGTCGAGGCCGGTGAAGGTGCCGTTGGCGCCCAGGTGGTACTTCACGTCGCCGGAGCCGTGCATCGACTTCGGGTCGAGGTTGCCCTCGAACTCGCGGAAGATCTGCGCGTACGACTTGCCGACGATGTTCGCGAGGACGTTGAGGCGGCCGCGGTGGGCCATGCCGATGACGACCTCGTCCAGGCGGGACTCCGCCGCGGAGTCGATGACCGCGTCGAGCAGCGGGATGACGGACTCGCCGCCCTCCAGCGAGAACCGCTTCTGGCCGACGTACTTCGTCTGCAGGAAGGTCTCGAAGGCCTCGGCCGCGTTGAGGCGGCGCAGGATGCGCAGCTGCTCCTCGCGCTCCGGCTTGGCGTGCGGGCGCTCCACGCGGTCCTGGATCCACTTGCGCTGCTTGGGGTCCTGGATGTGCATGAACTCGATGCCGGTGGTGCGGCAGTACGAGTCGCGGAGCACGCCGAGGATGTCGCGGAGCTTCATCATCGACTTGCCGCCGAAGCCGCCGACCGCGAACTCGCGCTCCAGGTCCCACAGGGTGAGCCCGTGCTCGGTGATGTCCAGGTCGGGGTGCTTGCGCTGGCGGTACTCCAGCGGGTCGGTGTCGGCCATGACGTGGCCGCGGACCCGGTAGGAGTGGATCAGCTCGAAGACGCGGGCGGCCTTGGTGACGTCGTCGTCGTGCGAGGCGTCGATGTCCTTGAGCCAGCGGACCGGCTCGTAGGGGATGCGCAGCGCCTCGAAGATGTCGTCGTAGAAGCCGTCCTCGCCGAGGAGGAGGTTGGCGACGATCCGCAGGAACTCGCCGGAGGCGGCGCCCTGGATGACCCGGTGGTCGTACGTCGAGGTCAGCGTCATGACCTTGGAGATGCCCAGCTTGTTCAGGGTGTCCTGGGAGGTGCCCTGGAACTCGGCCGGGTAGTCCATCGAGCCGACGCCCATGATCACCGACTGGCCGGGCATCAGACGCGGCACGGAGTGCACGGTGCCGAGGCCGCCGGGGTTGGTGAGCGAGACGGTGACGCCGGTGAAGTCGTCCATCGTCAGCTTGTTGTTGCGGGCGCGGCGGACGATGTCCTCGTAGGCCTGCCAGAACTCGAAGAAGTTCAGCGTGTCGGCCTTCTTGATCGCCGCGACGACGAGCTGGCGGTCACCGTTCGGCTTCACCAGGTCGATGGCGAGGCCCAGGTTGATGTGCGGGGGCTTGACCAGGACCGGCTTGCCGTCCTTCTCCCCGTACGACCAGTTCATCGACGGCATGCTCTTGATGGCCTGCACCATCGCGAAGCCGATGAGGTGGGTGAAGGAGATCTTCCCGCCCCGGGCGCGCTTGAGGTGGTTGTTGATGACGATCCGGTTGTCGAAGAGCAGCTTCACCGGGACGGCGCGGACGGACGTGGCCGTCGGCAGCTCCAGGGAGGCGTTCATGTTCTTCGCGACGGCGGCGGAGGGACCGCGGAGGGGCACGATCTCGGGACCCTCGGGGGCCTCCTTGGCAGCCTTGGCCGGCTCGGCCGCCTTGGCGGCGGGCGCGGCAGCGGCGGGCTTCGCCGGAGCGGCCGGGGCCGGAGCCGGGGCGGCCGGCGCGGCGGAGGCCGCGGGCTGGGCCGGGG
>NZ_JBHWKX010000097.1:0-20913 GCF_042730885.1 Streptomyces sp. NPDC059909
CGGCAGACAGCACGACTTCAACAGCACGAGGACCCCGAGACACCATGAAAACAGCCTACACACTTAGTCTCGTCATTTCTGGCGCAGGACACTAGGACTTCCAGCTTTCCGAACCTGTCGCCCGACTGTATGGAGCGGCCGCGGACAGGGGTAATCGTCGTGGTCTTGTTCAAGCGGTTGAGCCTCCTTGCTGGGCTTGCTGATGTTGCGGCCCCCGTAGGGGCCGCCCTTCGCGAAGAAGACTTCAAGAGGAGACAACTGTTCGTCTCCCCCTTGGCTTGGGCTTACTTGCTTCACAGGGCTTGTCCTTGCCCTTCTTCTCTTCGCCGCTGCTCCCCCGACAGGGGGCTATACAGATAGAGAAGACGCGAACGTTTCCGCAGGTCAGGAGCTATCCGGGTACGCGCCCTGCATGTACTTGGTACATGCGCGGGATGTACTGCCATGTCTAGCGGCGCTCCCTGTGGGACCGGCAGGCGACGGGTCCACCCTTCCGCTTCTGGCGGAAGGACAAGACAAGCGGCCGTCGACCGCGGGGACACAAGGTCCAGCCCCTTGGCGCGACTCACTGCACCGGTCGTGCTCTGCTTACTCAGCGGCTTGCCGTCCTTGTCGGCGAGGACGCCGGCGAGTTCGCCCGCTTGGAAGCTGGCGTGTCCGTGACGGTCGGCCCACCCGAGGGCGGCGTACTGGACGCGGTAGTGAAGGACATGCCGTGCGTCTCGTGCCATGCGCCGGAACTCGTGCTGAGAGACCGCGCCCCACGGCTTGCCTGCGCCAAAGCTGATGGCCGCCCGGTGTGGCTCCCTTCCCTGTGTGGCGCAGCGTGCGCCAGTGACCCCCGCCGGACGGCGGGACATGTGCCTCCCTTTCTTCGCGGGGGTGGACCGGCCAGGCTGGCACGGTCTTCTTCACAGGTGAGCGCCCAGGGCGTGAGCACTGGACTCGGTCTCGTGCAGTCGGGAACGACGGCGGCGACCTGGCAGGGCATCCTACAGGGGCAGGAACGGGAAGGGCCCCCGAGGTCGGGGGCCTCCTCCCTCGCTCAGTCAGACCTGAGCCGGAACCTTCCCTGCTCCCTCTGCTCCCTTTGCCTCGTCTTCGACCCTTGCCGCGCGTTCCGCCTCGAAGTCCTCCCAGCGGCTGACGATCTCCCACTCCGCCCCTGTGAGCGTCGGAGGCTTTTCGGTAGGTGCGTTGCCGAACCCCCACAGGGGTTCGATCGGCTGCCAGACTTGGGACGACTTGGACGGCGCGTCCCACCATTCGGTGCCCTGCTGCCGAAGGTTGTCAATCAGGTCCCCAGGATCGATGGCGAGAACATCGGTCCTGAAGTATGCCTTCACCCCGTGCTTCTTCAGGAACTCCCGGCGCTCATCGACGGTCGACCGGTACCACCACTCGCTGTAGCTTTCTCCCGTCGAGGTCCACACCGTCACCGGCTTCGGCCCGTCCTGGGTGGTGATCTTCTCCCGCTCCTGGGCGAGGGTGATCATCTGTGACGCGTACGCCGTGGCGTTCATCTCGCCCTGCTGGAACTCCTTGTTGAGCTGGTTCATCTTTCCGTCGATGACTGCGAGCTTCGCCGCCCGGCTGTCGTCCACCGTCGTCTTGGACTCCATCCGGGTGAGGTGACCGATCTCCCCCAACAGAGCCGATTCAAGCCACGGGTAAAGGTCCTCGGCCCAAAAGGTCTGCTTCGGGCATGCCTTGATGCCCTTGCTCTTGTTTCCGTGGCAGCGGTACCGCTCGCGCTTGCTCTTGGACGGATCGCCCTTGACGTAGTAGATCGGGCTCTTGCATTGGAGGCAGAAGGTCACCCCGACCGTGGGGGACGTCGACCCCTTCTGCTTCTTGTACTTGACCGAGGCCACGGCCTCCGACAGCTTCGCCCACTCCTCTTCGTTCAGCACCGGCTCAGACCTCATGACCGGTGAGCCGTCGTCGTTGCGGACCACGGTTCCGTTGGCGCGAACGTACTCGCCGAGGAGTGATCGGCTCGTCAGCACTGCTTGGACCGTGGTCGACGTCCACCGGCTTCCGCGCGGCTTCGGGTCGGCCAGGCGGGTCGTGCTCTCGCCGGCCGCAGCACGCATGCGGGCGATGTCCTGGGCGGTGGGGACCTCTTCCTCGTTCAGCCAGTCGGCCACGGCCGAGAAGTTGGGCTCCTTGACGAAACGCCGGATCATCTCGATCAGCGCCGGACCGTACGTCGGGTCGAGTTCCAGCGTGAAGCCGTCCTCGCCCTTGGCCGAGCGACGGCCGAACGGGACGAGGCCACCGGGCCACCGGCCGTTCTTCCGCATGGTCTCCCTGGACGCCCTGTTACGGGCCTTGATGGCGTCCAGCTCCGCCTCCGCTACCACGGCGAGGATCTTGGCAATGGTCTTGCCCCACGGCTTCGAGAGGTCGAAACCCTCCTCGCAGGAGATCAGGCCCTTACCGTTCGCCTCGCACCACTCGATGATGTCCGAGAGGTGGCGGACCGACCGCGCGATGCGGTCGATCTTCAGGATGATGATGTGGTCGAACTGGTCCCGCTTGTTGTTGAGCCAGTCGCCCAGGGACGGGCGCATCCACGGCGAGATGTCTGCGGATACGTCAATGTCGACGGCGAAGTCGACCAACTCCATCTCTTCGGCGTCCGCCCGCTTGCTGATGCGGGTGCGCTGCGTTTCCTCGCCGGTCTGGTTCTCGTTGCCTACTGACAGACGGATGATGCCAAGAGCCCTGGGCTTGTCGCTCATGGTCTCCCCCTCCCCGGACACGGGGCGGCCCTCCCTGGCCACCCTCAGCTAGAGGGAAGTCTAGAGACCGTGCCCACCGTTCTCTTCGCCGACGGTTCGACCCTGACCAACCCCTCGCTGGCCCAGGTCAAGCAGAAGATCGGCGCCTGAGCGCAGCCAGCGCCTGGCGGACGTCGGACGGACCCCGGGCGGATGCCTGGCGGACGTCGGACGGACCTCAGGCGGTGGAGCCCGGCTTCGGCAGGGGCTTGCCGTACCAGAGCTCGATGAGGCGGGCCGCGATCGAGATGCCGTAGGGAGGCAGCACCTCCCCGGACTCGAATGCGGCCCGCAGGTCTTCCCGCGAGAACCAGCGGGCCTCGTGGATCTCCTCGCCGTCCACGTTGATCTCCGACGAGGTGGCGCGCGCCATGAAGCCCAGCATCAGGCTGTACGGGAAGGGCCAGGGCTGGCTGGCGACGTACTCGACCTCGCCGACCGTGACGCCGGCCTCCTCGAACACCTCACGGATCACGGACTGCTCGATCGACTCACCGGGCTCCACGAAGCCCGCGAGCGTCGAGAAACGGCCCTCCGGCCAGTGCACCTGGCGGCCGAGCAGCGCGCGGTCCTGCTCGTCCGTGACGAGCATGATGACCGCGGGGTCGGTGCGCGGGTAGTGCTCGGCGCCGCAGGCCGGGCAGCGGCGGATGTGTCCGGCGGCGGCGATGACCGTGCGCTCGCCGCAGCGGGAGCAGAAGCGGTGCATGCGCTGCCAGTTCTCCAGGGCGACCGCGTGGACCATCAGCCCCGCGTCGCGCGGGGACAGCAGGAGCCCGGCCTCGCGCAGCCCGGCGGGGCGCGCGGACTGGTCCATGCGCCCGGGCAGGGCGTCCTTCTGCAGCGCGAAGTAGCTGATGCCGTCCTCGTCCGTGCCCAGGAAGTACCGGTGGGTCTCGGTGGCGGGGGCCTCGAAGGCCGGGGTCATGACGAGCTCGGTGCCGCCGTCGGGGGTGTCGTCGACGAGCACCTGCCCGCCGGAGACCACGAACACCCGGGTCGTGGGGTGGCTCCACGCAGCCGCCAGCCATGCCTCGTCGAGTCGGTGATGCGCCGCGCGGTCGATGCCGCTCGGCGCGGTGAGGCCGATCGGACGGCCGTCTGAGACGTGATTGAAGGTGCTCACAGGTACTTCCAACTCCCCCGGGCGATTCGGCGGTCTGTCAGTGGAAGGGCGTCGGCCAGTTCGTCCCACAGATGGGCGCCTGCCTCGACTCCCTTGAGCAGCAGGTGCAGTTCGACCTTCTCGTTGGGCGCGTGCCATCCGTCGGACGGGACGGAGATGCCCAGGAACAGCACGGGGGCACCGAGCACGTCCTGGAGATCTGCCGCAGGTCCCGAACCGCCCTCGCGGGTGAAGCGGACCTTCTCCCCGTCGAAGGCGCGGCTCATGGACCGGGCGACCGCCTGCAGGGCGGGGTGGTCCAGCGGTGTCAGACAGGGGCGGGTCGCGGCGCCGAAGGTGATCTCGTGCCGGATTCCCGCGGGGATCCTGGACGCGACCCAGGCGCGGATCGCCTCCTCGATCCGGTCCGGGTCCTGTCCCGCGACCAGGCGGAAGGAAAGCTTCAGCTGTGCGGACGACGGGATGATCGTCTTTCCGCCGGGGCCCTGGTAGCCGCCGCCGATGCCGTTGACCTCGGCGGTCGGCCGGGCCCAGACGCGCTCCAGGGTGCTGTGGCCGGCCTCGCCGAGGGTCGCGTACGACTTGGCCGTACGAAGCCACTCGGCCTCGTCGAAGGGCAGCTCGGCGAGGAGTTCGCGCTCGGTGTCGGTCAGCTCGGCGACGCCGTCGTAGAAGCCGGGGATCGCGACGTGCTCGTTCTCGTCGTGGAGCGCGGCGACGAGGCGCGCGGCGACCGTGGCGGGGTTGGGTACCGCGCCGCCGAAGGAGCCGGAGTGGATGTCCTGGTCGGGGCCGTACAGCTCGATCTCGCAGTCGGCGACGCCGCGCATGCCGGTGCAGACGGTGGGGGTGGTCTCGGACCACATGCCGGTGTCGGAGACGATCACGGCGTCGGGGGCGAGGCGCTCCCGGTGCCGCTCCACAAGGGCCCGGAAGTGGGGCGAGCCGGACTCCTCCTCGCCCTCGACGAGGAGCTTGAGGTTGACGGCCGGGGTGGTGCGGCCGGTGGCGGCGAGGTGGGCGCGTACACCCAGGGTGTGGAAGAAGACCTGGCCCTTGTCGTCGGCGGCGCCCCGTGCGTACATCCGGCCGTCCTTGACGACCGGCTCGAACGGGTCGGTGTGCCAGCCGTCCTCGCGGGCCGCGGGCTGCACGTCGTGATGGCCGTAGACGAGGACAGTCGGGGCGTCCGGATCGCCGGACGGCCATTCGGCGAAGACGGCCGGGGCGCCGTCCGTCTCCCAGATCTCGGCGACCGGGAATCCGGTCTCCTTGAGCTTCGCCGCGAGCCAGTCGGCGCTGCGCCGTACGTCCGCGTCGTGCTCCGGCTGTGCGGAGACGGACGGGATGCGCAGCCACTCGGCGAGGTCGTCGAGGAAGGCGGCGCGGTGTTGATCTATGTACGTACGGACGGCGCTGTCCGGGGTGTCGCTCATGGCCTTGAGCCTATCCGGCGCTCGGAGTGGACTCGTCGGCCCGGTCGTGCGCGGGGGGCTCCAGGGCCGGGCGCACGCGCGCCGGGGCCTGGCCGGGCAGGTCCTCGCCGGGCACGTCCTCGGCCGGATCGTCGAGGAGGATGCGCTCGAGTCCCGTCCGGTCCGGAAGGGCGTCGGGGCGGACGATCTCCCCGGTACGTACGTACACGAAGGCCGCGTCGACGGATTCCGGCGGGATGCCGTGCTGCTCGGCCCAGGCGAGACGGTAGACCGCGAGCTGGAGCGGGTCGGCGTCACGGGCCCGGCTCGTCTTCCAGTCGACGATCTCGAACGCCCCCGTGGCGGCGTCGCGGTACACCGCGTCGATACGGCCCCGGACGACGCGGCCCGCGAGCGTCAGCTGGATCGGCACCTCCACGCGGTAGGGCGTGCGGCGCGCGTACGGGGTGCGCTCGAACGCCTCCTTCAGCACGGCGAGATCGCGCTCGTCGGCGATCTCCGCCTCGTCAGGGTCGTCCGGGTCGCGGCCCGGCAGCTCGTCCGGACCGAGCATGGGCAGCGGCAGCTCCTCGAACCGCGACTCCACCCAGGCATGGAACCGCGTGCCCCGGCGGGCCGCCCGCTGCGGCGGACGCGGCATGGGGCGGGCCAGCTCCTGGGCGAACCCGTGGGGATCGGCGGCGAGCCGCAGCAGCTGGGAGGCGGAGAGGGACGGCGGTACGGGGACGTCGCGCACGGCCGCGCGGGCGCGGCGGAGCTCGCCGGTGAGGGCCTCCAGATCGCGGTCCCAGGAAGCGATGGTGCGGGCGTCCTCGGGGGTGAGCCGTTCGGCACGGCGCTGGGCGGGGAGGCGGGAGGAGAGGTACCCCGCAGGCAGGCGGCCGTCTTCCGCTGCAGGGGCGGCCGGTTCGTCGCGGACCCCAGGGACTCCAGGAACCCGAGGGGCGTCGGCGGGGTCGGAGGCATCCAGCGCATGCGGGTCCTCGGGCCAGGGCTCGTCGGACCAGACCTCGTCGGGCCAGGGATCGTCGGGAAAGGGCGCGTCGGGAGAGGGCGCGTCGGCGTGCGCCGGCCCGGTCTCCCAGGCGTCCGCCTCGAGGGAAGCGAACTCGTCCGGCCACAGGTCCTCCTGAGGGACCTCCGGCGCGCCCGGCTCGTCCAGCGCGCCCGGCTCGTCTGGCTCGTCCGGCTTCGCCCCCGGCGCAGGCCCCGAGATGCCATCCAGGTGGGCCAGCACCAGGTCCGCGGCCGCACGTCGCCGTGCCGTCGCCGTGGGGTCCAGGGGCAGGGGCCAGGCGTACTCCTCCGCCTTCTCGTGGAGTGCAGGGTTCTCCGCGTCCTCGTCGGGCTCGTCGGCCCACGCCTCGATCTCGCCGAAGCCCGCCGCGCAGTGCTCGTACAGGGCCTGCAGGAACGCGGACGGGCCGCGGCGGCGCTTCTGGGTGGGGCCCCACCAGTGGGCCGAGCCGAGGAGCAGCGACCGCGGGCGGGTGAAGGTCACATAGCCCAGACGGAGCTCCTCCGTGTGTTGATGAGCCCTCATCTCCTCCTTGAAAGCCCTGAGGCCCTTCGCATCCCAGGACGCGATGTCCGGGAGCGTGCCGGCGTCACCCCGCAGCGCGTGGGGCAGCACCTTCGCCTGGGCGGCCCAGGTCTCGCGGGCGCGGGTGCTCGGGAACTGGTCCTCGACGAGCCCGGGCACGGCGACGACGTCCCACTCCAGTCCCTTGGACTTGTGGGCGGTGAGGACCTTCACCGTGTTCTCTCCGCCGGGCAGCGCGTTGTCGAGGCCCTTCTCGTACTGCTCCGCGGTGCGGAGGAACCCCAGGAAGGCGAGCAGGGTCGCCTCGCCGTCGAGGGAGGCGAAGGAGGCCGCCGTGTCGAGGAAGTTGGCGAGGGTCTCGCGGCGGCGGGCGGCCAGGGCGTGCGGGGAGGCCGACAGCTCGACCTCGAGGCCGGTGGTGGCGAGGACCCGGTGCAGGACGTCCATGAGCGGGTCGGCGAGCGAGCGGCGCAGGTCGCGCAGCTCCTGGGCGAGGTGGGCGAAGCGGACGCGGGCCTCGGCGGAGAACGGCAGGCCGTCCTCCGGTTCGCTCGCCTCCAGGAACGTGTCGAGCGCGTCGGCGAGCGAGACCACCTCGGCGGGGTCGGTGCCTTCGACGGCCGCGGCCAGGCGCTCGTCGGGGTCGGTGCCGTCGTCGTCCCTCCGGGCGCGGTGGACGAGGAGACGAGCCCGGCGGCCCAGCAGGGCCAGGTCGCGGGGGCCGATGCGCCAGCGCGGGCCGGTGAGGATCCGTACCAGCGAGGCGTTCGCCCCCGGGTCCTGGAGGACGTCGCAGACGGCGACCAGATCGGCGACCTCCGGCAGCTGCAGCAGTCCGGAGAGGCCGACGACCTCGACGGGGACGTCGCGGGCGACGAGCGCGCCCTGGATCTCGGCGAAGGCCCCTGCCGTGCGGCACAGGACGGCGATCTCGCCCGGCTCCTTGCCGGTGCGGACGAGGTGGGCGATCGAGTCGGCGAGCCACTCGATCTCCTCCGCGTGGGTGGGCAGCAGGGCGATCCGTACGGAACCGTCGCGCTCGGCTCCGGGCGCGGGCCGCAGCGCCTCGACGCCTTCGTGCATCGCGCGCAGGGGCTCGGCGAGGCCGTTGGCGAGGTCGAGGAGGCGGCCACCGCTGCGGCGGTTCTCGCTGAGCGAGAAGCGGGTGGCGGGGCTGCCGTCCGCGTGCGGGAAGTGCTCCGGGAAGTCGTCCAGGTTGGCGACGGACGCGCCACGCCAGCCGTAGATCGCCTGGCAGGGGTCGCCTACCGCGGTGACGGGGTGGCCGTCGCCTTCCCCTGGGACTGCGTCCCGGGGAGACCCCTTGCCGAAGAGGCCGGAGAGCAGCAGCCGCTGGGCCACGGACGTGTCCTGGTACTCGTCGAGCAGGACCACCCGGAACTCGTCCCGCAGGATGCGGCCCACCTCGGGGCGGGTGAGAGCGAGCTCGGCGGAGAGGGCGATCTGGTCGCCGAAGTCGAGGAGGTCGCGGGCGCGCTTCGCCGCGCGGTAGCGGACGACGAGGTCGAGCAGCTCACGGCGGGCGGCCGCCGTCTCGGGGATCTTGCGCAGGTCGGCGTTGGTGAGCTTGGCCGACTCCAGGGCGTGCAGGAGCCCCGAGTCGTACGCGAGCAGGTCCTCGGGCGGTACGAGATGCTCGGCCAGCTCCGCGTCGAGTGCGAGCAGATCGCTGACCAGGGAGGGAAACGACCTGGTCAGCGCGGGATACGGTCCCGGGGCCTCGCGCAGCACACGCGCGGCGAGCTGGAACCGGGTGGCATCGGCGAGCAGCCGCGACGTCGGCTCCAGGCCGATGCGGAGGCCGTGGTCGGTGAGGAGCTGTCCGGCGAAGGCGTGGTACGTGGAGATGCGGGGCTCGCCCGGGGGGTTGTCCGGGTCGATCGCGTCCGGATCCGTGACTCCCGCCCGTACCAGCGCCGTCCGCACGCGCTCGGCGAGCTCGCCGGCCGCCTTGTTGGTGAACGTCAGGCCGAGGACCTGCTCCGGGGCGACCTGCCCTGTGCCCACGAGCCACACCACCCGTGCCGCCATCACCGTCGTCTTCCCCGAACCGGCCCCGGCCACGACGACCTGCGGGGCGGGCGGTGCCGTGATGCAGGCCGTCTGCTCCGGGGTGAACGGGATGCCGAGGAGCTCCTTGAGCTGCTCGGGGTCGGTGATACGTGCGGACACCTCAGAGAGGCTAACGGGGGCCACCGACAGTGCCGGGCGTCAGTGGCCCTGTCGACTCACAGAGCCACGGTTCAGGAACCGGCTCCGAGCTTGTCCACGTCCACGATCTGGTCGGCCGGGGGGACGGTGACCGCGACCGGCTTGTCATAGTCGGAGAAGGTCACCGTGCCGGGCTCGTCGCCGCCCTCGGTGACAGCCTTCAGGAAGTACGGCCGGCCCTCGGCGGCGACGTAGAACGTGTGCGTCTCCGCACCGTCCTTCCGGGTCAGAGTGATGGCCTTCTGGCCGTCGACCTCAGTGGTCTGCCCCCTGGTCGCACCGGAGGTGTCCTCGTCGCCCAACTTCTCGAGGAGCGAGTCGAGGTCACAGGTTTCACCCATGTCCTTGGCCTCGTCGGCCGGGACCTTCATCCAACGGCCCTTGAACATCTCCGCCACGGCTGCGGACTGTTCGGCGGAGGTGCCCTTCTCCTTGGTCGTCGACTTCCAGAACGCCTCGTCACCCTTCATGTAGGTGACCTTGTCGACGACGAGCAGCTCGACCTGGCCGGAGCCCTTGTAGGAGAACTCGCTGGTGCAGTCCCCCGTCTTGCTGAGCGCGAACTCAAGGGACAGGTCCTTGCCGTCGTCCTTGCCCTCGCCCGTGACCTTGAGCGAGTTTGCGGCCTTCGTGGCGTCCATCGCCTTTTCCGCGATCTGGTCGGCCGTGAGGCCCTCGAACGGGTCCACCGGCGCCTTCGGCGACGGCGAGGAGCTCGCAGCCTTGTCCGCCTTGTCCGCCTGGCCCTCGCTCTTCCCGCCGCCACAGGCGGTCAAGCCGGCAGTGGCGGTCGCGCACAGCACCGCCGCAACCAGAAACTTACGGTTGGTCACCGGTCGTCACTTCCTTTAGCTCTCGCTTATGCCAACCCCTCCGACTCGCAACGCACATCGATGGATGCACCGCAAGAGCATGACGTGCGCCACATTCCGCAGGGCCCTCACTCGACGACGTGACGCCCCTCCGGCTGTGCGCTGCACGACGCGCGGAAGGCGCACTGGCCGCAGTGCGTGCCCGTCGTGGGGGTGAAGCGTTCGTCGAGGACGCGGCCGGCGGCGGTGGCGAGGAGGTCGCCGACCCATTCGCCGGTGAGGGCCTCCTGGGCCTGGATCTTCGGCAGGGAGTCGCCGCCCTCCTTCTTGGGGGCCGGCTGGCGCAGTTGTACGAGTTCGGCGCCGCCGGGAACGGGGCGGCCGCCGTCGAACACGTCGTCGACAGCGCCTTCGCGGACGGCGAGCTGGTAGACGGCGAGCTGGGGGTGGTGGGCGACCTCGTCCCTGGTGGGTGCCTGCTTGCCGGTCTTGAAATCGACCACGTACGCGCGGCCGTGGGCGTCCTGTTCGACGCGGTCCATGGAGCCGCGGATCCGTACCTCGTACGCGCCCGCCGGGAGGGTGACGTCGAAGTCGTGCTCGGTGGCGGCGGGGGCGCGGCCGCCGCGGTCCATGACGTGCCAGCGCAGGAAGCGTTCGAGGGCGGTGCGCGCGTGCTCCTTCTCCTGCTGGGACTTCCAGGGGGCGTCGAAGGCGAGCGCGTCCCACACGGAGTCGAGGCGCTCCATGAGGACGGCGAGATCGGCGGGCGTACGGCCGGAGGCGACCTCGTCGGCCAGGACGTGGACGACGTTGCCGAAGCCCTGGGCGGCGGTGGCGGGGGCGTCCGCCTTCACCTCGCGGCTCAGGAACCACTGCAGCGCACACGTGTTGGCGAGCTTCTCGAGCGAGCTCGGGGAGAGTGCCACGGGCTGGTCGCTGTCGCGGAGAGGAACGCTGCTGTGGGTCGGTTCGTTCAGCCCCCACCAGCGGTAGGGGTGCGCGGCGGGGACGAGCGGCTGGCCCTCGTCGTCGGTGAGCGCGGCGAGCCGGGCCAGGCGGCGGGCGGCGGCGTCGCGGAGCTCTTCGGAGGCGTCGGGGTCGACGGTGGTGGCGCGGAGCTCGGCGACGAGCGGGGCGACGGCGAGCGGGCGGCGGGGCCGGCCGGTGACGTCCCGTGGCTCGGTGCCGAGTTCGGTGAGGAAGCGCGAGGGCTGGTCGCCGTCGTCGGCCGGTGCTTTGACCGCGGTGACGACGAGGCGGTCGCGGGCGCGGGTGGCGGCGACGTAGAAGAGGCGGCGCTCCTCGGCGAGGAGGGCGCCGGGGGTGAGGGGCTCGGCGAGGCCGTCGCGGCCGATGCGGTCGGCCTCGAGCAGGGAGCCGCGGCGGCGGACGTCGGGCCAGAGGCCTTCCTGTACGCCGGCGACGACGACGAGGCCCCATTCGAGGCCCTTGGAGCGGTGGGCGGTCATGAGGCGTACGGCGGCGGGGCGGGCGGCGCGCCGGGGGAGGGTGTCGGCGGCGATGTCCTGGGCCTCCAGCTCCTCCAGGAAGTTGAGGGCGCCGCGGCCGCCGGTGCGTTCCTCGGCGCGGGCGGCGGTTTCGAAGAGGGCGCAGACGGCGTCGAGGTCGCGGTCGGCGTTGCGGCCCGCGGCGCCGCCGCGGAGGGAGGCGCGCTGGAGGCGCTGCGGCCAGGAGGTGCCGTTCCAGAGCTCCCAGAGGGCCTCTTCGGCGGTGCCGCCGCCGTCGAGGAGCTCGCGCGCCTTGCGCAGGAGCGCGCCGAGCCGCTGGGCGCCGCGGGCGTACGCCGGGTCGTGGGCGGTGAGCCGCTCGGGCTCGGCGAGGGCGCGGGCGATGAGCGTGTCGGAGGGCAGCGGCACGCGATGGCCTGCGGCGCGCTCTTCGTCGCGGAGGGCGCGGCCGAGGCGGCGGAGGTCGGCGGTGTCCATCCCGCCGAGGGGGGAGGTGAGGAGCGTGATGGCCGTCTCGGGGTCGAGGGGGGTCTCTCCTTCCTCGTGCGTGGCGGGCTCACCGGGCTCACCGGGCACGCTGAGCCCCGACCCGCCGTCTTCGCCGGGCGCGAATTCGTCGTGCGCGTCTTCTTCGTGCGCGTCTTCTTCGTGCGCGCCTTCGTCGTGCGCGCCTTCGTCGTGCGCGCCTTCGTCGCCGGGCAGGCCCGGGGCGGCGTCGGGCGCGCCGGCATCGGGCACCTCGGCCCCCGCCACGGTCCCGTCCTTCACAGGCGTGGCCGCCACAGGTGTGGCCACGGTGCGCAGGGCCGTGAGCAGAGGTGCGACTGCGGGTTCGTGGCGGAGGGGGAGGTCGTTGCCGTCCGTCTCCACGGGCACGCCGGCCGCCGTGAGGGCGCGGCGGGTGGCGGGCAGACTGCGGTCGCCGGCGCGGACGAGGACGGCCATGTCGTTCCAGGGAACGCCGTCCTCCAGATGGGCGCGGCGCAGGATGTCCGCGACGTTGTCCAGCTCCGTGGAGGCCGTCGGGTACGTATAGACCTCGACCCGTCCGCCACCGCGGGCCGCGGTCAGCTCGCGGTGGGCGCGCACCTTGTCCGAAGGCAGCCGCGTCAGCGGCATGCGCTGCGTGAGCAGGCGCGTCGCGGCCAGGAGCACCGCGCCCGAGCGGCGGGACGTGGAGAGGACGGCGACCGGCGCCGGCCGGCCGTCGGTGCGCGGGAACGCCTCCGGGAAGTCGAGGATCCCGTTCACGTCCGCACCCCGGAAGGCGTAGATCGACTGGTCCGGGTCGCCGAAGGCGACCAGCGTCCGCCCGCCCCCTGCGAGCGCGCGCAGCAGCCGCACCTGCGCGGGGTCGGTGTCCTGGTACTCGTCGACGAAGACGGCGTCGTACGAGGGCAGGGACGCGGTCCCGGCCAGCAGCACGGCGCGGTGGACGAGCTCCGCGTAGTCGAGCACGCCCTGCATGTCGAGGACGTCCAGGTACTCGGCGAGGAACGCGGCCGCGGCTCCCCAGTCGGGCCGCCCCGCGCGCCGCGCGAAGGCGGCGAGCGCGTCCGGGCCGAGGCCGAGCTCCCGGCTCCGCGCGAGAACGGCCCGTACCTCGTCCGCGAAGCCCCGTGTGGTGAGGCAGGCCCGGAGTTCGGCCGGCCAGCGCGCCCCGCCGCGCCCCTCGCGCTCCAGGTCGAGCTGGCCGGCCAGCAGGTCACGTACCGCCACGTCCTGCTCGGGACCCGACAGCAGCCGCAGCGGCTCGGCGAACAGGTCCGCGTCCTGGCGGGCGCGGACCAGCGCGTAGCAGTACGAGTGGAAGGTGGTCGCCTGCGGCGCCCGCGCCCCGCCCAGCCGCAGCGCCATCCGGTCGCGCAGCTCGACCGCCGCCTTGCGGCTGAACGTGAGGACCAGCAGGCGCTCCGGATCCGCGCCCTGCGCGATCCGCGCCGCCACCGCCTCGACCAGCGTCGTCGTCTTACCCGTCCCCGGGCCCGCCAGCACGAGAAGGGGTCCCTGTCCATGGTCAACCACAGCGCGCTGGGACGCGTCCAGGAGAGGGGGATCCACCGGGCCCGGCGTGGTACGCACCAGTCGGTACGCGCCCGGGGTCCTCTCCCTGCCCCCTTGCGGGCGCGGGGGGACCCCCTGCCGTACCCGACGGTGCGGTGTACGCCCGGTGGAAGGGGAGGAACTCACGTGGATCGCCGGTCCTGGTGGGTGTGCTGGTGGTGAGGGGTGCGGGGCCGGTGCGCAAGCGCGGGCCGCATGGGTACGAAGGGTCCGAAGACGGTTCCGACGACGCTACGCCAGGTGGCGCCCGGGCCGCAGGGAGTCCGGTCCGGACCGTGCCGGGTACTCCGTACGTGCCTTGGACGCCCCATCGCACCGCCGAATGGCGGAAGCTGTCAGGTGTGAGCTCCTGCGTCCGCGCCCGTGTCCTTCGCGCCGGCGTCCGTCGTGTCTGTCGCGCCCGTCGTGACCGCGACGCCGTCCCAGCGCGCCCGCCGTATGTCCAGGCGGGGCACATGGCCCTCCGTGCTGCGCGAGGCCTCCTTCAGCGGGGTGCCCTCGGCACGGTAGTGGTCCAGCGCCCTCAGCTCGTGGCCGGGCAGCAGCACCCCGTCCGCGCGCACCACGCGCCACCAGGGCACCACACCGCCGTAGAGCGCCATGACGCGGCCGACCTGGCGAGGCCCGCCCTCGCCGAGCCACTCCGCGACATCGCCGTACGTCATGACGCGGCCCGGCGGAATACGCTCGGCGACGTCGAGCACCCGCTCCGCGTATTCCGGCAGTTCCGGCACCTCATCGCTCATCCGGCCCATCCTGCACCATGGCACCGACAGTGGGCAGACACCCTGATGCCCCCCTCTGTCGGTGCGGCATGCCACCATCGTCCGGGCGGTGACTGGTGATACGAGATCAAGAAGACACAGACGCGACGAAGGAGCGGGGCGTGCAGCCTGCGACGGCGGCGAGCACCTCCGGCTCCGAGCCGCGCCCGGAGACGCGCATGCCGAGCCCCGACGAGGGCGCGGGGCAGCGCCCGGATACGCCCGAAGGGCCGGACACGCCCGAAGCGGCGGACCCGCAGGACACACACACCACGGCCGGCACGCGCGACCCGCAGGACACGCACACGGCCGGTACGCCCGCCCCCGCCGGCTCGCACGCCGCCCACGCCCCTGAGTGCGGCGACGCCCCCGGCCCCGCCGAACGCGTCTCCGGCGACGAGCCCCTCCTCCCCGCCCGCGTGCACCGCCCCTCCGACCTGACGCGGCTGCTCGTGGGCGTGCTGGCGGTCATCGTCGTCCTCGGCATCGCCGCCTTCGCCCACGGGACCACATCCGGCCTGGAGTCGGACATCTCCAAGGGCACGGGCCAGGCCCCCGATCTGCTGGTCAAGCTCGCCGGCCTGGTCTCCAGCATCGCCGTGCTGCTCGTGCCCGTCGCCTTCGCGATCGAGCGGCTCATCAAACGGGACGGGCTGCGCATCGCCGACGGCGTCCTCGCCGCCGTGCTCGCCCATGGGGTGACCCTCGCCACCGACCTCTGGGTCGCCGAGGGCGCACCCGGGCAGATCCAGGACGCCCTGACCCAGCCGCAGACGGGCGGCGGGCTCACCGACCCGGTCCACGGCTATCTCGCGCCCGTCATCGCCTATATGACGGCCGTCGGCATGGCCCGACGCCCGCGCTGGCGTGTGGCGCTGTGGGGCGTGCTGCTGCTCGACGCCTTCGCGATGCTGGTCGCGGGCTACACCACACCGTTCTCGATCATCCTCACCGTGCTGATCGGCTGGACGGTGGCCTACGGCACGCTCTACGCCGTCGGCTCCCCGAACGTACGGCCGACCGGCCAGACCCTGCTGGCGGGTCTGCGCCACGTCGGTTTCCGACCGGTCACGGCGATGCGTGCCGAGGACGTACCGGACTCCGCCGACCAGGGCGACCGCGGTCGCCGCTACCTCGTCACGCTGGAGCACGGCCCGCCGCTCGATGTGACGGTCGTCGACCGTGAGCAGCAGGCGCAGGGCTACTTCTACCGGGTGTGGCGCAGGCTGACGCTGCGCGGCATCACGACCCGCCGCTCCATCCAGTCGCTGCGCCAGGCGCTGGAGCAGGAGGCGCTGCTCGCGTACGCGGCGATCGCCGCCGGAGCCAACGCACCCAAGCTGATCGCCACGTCCGAGCTCGGCCCGGACGCCGTGATGCTGGTGTACGAGCACCTCGGGGGCCGCTCGCTGGACTCGCTGTCGGACGAGGAGATCACCGACGACGTCGTACTCGGCGCGTTCCGGCAGGTCAGGGCGCTGCAGTCGCGGCGTATCGCGCACCGCAGGCTCACGGCCGACGCAATTCTGGTGGATCGTTCCGGCAAGGTGGTGCTGACCGATCTGCGCGGCGGTGAGATCGCGGCAGGCGATGTGGTGCTGCGCATGGACATCGCCCAGCTGCTGGCCACGGTGGGCCTGCGGGTGGGCGCCGAGCGCGCGGTGGCCGCGGCGGTCGAGGTGCTCGGCCCGGACGCGGTCGCGGACTGTCTGCCGCTGCTCCAGCCGATCGCGCTCAGCCGCTCCACGCGCGCGACGCTGCGGCGGCTCGCCCGGGAGCGTTCGCAGCGCGAGCGGGAGGCGGTGCTGGCCGCGGCGGAGTCGGCCAAGCAGGCCAGGGTCGAGGCATCCGTCACGGACGGTGGCGGCGATGCGGGCGGCAAGGGAGACAAGGGCGACAGGAAGGCCGCCCGCAAGTCGCTGCGCGCCGAGAAGCAGGCCGAGAAGCGCGCCATGGACGAGGCGCTGGACGAGGCCCGCGAGGAGGATCTGCTGGCCCAGATCCGCCGGCAGGTGCTGCTGATCCGGCCGCAGGCGCCGGTCGAGCCGGCGAGGCTCGAGCGGATCAAGCCGCGCACGCTGGTCAGCCTGATCGCCGGGGCGATCGCGGCGTACTTCCTGCTGTCCCAGCTCACCAGGACCGACCTCACCGTGGTCGCCGAGGCGCACTGGGGCTGGGTGGCGGCCGCGGTCCTCTTCTCGGCCTTCAGTTACCTCGCGGCCGCGATGAGCCTGCTGGGCTTCGTACCGGAGCGGGTGTCGTTCCTGCGGACGGTCGTGGCGCAGGTCGCGGCCTCGTTCGTGAAGATCGTCGCACCGGCTGCGGTCGGCGGTGTCGCCCTCAACACCCGCTTCCTCCAGCGCTCCGGCGTACGGCCCGGGCTCGCCGTGGCGAGTGTCGGCGCCTCGCAGCTCTTCGGGCTCGGCGCGCACATCCTGCTGCTGCTCTCCTTCGGCTATCTGACGGGTACGGAGAAGACGTCGTCGCTCACGCCGTCCAGGACGGTCATCGCGGGTCTGCTGACCGTGGCCGTGCTGGTCCTGGTGGTGACCGCGATCCCGTTCCTGCGGAAGTTCGTGTCGACCCGGCTGAGGTCGCTGTTCGCCGGCGTGGTCCCGCGCATGCTGGACGTGCTGCAGCGGCCGGTGAAGCTGGCCACCGGCATCGGCGGGATGCTACTGCTGAGCGGCACGTTCGTGATGTGCCTGGACGCGTCGATCCGGGCCTTCGACAACGGCAATCAGCAGCTCAGCTACGCCAGCATCGCCGTGGTCTTCCTGGCGGGCAGCGCCCTGGGGTCCGCGGCGCCGACGCCGGGCGGCATCGGTGCGGTCGAGGGCGCGCTGACGATCGGCCTGATCGCCGTGGGTCTGCCCGCGGAGGTCGCGGCTCCCGCCGTGCTGCTGTACCGGCTGCTGACGCTGTGGCTTCCGGTGCTGCCGGGGTGGCTGGCGTTCAACCAGCTCACGCGCAAGGGCTCGCTCTAGCCGCGGCTCCCTGTACGGCGGCTCTCTGCGCGAAGCGCGGAGGGGGACATCGGCGCCGGCACGGATGTCCACCCGCACGGCCCCGCAGTCAACAGGCGGACCGCCCCGGTACCGCGCACGATGGGCTCATGCCCACCTCCTCCCCCGTCCGGCCCACATCCCCCGACCCGCAGGAGCCGCACACCCCGGCCGCCCGCCGCGCGGCCACCGCCCGGCGGGCCGGCACCGTCCTCGCCGCCGCGACGGCCGCCGTGCTGCTCGTCACGGCCGGCTGCTCGGACTCCGGGGACAGCGGCAAGGAGGAGCAGGGCGGTCGGGACCTGGGCGCCCAGAAGCTGGGCTGGAAGCCGTGTCCTGCCCCCTCTGAGGCGGAGGGCGGCGGCCCCGCACCCTCGCCCCTGCCCGGCGGCACCCCGTGGGAGTGCTCCTTCATGCAGGTCCCGCGCGACTACGCGGATCCGGACGGCGAAACCATCGAGCTGGCCCTCATCCGTGCGAAGGCCCGTGACCAGTCCCGGCGGATCGGCTCCCTGATCTTCAACTTCGGCGGTCCCGGCGGCTCCGGGGTCAGCGCCCTGCCCGCCTCCGCCAAGGACTACGAGAAGCTGCGCGAACGCTACGACCTGGTGAGCTTCGACCCGCGGGGCGTGGGCCGCAGCCAGGCCGTCGAGTGCGCCGACAACCGGCAGCTGGACGAGTACTACGCACAGGACGCAACGCCCGACGACGCCGCCGAGGAGAAGGCGTACACGAACCGCCTCCGCTCGTACGCCGACGGCTGCGAGAAGAACTCCGGCGAGGACCTGCCGTACGTCGGCACCACGAACGCCGCGCGCGACATGGATCTGATGCGACAGGCGCTCGGCGACGACAAGCTCCACTACGTGGGCTTCTCCTACGGCACCGAACTCGGCGGCGTCTATGCGCACCTGTTCCCCAAGAACGTCGGCCGGGCCGTCTTCGACGCCGTCGTCGACCCGAACAGCTCCTCCGAGGAGGGCTCGCTCGGCCAGGCCAAGGGCTTCCAGCTCGCCCTCGACAACTTCACCAAGGACTGTGTCGCGCGCGGTGACGAATGCCAGCTTCCGGGCAGCACCCCGCAGGAGGTACAGCAGTTCATCATCGATCTGCTCGCCCGGCTCGAGGAGAAGCCGATCCCGGCCACGGGCGACCGCGAGCTCACCCAGACCCAGGCGACGAACGGCATCGCCCAGGCCCTCTACTCCAAGGAGTACTGGCCGCTGCTGGAGCAGGGCCTCGACGAGGCGGACGGCGGGAACGGCGCGCTGCTCCTCGCCTTCTCGGACGCGATGAACGGACGTGACAGAGAAGGCCACTACAGCAACATCCAGGCGGCCAACGCGGCGATCAACTGCGTCGACTTCAAGGATCGGTACACCCTCGCGCAGACGAAGGCCAAGCTGCCCGAATTCCGCAAGGCATCGCCCGTCTTCGGCGACTATCTCGGCTGGGGTCTGATGGGCTGCTCGGAGTGGCCCGTGCCCGGGAAGTGGGAGCACCCCGACGTCTCCGCTCCGGGGGCCGCCCCCATCCTCGTCATCGGCAACACCGGGGACCCGGCGACGCCTTACGCGGGCGCCAAGGCGATGGCCGAAGCACTCGGCAACGGCGTCGGCATCGAGATGACGTACCGGGGCGAGGGCCATGGGGCGTACGGCAGCGGCAACGCCTGCGTGCAGAACGCCGTGGACAGTTACCTCCTGGACGGGCGGGTCCCGGCCGCGGGAACCGTCTGCCAGTGACGATATCCACAGCAGTGGTCACTGTCAGTGACGGCGCCTAGGATGGCGGCAGTTGGATCAGTCGGATGACACTCCGGGGGGCCTGGAATGACGTGGCGTACGAGGGTGGGGGCGACGGCCGTCGCGCTGGCGGTGGCCGGCGGAGTGCTGACTGCCTGTAACAGCAACGCCGGCAACATCGGTGGCGGTGGCAGACAGGGGACTCCCGCGCCGGTGCGCGACGGCGACGCGGCGCGCGGACTGCCCGCCTCGCTCACCGGGCAACGTCCCGACTGGCAGCCCTGCGAGGGCGGCGGCTGGACCTGCGCCGAGGTGAAGGTCCCGCTCGACTACGACGCCCCGGACGGCGCGACGATCTCCCTCGCGCTGATCCGCCGCGAGGCGCGGGACAAGGACGAGCGCCTCGGCTCGCTGCTGTTCAACTTCGGCGGCCCCGGCGGCTCGGGAGTGGACAGCCTGCCCGGCTTCGCCGATGAGTACGGGAAGCTCAACGCCCGCTACGACCTGGTGAGTTTCGACCCGCGCGGGGTCGCGGACAGCTCCGGCGTGGTCTGCCGCAACAACAAGGAGCAGGAGCAGGCCGCGACCCACGTGGACCTCACGCCCGACACCCCCGCCGAGGAGGCGGTGTACTTCAAGGACGCCGAGAGCTTCGGGGCGGGCTGCGCCGCCCACTCGGGCAAGGTTCTCCCGCATGTCGGTACGTCCGACGCCGCGCGCGACATGGATCTCATGCGCCATCTCCTGGGCGACCGCAAGCTCAACTACTTCGGCATCTCGTACGGCACGGAGCTCGGCGGGACGTACGCGCATCTCTTCCCGCAGAACGTGGGGCGGACAGTGCTGGACGCCGTCGTGGACCCGACGGCGGACGCGGTCGGCCATGCCCGTAATCAGGCCACCGGCTTCCAGCGCGCCCTGGACAACTACCTTGCGAGCAAGGGCGAGGACCCCAAGGCGGGTTCGCAGCGCATAACGCGGCTGCTGGAGCGGATCGACCGGCAACCGCTGCCCGCCGACGGCGGCCGTGAGCTGACCCAGAGCCTCGCCCTCACCGGAATCGTCATGTCGCTCTACTCCAAGAGCCTGTGGCCCGAGCTGACCCAGGGTCTTGAAGAGGCCGAGCAGCGCGGCCGTGGCACGAAGCTGCTCTCGCTCGCGGACTTCTACAACGACCGTGACAAGAGCGGGCATTACGGTACGCAGAGTCACTCGCAGCGGGCCATATCCTGCGCGGACGACAAGCAGCGGCCGACCGCGGCGGAGGCCAGGGCGCTGCTGCCGGAGTTCCGGAGGATATCCCCGGTGTTCGGCGAGTTCCTGGCCTGGGACACGGCGGGCTGGTGCGCCAAGTGGCCGGTGCCGGGCGAGCGGGAGACGCCGGAGGCGAGCGCGAAGGGGGCGGACCCGATCCTGGTCGTCGGCACGACGGGCGACCCGGCGACACCGTACGAGGGCGCGCGGCGGATGGCGGACGAGCTGGGCGAAGGGGTCGGGGTGCTGCTCACCAACAAAGGCGAGGGCCACGGCGGTTACAGCCCCGAGAACAGGTGCGTGACGGCCATAGTCGACAGCTACCTGCTGGACGGCAAAGTCCCGGAGGACGGCAGGGCCTGCGGTTAGCCGACCTGGCGTTGGCCGACCCACCGTTGGCCGAGCTGTCGTTGGCCGCCGCCGGCCGACCTGTGGTGGGGCGATTGGCGGTGCGCCTGTGTCCGGCCGGCCCTGTAGGGCTCGCGTGCTCCGGCATGCGGAAGGGACCGGCCCTTGCGGGCCGGCCCCTTCCGGCGGAGTCCGGTTCTCCGGCGTCCGATTCCGTGGAGTCCGGTGGTGACCTAGTCCTGTCTTTCGCAGGTCCTTCGTCGAGGTGGTTCTGCGTCGGGGTGGTGTCCGGGGTGGGGCTGGAGCGTTGTAGGTGGCGTGCCCGT
>NZ_JBHWKX010000098.1:0-20178 GCF_042730885.1 Streptomyces sp. NPDC059909
CGACCCCGTCACCCACCAGGCCAACAACAAGATCAGCACGCCCGCCGACACGCCTCTGGCGGCATAGAGGTTGACTCAGGAAACTCATGCGTCGAGCTCCTTCAGGCGCGCTGCCAGGATGGCGGCGATGTCGTCGTGGTGGCGGTCCTGCAACAGCTGTGGATGGGTGCAGTCCAGGTCGTGGTTGACGATCGGGCCGCTGACGTGCGGGTGCCATGCCTTCCATGTGAGCCAGTCCTCTGCCCGTGGCGCGGCTGCCGTGAAGAAGAGCAGGTCGCCCTCGTAGCGGCGGTGCTGGTGCTCACGCACCATGCGCGCGTGGGTGGGCACTATTTCGACGATCCTCGACAGGGTCCGGTCGGCGAGCCCGGCGAGCGGGCTGCCCGCCCGGCGCAGCGTGGCCAGCACGTCGTCGCGGGTGCGCTCGTCGGTGCGGTCGAAGCCGGCCATGCGCAGCACTGCGGTGAGGCCGTCGCCTTCCTCGGGCGCGCGCCGCTCCCGCCATTGTTCGGCCGGGAACGCGTCGAAGAGGGCGAGGAGTTCGACCTCCTCCCCGGCCTCCTGGAGCATGCAGGCCACGGTGTGGGCGAGGATCCCGCCGAGAGACCAGCCGAGCAGCCGGTACGGACCATGTGCCCGCACCGTGCGGAGGCGCTCGACGTAGTCGGCCGACTGTTCCCGCAGAGTGCGTGGCAGCGGCTCGTCGCGTACCAGGCCGCGCGCCTGGATGCCGTACAGGGGCTGGTCCGGACCGAGGCGGGCGGACAGGCCCGCGTAGCACCAGGAGATGCCACCGCTGGGGTGGAACGCGAACAGCGGGGGCCGCTCGCCGTCGGTGCGCAGCGGAAGGAGGACGTCGAGGGCGTCCTCGGCCGTGCTCCTTCTGCGGCCGGCGCCGCGTGGCGGCCTCGCGGCCTCGAGTCGGGCGGCGAGAGCGGCGGGCGTCGGCGCCTCGAACAGCGAGCCGATGGTCAGCTCGGTGCTGAACTCCTCCCGCATCCGCCCCACCAGCCGCACCGCGGACAGAGACGTGCCGCCCAGGTCGAAGAACGCGTCGTCGGGACCGGCCCGTCCGACCCCGAGCACCTCCGCGAACAGCCGTGTCAACGCCTCCTCGAGCGGGCCGGACGGACGTCTGGCGCCGTCACCGCCGGTGAAGACAGGGGCGGGCAGTGCGCGGCGGTCCAGCTTGCCGTTGGGGCTCAATGGGAACGCGTCGAGGCCGACGATCGCCGCCGGGACCATGTGTTCCGGCAGCATCCGCGCCAGCTGGGCCCGTACGGCCGCGGGATCGGCGCCACCGGTCACGTACCCGACGAGCCGGTCCTCCCGCACCACGGCGCACGCGCTCTCCACGCCGGGCTGTCCCACCAGCGCGGCCTCGATCTCGCCCAGCTCGATGCGCTGCCCGCGCAGCTTCACCTGGTGGTCGGTGCGGCCGAGGTACTCGACCTCGCCCTGATCCGTCCAGCGCGCCAGGTCGCCCGTGCGGTACATCCGGCCGCCCGGCGGCCCGAAGGGGTCGGCGACGAACCGGGACGCCGTCAGCGCAGGGCGGTTCAGATAGCTGTCGGCCAACTGCCGGCCTGCCAGGTACAGCTCGCCCGGGATGCCCGGTGGGCACGGCTGGAGCGCCGCGTCCAGCACGTACAGGTGGGTGTTCCACACCGGGCTGCCGATCGGCACCGGGCCGCTGCCGTCCGGGGCGCACACGTGGTACGTGACATCGACGGCGGCCTCCGCCGGCCCGTACAGGTTGTGCAGTTCGACGCCGGGCAGCGCCCGTACGAAGGCGTTCACCGTCTCGGGGGGCAGAGCCTCACCGCCGCAGAAGATCCGGCGCAGCCCCGTGCAGGCTGCCGTGTCGGCCTCGGCCAGGAAGACCTGGAGCATGGACGGCACGAAGTGGCAGATGGTGATGGACTGTTCGCGGATCAGGCGGGCGAGTTCGACCGGGTCCTTGTGGGCCCCCGGCTCGGCGACGACGAGCGTCGCGCCTTCGCGCAGCGGCCAGAAGAACTCCCATACGGACACGTCGAACGACGACGGAGTCTTCTGGAGCACCCGGTCGTCGGCTGTCAGTGGGTAGGTGTGCTGCATCCAGCGCAGCCGGTTGTCGATCGCCCCGTGCGAGACGACGACGCCCTTGGGGCGGCCCGTGGAGCCGGATGTGTAGATGACGTACGCGGGGTGGGCGGGCGTGAGCGGACGTGCCGGGCCGGCCGGTGGGTAGGGGGATATGTCGATTTCGTCGAGGACGACCAGTGGGGCCCCGGCGTCCTCGGGAAGGCGTCCCGCACGGTCGACCACGGCGCACACCGGCGCCGCGTCCTGGATCATGGACGCCAGTCGCTGCGCCGGATAGTCCGGGTCGAGCGGCAGATACGCGGCACCCGACTTGAGCGCGGCGAGCACGGTGGCGACCAGCTCCACCGAGCGGGGCATCGAGACCGCGACCACCGCTCCCGGCCGGGCGCCGAGGGTCTGCAGGTGCCGGGCCAGCCGATTGGCGTGGGCGTTCAGCTCCGCGTACGTCAAGGAGCTGTCCCCGTACACCAGCGCGGTCGCGTCCGGGGTGCGCATGGCGCGCGCCTCGATGGGGCCGATGAGCGTGGTCGCGGGCAGCGTGCGGTCGGTCTGGTTGAACTCGTGCAGGACCAGGGTGTGTTCGGCGGGCGTCGCGATGGTGTGAACGGCGAGCGGCTGCTGCGGGTCGGTGCCGGTGAGACGGTCCAGCAGGTGCAGGAAGCGCTCCTGGTGGGCGGCGAGGGCGGCGTCTTCGTACAGGGAGGGGTTGCCGTCGTGGTCGATGCACAGGCCGCGGCCGTCGGCGCGGTCGTAGAAGTTGACCCTCAGGTCGTCGACAGGGCCTGCGGCGAGGTTGCGCGCCCGCGCGGGCGCACCCGCGAAGTCGACGCCGTAGTCGAAGGGCATGACGTTGACGACCGGGCCGATCAGGGCGCGGTTCTCGCCGAGCAGTCCCAGGTCGCGGCGGATGTCCTCGTAGCGGTAGCGCTGGTGGCGTCGCACGTCGCGGATGCCGAGCACGATCTGGTGCACCAGTTCGGCGAAGGTCGCCTCGGGGGAGACGGCCAGCCTGAGCGGGAGCACGTTCATCACCATGCCCGGCACGCGCAGCGCGGCCGACCCCATGCGGCACATCATGGGCAGGCCGAGCACGACGTCCGACCTCGCGGTGGCGCGGGAGGTGTAGAGGGCGTGCGCGGCGATCAGGACGTCCGGCCATGTCGCGCGGAGCGTGGCGCCCAGTTCGCGCAGACGCTCGGTGGCTTCGGGAGACAGCTGAGTCGTGCGGCGACGGAACGTGCGCGAGGGCAGGGCGCCGCGGCCCGCGAGCCGGGGTGCCTCGGGCCGGTCGGCGAACGCCTGTGTCCAATGGGAGCGGTCGGCCGCGAAGGCGTCGGACGAGCGGTAGGCGGCATCCTCGGCGACGAGGTCGGCGAGGGTTCCGAAGGTGCGCGGGGCGGGTTCCACGCCGCGGACGAGCGCCGTGTAGACCTCGGCCGTGCGCCGTACGAGGAGCGAGTAGCCGAAGCCGTCGATGACGAGGTGGTGGATGCGCTGATACCACAGCCATCGCTGCGCGCCGACCCGGAACAAGGCATGCCGGAAGAGCGGTCCGGTCGCCAGATCGCAGGGCTTGGCGAGGTCGGCGCGCATCCACGTCTCGGCCTTCCGCTCGGCGCCGTCCTCGCCGTGCAGGTCGAGCACGGTCAGCGGCAGCTCGACGGTGGCGCGTATGTGCTGGCGCGGACCGTCCCGGCCGTTCTCGACGCGTACCCGCAGGACGTCGGCCTCGGCGGTGACGCGACGCAGGGCCGCGGCGAAGAGGTCCGGGTCGAGCGGCCCGTCGATGTCCAGGCACTCCGCGGTGTTCTGCGCGGGGCTGAGCGGATCGAGGGCCTGCGCGTACCACATGCCCGACTGGGCCGCCGTCAGCGGCAGCACGATGGCCGGGGCGCCGGTGCCGATGGTCGTGGAGGCGGTCATGATGCCCCCAGCAGCGGTGCCCAGGCCGTGATGGCCGGCTGCTCGGCGAGGTCCGCGAAGCCCGCTTCGACGCCGTGCTCGCGGCGCCATCGTTCGAGCAGTGCCATGATGCGGACCGAGTCGAGTCCGTAGTCCACGAGGTTCTCGTCGAAGGGGATGTCCGCCGGGTCCTCGCCGAGACTGTCGGCGATATCGCTGCGGAGCTGCTCCAGAGTGAGGGCCACGGTGCTCAGAACTCCTTGAAGAGCGCGTCGGTGGTGGTCACCAACGCGCAGCGGCCGGCGGCCCAGCGCAGGGCCATGTCGTGGTCGTCGCGGGAGAAGTCGGCGACGGCATCGGCGACGACGAACGCCTGAATGTCGCGCATCCACGCATCGCAGGCCGTCACCAGCACGCCGATGTGCGCGTACACACCGATGACGACCAGCTGGTCGCGGCCCGTCTCACGGAGCAGATGTGCCAGCCGGGTGCGCACGAACGCGCTGTACTTCCACTTGGTCAGGACCCTGTCGCCGGGCTGTGGCGCGACCTCGTCCGGCACGGCGAGCGCATCGGCGTCGTCGGCGACGCCGGGGCCCCAGAAGTCGAGCTGGAGCCCGCGCTGCTGGGGCGTCTGGCCGCCGCGCTGCGTCGAGTACACGACCGGTACCCCGAGGCTGCGGGCGCGCTCCAGCAGCCGGCCGGTGTTGCCCAGCATCCCCGTCAGCGGCTGCTCGCCGGACGGGAACGCACCGAGGAAATGGTTCTGCAGGTCGTGGACGAGCAGCACGGCGCGCGCGGGGTCCGCGGTCCAGGCGACGCGGTTCTCCGGCAGCTCGTCCGCTGCCGGCAGCGGATAGGAGGCGATGGCGGGAAGTGCCATGGGAAAGGGCCTTTCAGTGCTGCTCGGTGGCGGCCGCGGCGGACCGCAGCCCCTTCTTGCTGACCTTGCCGACCCCCGTCTGCGGGAAGGCGTCGACGAACTCGACGAGATCGGGGACCTTGTAGTCGGCGATGCCGCGGTCACGGACGAACCGCTTGATGGCGGCCGGCTTCAGCTGCTCCGCACCCTCGCGGAGGATGACGTAGGCGAGGGAGCGTTCCCCGAGGTACGCGTCGGGCACCGCAACCACGGCGACGTCGTGCACGGACGGATGGGCGAGGATGATGTTCTCGACCTCCTCCGGGGCGACCTTCTCACCGCCCCGGTTGATCTGGTCCTTGGCCCTGCCCTCGACGACGAGGTGGCCCGTCGGGGTGCGGCGCACGATGTCGCCGGTGCGGTAGAAGCCATCCGGTGTGAAGGCGCGCGCGTTGTGGCCGGGAGCGCGCCAGTAGCCGCGGATCGTGTAGGGGCCGCGGGTCAGCAGGTGCCCGAACGCGCCCTCGGGGACGTCGTGTCCGGTGTCGTCGACGATGCGGATCTCGTCGTCCGCGGAGATCGGGCGGCCCTGCGTGGTGACCACGGTCTCGAAGTCGTCGTCCAGCCGTGTGTAGTTGACGAGCCCCTCGGCCATACCGAAGACCTGCATCAGCCGGCAGCCCAGGGCGGGTTCCAGACGGCGCGCCGCCTCCGCGCTGTACTTGGCGCCGCCGACGAGCACCAGGTCCAGACTCGCCAGGTCGTGATCCGCCTTCGGACCGGCCTCGGTCCACAGGAGGGCGAGCGGGGGCACCAGCCCCGTCATCGTGATCCGCTCCTGCTCGATGAGCGGCAGGGCCGTCGCCGGGTCGGGGCCGGGGGACAGTACGACGGTGCCCCCGGCATACAGCGTGCCCAGCCAACCCGGCGAACTCATCGGGAAGTTGTGTGCGGCCGGCAGGACGACGAGGAAGCGGGTGTCCGCGTCGACGCCGCAGATCTCATTGGAGCCCCACAGCGAGTAGATGTAGTCGTCGTGGGTGCGCGGGATGAGTTTCGGCACTCCCGTCGTACCGCCCGACAGTTGGAGGAACGCCAGCTCGTGCGGCTCCGGCCCGGCGGGCATGACGACCGGGTCGCAGGGCACGTCGGCCAGTGCGGTGTGCTCGCCCGGGTCGCCGACGACGAAGACATGCCGCAGGCTCGGCGTGCGCTCCGCTACCCGCGTCGCGAGCTCACGGTGGTCGAAGCCCGCGTGACGGTCGGGGACCACGTAGGCGACGGCCTGGGTGAAGGAGCAGAAGTGGCCGATCTCCGTCTCCCGGTGCGCGGGCAGCGCGTACACGGGCAGCGCGCCGACGCGGAACAGCGCGAAGACGACTTCGACGAACTCACCGATGTTGGGGAGGTGCAGGACGACCCGGTCGCCCTTGCCGATCCCGCGTGCCGCGAATCCGGCGGCGAGCCGGTCGGCGCGCTCGTCCAGTTCCCGGTAGGTCCAGGTGCGGCGCTGGGGCGCCGGGTCGACGAGGGCGATCCGGTCGGGGTGGGCGGCGGCTCGCTCGCGCAGTACGCCCCCGAAGGTCTCGCCGCGCCAGTAGCCCGCCGCGCGGTAGCGCTCGGAGAACTCCGGGGGCCAGGTGGGCGCGTCCACGCCAGGAGTGAGGGTCACAGCGAGGCCCCCACAGCGTCGAGAAATGTACGGAACTTGGCGCCGGTCTCCGCGGTCTCGGCCTCCGGCGACGAGGCGGCCACCACCCCGGCGCCCGCGAACAGCCGCAGCGAACGTCCCTCGGCCTCGGCGCAGCGGATCGTCACGACCCACTCGCCGTCCCCGTCCGCGTCCTGCCAGCCGACCATGCCCGTGTAGGGGCCGCGGTCGAAGGGCTCCGACTCGGCGATGACGGCGCGGGCCACGTCGGTCGGGGTGCCGCACACCGCCGGCGTGGGGTGCAGGGCAGAGGCCAGCTCCAAGGCGGTGACGCCCGGGTCGGTGAGCTCGCCCGTGACCGTGGTCGACAGATGCCACATCGCCGCCGTACGCGCCAGTGTGGGCCGCTCGGGCACCTCCAGGCGGGTGCAGAACGGCGCGAGCGCCTCGCGTACGGCGTCGACGACGACGGCGTGCTCGTGCAGGTCCTTGGGCGACTCCAGGAGCGCCGCCGCGCGTCGGACGTCCTCGGCCAGGTCGGTGCTGCGCGGCGCGGACCCGCCCAGGGGGTTCCCGGTCAGGCGGCCGCCCCTGCGGGCGACGAGCAGTTCGGGGCTGGCTCCGATGAGCGTGCGGCCGGGGCCGCTGGGGACGGCGAAGGTGTATCCGGCAGGGTCGCGGCGCGCCAGGCGGCTCAGCATGGCCAGCAGATCCGGCTCCTCGGGCGAGGTCAGCTCCAGCGTGCGGGCGAGGACGACCTTGGTGAACTCCCCGGACCGCATCCGCTTCACCGCGTCGGCGACGGCCTGGCCGTACTGCTCGGGCGCCGGAACCTCCCGCACCTGCCAGACGGTGCCCCCCTCCGGGAGCAGCGCGGGCAGGACGATGAGCGGGTCCTCACGCAGCGGCGGCGCCCACTGGACGGACTGGGGGGAGACCAGCGAGTGCGGCGCGTCCGGGGCGAAGGGCACGGAGCCCACGACGACCGGTGCCTGGGCACCCGCACGCCGACGTGCGTTCAGTACGTTGCGCACCCGCCATGTCAACGGCCGCGTGTCGTGGGGTATGTCGGCGGCGGTTCCCCTCCCCAGCAGGGTGCGGTGGGGCGAGGCGAGGAACCGGTCGGTGCCCGGTCGGTAGGCGTCGAGCAGGGCGGTTGCCGCGCCGGGCGAGACCAGAGGCGTGGCTGTGGGTTCGCGCAGAGAGGCAGACATGGATGTCTCCAGCGGGGGAGGGCACGGTACGTGGTCGGCGGAGCCGCTGTGGGGCGGGCGGGTTCAGGCCCGCAGGGTGGCGCCGCCGTCGACGTACAGGTCGTGCATGGTGATGTGACGGGCGCGGTCGGACACGAGGAAGGCGACCGCTTCGGCGACGTCGGAGGGGTCGGCGATCCGGCCGAGCGGGATGCCGGTGCGGTGCGTCGCGAGGTCTCCCTCAACGACGCGGCGCGCGGCGGCTGCCGGGTCCTGGTCGTCGGAGGCGGTCCACATGGCGCGCTGCATGTCGGTCAGAGTCGAGCCGGGGGAGACCGTGTTGCAGCGGACGCCCCGTGAGGCCACCTCCAGGCCCAGGCATTTGGTGAACATCACAGCGGCGGCCTTCGAGGCGGCGTAGGCGGACAGGCCCGCGCGGGGAATGCCGGCCGCGTTCGAGGCGACGGTGACGATGCTGCCGTGCCCGCGCTCGGCCATGCGGCGGGCGGCTGACCGTGAGACGTGGAAAACGCCGCTGGAGTTGACGGCGAACGTGGCCGCCCAGTCCTCGTCCGTCAGGTCCACGACCTGGGAACCCCGCAGGATTCCGGCGACGTTGACCGCGATGTCCACCGCACCGAGTGCGCGCTCGGCCTCGGCCTCGGCCACGAGGGCCTCGACGGCCGCGGCGTCCGTGACATCGAGCGGGCGGGCGGTGACCTGGTCGCCGTACTTTTCGGCGAGGGCCTCCACGCCCCTGGGGTCCAGGTCGGTGGCGAGTACGCGGGCGCCGCGCTCGACGAGGGCCGTCACCACCGCCTTGCCGATGCCCCGGCCCGCGCCCGTCACGAGGGCGAGCCGTTCGGAGAGTTCACGGTCGGCACTCACATGACCATCGCCTTCCGGATGTCGTCGAGCACCGAGACCGCCGCCTCCACACCGCCCGGGCTCGTCCACTTGGAGCCGTCCATCACGGTTTCGCGGGCTTGTCGCGTACGGCGTTTCAGCTGCTGGCAGGCTGGTTCTCGGCCGGCTCTGTCGAGGAGTGCGGCGTCCGAGCCGGTCGAAGACATGGGTGCCGATGAACAGCCGGTCGGCGTCTATCTCCTCGATGTTCTCCTCGCTGATCGGCGTCGAGTGGCCGTCGCCCTTCTCGGTCTGGATGCCGGGGCCGCTCGGAACCGATGCCCTTCAGAATATCGCTGATGAACACGCCCTGCCGCATGACGGCCGTGCCGTTCGCCGAGTAGCGGGCCACGGACACGCTCGCGCGGGCCTGGGAGCCGAGGTCCTACTGCACTGGCACGCGCTGATCGACGCGAACCTGACCGGCATGTGGCTCACGTCGAGGCGCGTCGTCCCTGTCATGCGGGAACGAGGAGCCGGGGCTATCGTGAACGTGTCGTCGACAGGGTGTTCGTGGCACCTGGCGCACGCCACACATCGCGCGCCGTAGCACATCCGGGTCGACGCCTTGATCGTCGGGGCGATCGATACGCCGCACGTCATCGCGGCCAAGGGTGCGCGGGACGGCGTGACACCGGAGGGGATCCGTGCCCAGCGCGCCGCCCGGCGGCTCGGACGGCTCGGCACCGCCTGGACGTCGCCGGCGCGACAGCGTTTCGTTCCTGGCATCCGGCGACGCCTCGTCCATCACCGGCGCCCTGCTGTCCGTCGACGGGGGCAGACGATCCACACCAGGGACGGCGCGCCGCAACCGGCGAGAGACGAAGGATCGCACCCATGACGACGACTGTCGGAGCTGACCTCACGAACCTCGACCACTTCGCCAACGGGTTCCCGCACGACCTGTTCGCCCGGCTCCGCCGCGAAGCACCGGTCGGGTGGCACGAGCCCACCGAGCACACCCCGAGGGGAACCGGGTTCTGGTCGGTGCACACCTACGCCGAATCGCGGACGATCCTGCTCGACCCCGCCGTGTTCTCGAGCGCCCAGGGGACAGTCCTCTTCGATCACCCGTGGGCCGGCTCCATGATGAACATGATGGACGATCCGCGCCATGCCCGGCTGCGCCGCCTTGTCTCCGGCGGCTTCACGCCGAGGATGGTGAATCGGCTCGAGGGCGAACTCCGGCGGCGGGCCGAGACGTTGATCGACGCCGCCGTCGAGATGGGGCACTGCGACCTCGTCGAGTCGGTCACCTGCGAGCTCCCCTTGCAGGCGATCTGCATGCTCATGGGGATCCCGCAGCAGGATCGCCACCTCCTCTCCGAGTGGGTCCACCACGTGTTCGATGTCAAGGCCGACTCGACTGTCGAGGGATCGGTTGCTGCGGCGACGGAGAGCCTTCTGCAGTACGGCCGGGAAATCGTCGCCGAGCGGCGGCGCAACCCGCAGGACGACCTGCTCTCGGTCATCACCCATGCCCACCTCCCCGACGAGGATCCGTCGCACCTCATGGAGCCGGAGATCGACGCGTTCTTCCAGCTCCTGTTCGGCGCCGGGGCGGATGCGACGCGCAGCGCGGCATCGTGGGCGCTCGTCGCGATGTCCGCCGACCCGACGATCCCGGATGGGGTAGCCGACGATCCGAGTGTGCTCACCACACTGCCCGACGAAGCTGTCCGCATGATGAGCCCCGTCGCGCACAACGTCCGCACCGCCACGCAGGATTACGAGCTGGCGGGGCACCGGATCTCCGCCGGGGACCGGGTCGTGTACTGGCTCGCCTCGGCAAACCGTGACGAGGCGATGTTCTGCGACCCGCAGCGCCTCGATGTTCGTCGTGAGCCCAATCCGCATCTCGGGTTCGCCCAGGGGCCGCACTTCTGCCTCGGCGCCAGCCTCGCCCGTCTCGAGCTCCGGGTGATCCTCGGCGAGTTCGCCGCCCGTGTCGAGCGAGTCGAGCTCACCGGTGACGTCGAGTGGACGCGCAGCAACAAGTACAACGGCATCAACAGGATCCCGGCAGCGCTCACGCCGCGGCGAACGCGGCCCGCTCCGCGAGGTGGCCGCTCTGCGGGCGTCCGAGGTGTGGGTGCTGCCGGAGGTTGTCCCGCACATGATCGCCCGCAGTAGCGTCCGGAACGACAGCACGAGTTCAGCCGTGCCTGGCCTCTCGGCCATCGTCCAGCCGTTCTTCCGCTTCAGCGGAGCGATCAGCCCGCGCAGATAGGCCGGCGCGGACTCACGCGGCTCGCTGCGGGCGAACCGGTGCACGAACCGCTCATGCAGGCCGGCCGGACCAGCTGCTCACCGAGCCGCCGCATCAACATCCCCACCCATACCCGGCCCGGCGAACGGCCGGCCACAACGTCACACCAAACGCAGTTGCAGTGTCAGGTGTGCGAGAACCTGAGCGCGGCCTCCGCCCTGGCCAGCGTCTCCGCGTGGCCGAAGAGTCCGGGCAGGCCGCCCGAGTGCAGAAGGACCGTGCGCTGCCCGGGCGCGATGTCGCCCTCCTCGACCGCCTGGGCCAGGCCGGCCATTGCGCGCCCCGTGTAGATCGGGTCGAGGACGATGCCTTCGGTGCGGGCCGCCAGCGTCAGGGCGGCCAGGACCGGCTCGGTCAACGATCCGTAACCGTCACCGACCTGATCGAGCCTCAGCCTCAGGGTCTCCGGCGGGCAGGGCGTGCCGGAGAGGCCGGAGACCAGCTCGGACACGGTCCGGGCAGGGTCGCCGACGGCCCCGCAGTGGACGCCGAGGACCCGTGCCGGACCCAGCACGTCGACGAGGCCGGCCATGGTCCCGCCGGAGCCGAGCGCGACGACGACCGTGGCCAGGTCGGGGGCCTGGGCGAGGAGTTCGCGGCCGCACTCGACGTATCCGCGGGCACCGAGAGCGCTGGATCCGCCGAAGGGGAACAGCGCAGGGACGGCGCCCTGACGCCGCAGCTGCTCGGCCGTCTCCTCGGCGACGGCTCCGAGCTCCTCGCCGTGGACGTCACCAGCCCATACGACCCTGGCGCCGAAGAGACCGTCGAGCGCGAGGTTGCCGGAGGCCGAAGAGCCGGGCGCGCCGGCGAGCACCAGCACGACGTCGAGCCCCAGCCGGGCCCCGGCGGCCGCGGTCAGCCGGGCGTGGTTGCTCTGCGGTGCGCCCGTGGTCACCAGGACCGTGGCCCCGTCGGCGAGAGCCGCGCCGCAGAGCCACTCGAGCTTGCGGATCTTGTTCCCGCCGCCGCCCAGGCCGGTGAGGTCGTCTCGCTTGAGCCACAGGTCGTCGGGGCCGAGGCCGAGGGCACGGGACAACCGCGGCATGGGCTCGAGCGGGGTCGGCCAGGTGCCGAGGGCGGCCCGGCGCGGGGCAGAGCTGTCGGACGTCATCGTTTCGGCGCTGCTCTCCTGAAGGTGAAGGCGAAGACGATGACGAAGGTATCTCAGCGGCGCTCCAGCGCCCCCCGCACGAAGGCGGCCTGTCCTGCGTGCTGGAGATCGTCGGAAATGACGCTCACCAGCCGGACGCCCAGTGTCACGGGCGGCGACCACGAGTCGTCCACGACCCGGTTCAAGGCGGTGCTCCTCAGGCCGCGTACGAACGCCATGGTCTCCTCGTGGACGGCGTCGAAGTAGCCCAGAAGCAGCTCTGCCGAGTCGACCCGGAGCGCCGCGACCTGTTTGCGGGAGTGCCCGTAGCCGGTCGCTCCCTCCGCGAACGGCAGCCCGAAGCGCCCCACCCAGTCCTGCGAGACCCACACCTGCTCCCGCCCGGCCGCGTCGGCCACATGGTCGTCCTGGATGCGCGTCAGATGCCACACCAGCCAGGCGATGGAGTTCGCGCCCGGGTCGAGCCGGGCGTGGAGATCGTCCACCGAGAGCCCCTCGACCGCCTCGTGCACCACCTCCTGGACACGTCCGAATGCATCGGCAAGCACATCTGCGGCGTTCATAGGGGGAGTGAACCGCGCACGTCCCACGCCGCGGGGGTCCGACACGGCGTGGACTCGGCAGCGACACCGCCGTGTCGCTCCACGACGCGCCGACGGTCCCGCGCCCGAAGGTCGTCCAGAGCCGGCCGTACCGGCTCGTGCTTCGTCATGCCTGGAACTTGACAGCCGCCACCGACAACGGCTTCGGGGCCGGGTCGCGCGCCAGGCACACGAACGTGCGCCCGTCGGCCGTCCACGGCAGGGTGCACGGCCAGCCCGTCGCCGCCGCGTGGTCGACGAGAGCGGGCAGACCCACCCGGGCCCAGGGGAAGGGGGCGCCCAGGGCGCCGTTGCCGTCGACCACGCGGACGTCCACGCGCTCGTCGACGTCGACCGGTGACGCCTCGGCGATCAGCACGCCGTCCGGGGCGACCAGTTCGGCGATCCGGGACAGCAGGGCGCGCGGGTCGCCGCCGATGCCGATGTTGCCGTCGATCAGCAGGGCCGTTCCCCAACCGCCCTCCCCCGGCAGCGGATCGAACACCGAGCGGCAGAGCGCGCTTCCGCCGGAGCGCACCGCGCGGGCGACCGCTGCCGGGCTGACGTCGACGCCCAAAGTCGGCCGACCCAGCTCCGCCAGCGCGGCCACCAACCGGCCGGGACCGCAGCCGATGTCCAGGACCGGTTCCCGGCAGCGGTCCAGCACGGTGCGGTCGGCCGCGTCAGGCGCCGCGCACCAGCGCTCGACCTCCAGCGGCAGCAGCCAGCCGTCGGGGCGGCGCAGGAACAGCGGGCCGCGCCCGGTGCGCAGGGCGTCGGTGTACGGGTCGGCCTCGGCGCGCCACGCGGTGGCGGCGCCCGCTCCCGCCGGTGCCGTCGCCGTCATCGCGCCCCCGCCCGCGCCAGCCGCGCCACCTCTGCCGCGAACCGGCTGCCCGGCGTGGCGGCCGCGACCAGCCGGGCGTCGTCCGGCGTGTCGACGTCACGGAGCCGCGGCAGGTCACGCACCGTCAGCCCCGCCTCGACCAGTCGGCGCCGCTGCACGGCGCCGGTCTCGGGTACGGACATGGGCACCCCCCGCAACAGTGCCGGATCGGGCTCCGCCAGCCCGAGCGCCCAGAAGCCCCCGTCCTCGGCGGGCCCGAACGCGGCCTCGCCCGAGGCGAGTTCCAGCCCCCGTGCGAGCAGCGCCGGCGTCACCTGCGGGGTGTCCATGCCGATCAGCAGAGCGGGCCCCGTGCAGGCCGCGAACGCGGCGGCGAGCCGCTCGTCGAGACCGCCGTGCGCCTGCGGTACGACCTCGATCCCGGGCGGCAGCCAGGCGCCAGGCGCGCCGTCCAGCACCAGCACCCGCCGCGCGGCCGTCGTGCTCCGTACGGCCTCCAGCGTGTCGACCAGAGCCGCCTCGGCCAGCGCGGCGGCATCCTTGGCCGAGTACCAGGGGATCAGCCGGGTCTTGACCCACCCTGGTACGGGTTCCTTCGCGATGACGAGCACGGTGGTCATGGCGCCTTTCCTCGGCGAGTGCGGGTGCTGTTCCGACCGGGTGGGGGTGCGGCTGCGGGCGTAGGCGGGGGTGAGGGGGCGCCCACGACCCACCCGGCACGCCCCCGGGACGCTCACTCACGCAGCACCGCCCGCATGTCGTGCACCGCCTGCCAGGTGCCCCGCCAGGTGCCGGTCACCTTGGACTTGCCTGCGCGGGGGAGGTACGGCACGTCGACCTCAGCGACGCTCCAGCCCGCGTCCGCCGCGCGGACCACCATCTGGAGGGGGTAGCCGCTGCGGCGGTCGGTGAGGTCGAGGCCGAGGAGGTCCTTGCGGCGGGCCGCGCGCAGGGGGCCCAGGTCGTGGAGGCGCAGCCCGGTGCGGCGGCGCAGCATCGCGGCCAGGGCCAGGTTGCCGGCGCGGGCGTGCAGCGGCCACGCGCCGCGCGCTCGCGTGCGCCGCCGGCCGAGGACCAGATCCGCCTCGCCGACCGCGATCCGGCGGACGAAGTCCGGCAGCAGCCCGGGGTCGAGGGACGCGTCGCAGTCGCAGAAGCACACGTACTCCGCATCGGCGGCCAGCAGCCCGGCGTGGCAAGCCGCACCGAAGCCGCGGCGCGGCTCGTGCACGACGGTCGCGCCGAGCGAGCGGGCGAGTTCGGGGGAACCGTCCGTCGAGCCGTTGTCGACGACGACCGCCCGCCAGCCCGCGGGGACGCGTGCGAGCACCCACGGCAGTGCCTCCGCCTCGTCCAGGCAGGGCAGCACCACATCGACGGTGATGCTCATGCGACCGCACCCCGCGGCCCCGCCGAGGCGAACTCCCTCATGCCGTCCGCGAAGCCGACCACCGGCTCCCACCCCAGCTCGGCCCGCAGCCGGCCCGAGTCGGCCGTGATGTGTCGGACGTCGCCGAGGCGGAACTCCCCGGTCACCACCGGCGCGGGGCCGCCGTGCGCGGCGGCCAGCGTGGCCGCCATCTCGCCGACGGTGTGCGGGGTGCCGCTGCCCGTGTTGTACGCCGTGAAGGCTCCCGGTTCCCGGCCGGGCAGGGCCTCCAGAGCCACCACGTTGGCGCTCGCCACGTCCCGTACATGGACGAAGTCCCGCCGCTGGCGGCCGTCCTCGAAGACCCGGGGCGGCTCGCCGCGTTCCAGCGCCGAGCGGAAGAAGGACGCCACCCCCGCGTACGGCGTGTCGCGCGGCATCCCCGGCCCGTACACGTTGTGGTACCGCAGCGCCACGGCACGGCCGCCCGTCGACCGCGCCCAGGCTGCTGCCAGGTGCTCCTGGGCGAGTTTGGTCGTGGCGTACACATTGCGCGGGTCGACTGGGGCGTCCTCGTCCACCAGCCCCGGCGTCGGTTCGCGGCCGCAGACAGGGCATCCGGGCTCGAACCGGCCCGCCTCCAGCGCCGCGACCGGGCGCGGGCCGGGGCGGACCCGGCCGTGCACCGGGCAGTCGTAGCGGCCCTCGCCGTACACGACCATCGACCCGGCCAGCACCAGATCGCGCACCCCGGCCTGCGCCATGGCAGTAAGCAGCACCGCCGTGCCGAGGTCGTTGACGGCTACGTACTCCGGTGCGTCGGCGAAGTCCTTGCCGAGGCCGACCATCGCCGCCTGGTGGCAGACCGCATCGACGCGGTGCAGGGCGCGCGCCACCACCGCTGGGTCCCGGACATCGCCCTGGACCGCTTCGACGGCGGTCGATCCGGCAGCGACCGGTCCGGCAGTGACCGGTCCGGTGCCCGAGGAGCGCCGGAGGTCGAGGACGACCGGTTCGTGGCCGCGCGCGGCAAGGGCGGCGACGATCTGCGTCCCGATGAAGCCCGCGCCTCCAGTGACGAGTACTCGCATGTCACCGACGCTACGCGGAGGATCACGTTCCACCCCTGCTGCGCACCGCGCCGTCACAGGTCCGTAAGGACTACCCCCGGGTCAGCCGCACCGTCACGATCTGGAACGGGCGCAGCGCCAGCGCAACGCCGTCGCGCTCCACCGCGAGCGGCGGCCCGTCGGGCAAGGGGCGCTCCAGCAGATCGGTGAGCACTGCTCCGACCGTATGGAATCCCGTGCGCAGCCTCGTCGTCGCCCGGCCGCCCAGCGACTCGTAGAGGCGTACGACCACATCGCCGGAACCGTCGTCCGCGAGCTTCACCGCCTCGACGAGCACCGCCGACGACCCGTACGTGGTCACCACGGGCGGCATCTGCGCACCGCCGGGCCCGACCCGAAGCGGCAGGTTCAGCGCGTACCCCTCCGCCACCGCGTCCTCGATCGTCGCGCCCGGCAGCAGCGAGTAGGTGAAGCGGTGCAGCCCCTGGTCGGCCTCCGGGTCGGGCACCCGGGGCGCGCGCACCAGACTGAGCCGCACCGTGGTGGTCGTACCGCCGTCGTCCTCCCGCGTCGTGCGCGAGACGTCGTGGCCGTACGTCGAGTCGTTGATCACCGCGACGCCGTAGCCGGGCTCGCCGACGTGCACCCAGCGGTGGCCGTACACCTCGAACCGGGCAGCCTCCCAGCTGGTGTTGGTGTGCGTCGGCCGGTGGACGTGGCCGAACTGGATCTCGGCGGCGGACCGGTCCGCGTGCACATCGAGCGGGAAGCCGGCCTTGAGGATCTTCTCCGCCTCGTGCCAGTCGATCTCGGTTTCGATGTCGATGCGAGGGCTGCCGGCCCGGACGGTGACGGTCTGGACGATCCTCGACCCCTTGCCGAAGCTCCGCTCCACGCACAGTGCGCCCAGCAGACGGTCGTCCTCGGCGATCCTGATCGTCGCGCCCTCCAGCAGGTCGGTGAAGCGACCCAGGTAGTGCTTGTCGATGTCCCAGGCGTCCCAGTAGTTGGGCAGGTCGCTGTGCAGCCGCAGCAGATTGCCCTTGCCGCCGGGCGCGAGGACCTCGCGGTCGTGGACCAGGTCGCGTACGGACGTGAACGTGCCGTCGTCCGCCATATCGACCCGTACGAGGCCGTTGTCCAGGGCCCGGTTGGTGACCGTGACCGGAGGCTCCACCGGAACGCGGGGGCTGACGCGCGCACAGCCGGAGGCCGGCACCTCCACGGACACCGCGGCCGAACCGTCCGACAGCCGCGGCAGCCCCGGATCGAGGATGCCGGCCAGCGTCGCGGGGACGCGTACGACCTCGGCCCGGTCCCGCGGCCCCGCGTTGTACACCCACGGCTCGACCGGTCCTGCCCCGCTCACCGCCTCCAGGGCCTGCGCGGTCAGCGCTTCCAGTTCCGTCGCGACGCGCGCGTACTCCGCCTCCGCCTCCCGGTGCACCCACGCGATCGACGAGCCCGGCAGGATGTCGTGGAACTGGTGCAGCAGCACCGTCTTCCACAGCTCGTCCAGCTCCCCGTACGGATACTCGTACCCGGGAACGTGCAGCGCCGCCGCCGTCGCCCACAACTCGGTCTCGCGCAGGGCGTGTTCACTGCGGCGATTGCCCTGTTTGGTGCGGGCCTGCGAGGTGTACGTCGCGCGGTGCAGCTCCAGGTACAGCTCGCCCGACCACACGGGCGCGTCCGGGTACTCCGCGCGGGCCGCCGCGAAGAAGGCGTTCGGATGCTCGATCACGACCTTCGCCGAGCCCTCCAGATCGGCCAGCCGCCGCGCCCGCTCCAGCATCTCCCGCGTCGGCCCGCCGCCGCCGTCACCGTGCCCGAAGGGCGCCAGCGAGCGCGTACCACCCCCCTTGTCCTGGTAGTTGCGCACCGCGTGCGCCATCTCCCGCCCGGAGAAGACCACGTTGTACGTGTCCACCGGCGGGAAGTGCGTGAAGACCCGGGAGCCGTCGATGCCCTCCCACCAGAAGGTGTGGTGAGGCAGCTTGTTGGTCTGGTTCCAGGACAGCTTCTGGGTCAGGAACCACTTCATCCCGGCGAGCTTCGCGAGCTGCGGATAGGCGGCCGTGTAGCCGAAGGAGTCCGGCAGCCACACCCCCTCCGTCTCGATGCCGAACGCGTCGAGGAAGAAGCGCTTGCCGTGGACGAGTTGGCGCGCGAGCGCCTCACCGCCGGGCAGATTGCCGTCGGCCTCCACCCACATGCCGCCGACCGGTGCCCACTGCCCGCTCTTCACGGCCTCCTGGATACGGGCCCACACCTGCGGATGGGTGTCGCGCACCCATGCGTACTGCTGCGCTTGCGAGCAGGCGAAGACGAACTCCGGGTACTCCTTCGCCAGCGCCGTCACGTTGGCGAACGTCCGGGCCGTCTTGCGCTTGGTCTCGCGGATGGGCCACAGCCAGGCGGTGTCGATATGGGCGTGCCCGACCGCCGAGAGGGTGTGCGCGCTGGCGTGCGCCGGCCGCGCCAGGGCGTCCGCCAGGACATGGCGCGCGGCTTCCGCGGTTCCTGGGATGTCGTCCAGGTCCAGCGCGTTCACCGCCCGCTCCAGCGTGTGCAGGATCTCGTGGCGGCGCGGTTCGCCCTCGTCCAGCTCCAGCATCAGCTCGCGCAGCACCTGCAGGTCCAGCGACAGCTGCCAGACCTCCTCGTCGAGTACGGCGAGATCGGCGCGCGCGAACGTGTAAAGCGCTTCGGTGCCCGCCGTGCGCTTGTCGCCCATGGGCGTCGGGCGGCGGAAGCGGTCGGCGAGGATGTCAGGGTTGGAGGCGGCCTCGACGAGGAGCGCCACCTGTTCGCCCCCGGCGGCGGGGGAGGCGACGGGGACGTACTGGTTCTGCGGATTGACCGCCTTGACCGGAGTGCCGTCCGGCAGATGGACGAGCGCCTCGGCCTGGTTGCCCGGCCAGCTGCTGAGGAAGCCCAGATCGAACCAGGCCTCCACCCTGCGTCCCGCCCAGTCGGCCGGCACCTCGCCGCGTACCCGGAACCAGGTCGTGCCCCACGGCGGCCCCCACGGCGTGCCCGTCGCGAACGGCTCGTACTCCGCGGCCCGCGCCTCGGCGAACGGCACCGGCTCGTCCGGCACCTGCCAGGCCTCCACGGTCAGCGGCACGGCGGCGGAGTGGATCAGCGGCCGGACCCGCTGGTCCAGAACGCGCTCGACCCTCTGCTCGATCCTTCGGCGTTCGTCGTGCATGGGACAGACACCTACTTCCGGTTGAGATGGGCGAGGCCGGGATGTTCGCTCCTGTAGCCGTCGAGCCGTGCCGGACCTGGCGGTGTCATGCCCGGTCCGGCTGTGCCGTGCCCGCTGGGCTGCCACCACGCTGTCACTTCCAGGACGTACCCGCGAGAACCGGGAACACCTCGGCCGTGCCTGGTCGCGGCAGGTTGTTCGCCTCCGACCGTTTGATTCTGTGTGTTTCTGCAGGATCCTGTCGCCATCGCAGGACGACTGCCGACTGCCGCCGGCCGAAGGGGCCTCTCGATGACCTTCACCACCCCCGTACGACCCTGGGACTCACCCGAGCTGACCAGCTGGCAGCGCTTGCCGATGAACGCCGTGGACCGCCGTGCCGGGAGCATCGTCCTCGACGGCACCTGGCGCTTCCAGCTGTTGCCCGCGCCCGGCGCGCCCCTCGCCGACGCGTGGGACGAGGCGCCCGTGCCCGGCTGCTGGACGATGCACGACCCGCGCGATCTGCCGCACTACACCAACGTCCGGATGCCGTTCCCGCACATCCCGCCGCACGTGCCCGACGCCAACCCCACCGGCGTGTACGAGCGCGAGTTCGAGGTCCCCGCCGACTGGGCCGGGCGCAGGACCGTCCTGCACGTCGGCGCCGCCGAGAGCGTCCTGATCGCCGAGATCGACGGCACCCCGGTCGGTGTCGGCAAGGCTCCCACCTGGCGAGCGAGTTCGACATCACCGACGCCGTCCGGCCGGGGGAGCGGCACACCCTGCGGCTCACCGTCGTGAAGTGGTCCGACGCCTCGCACATCGAGGACCAGGACCAGTGGTGGCACGGCGGCATCACCCGCTCCGTACGGCTGCACTCGACCGACGCCCTGTACCTGGACGACGTGGCCGCCCGCGCCGGCCAGGACGGGGACCTGCGGGTCGACTGCCGCGTCCGCGGCCCGCTGACGGATGGCTGGTCCATCAGCGGGGAGCTCGAGGGGTTACGAACTGCTCGGGCTTGAGTCAACTCTGGTGTGTCTTATAGCCTCTGAGTGGCTGTTATGGTCACTGCATGAACCTCAAGGAGTGGGCGAAGGCGAACGGTGTGCACCCGCATACTGCCTATC
>NZ_JBHWKX010000099.1:0-19887 GCF_042730885.1 Streptomyces sp. NPDC059909
CGTGCGCAACCGCGCACGCTCGGCGTGGGTTCTCGTCAACGGACCCGTACCGCAAAGGACCTGAACACCTCCTTTCGTGGTGGATGCGACCCGTGACCGTCCCGCCGTAGGGGGCAGCCGGGAGCGCGACAAGGTGTAGACGACCGAGTCAACAGGCTCGGTCGTTTACGGCCGAGAAGTTGACCCAGCACCGCCCGAGTCTTCACGATCGGGTGACCTGCGAAGTACGAGGCTAGATCACGCTGAACACCGTGTCCCGCTCGTTCCCAGGGCTGCGCGCAGCGGTCATGCTGGCTGCATGCGCAGATCAGCGGCGGCGGTGGGCAGTTCGGTGTTCATGGCGCTTGCTCCGGGCACGGTGGCCGGGGTGGTGCCGTGGTGGCTGACCGGGTGGCATGCCGGGCACTGGCCGCTTCCCGTACGGGTGCTGGGCGGGGTCGTGCTGGTGGCGGGTGCCGCGGTCCTGGTCTCCGCCTTCATGCGGTTCGTCACGGAGGGCCTGGGCACGCCTGCTCCGGTCGCACCGACCGAGCACCTGGTGGTGGGCGGGCTGTATCGGCGCGTCCGCAACCCCATGTACCTGGCGGTGCTCGCCACGATCGGCGGACAAGCACTCCTCCTCGGCCGACCGGTCCTGCTCGGGTACGGCCTGGTCGCGGGCTTGTCGATGTGGGCGTTCGCGCGCCAGCACGAGGAGCCGACGCTGGCCGCCCGGTACGGCGACGAGTACGCGCGCTACCGCCGGGCGGTGCCGGGCTGGTGGCCGAGGCTGCGCCCCTGGACGGGCCCGTCGGAAAGGCACCCGTCGGAAGGAGATCGGTCATGAACCGGACCCCGCAGGATCCCACCACGATGGCGGATCGCCTCGCCCGGCTGGTGGTGGGCGCGCCCGATCCCGACCTGGCGGTCGCCGCAACTCCCGGCTGGTCGGTGACCGACGCCTTCGGCCATGTGGCCATGGAAGCGTCCAGCGTCCCGTTACCAGGCCCTAGCGCTCGGTAAGGGCGAGTGGCCGTCCCGCGTGGTCGACCTGCCCGCGTTCAATGCGGCGCAGATCCGCGGGCTGCCGTCCCGTGACGTCCGCGAAGTGGATGCCGGGCCTCGCCAGCGGCACCTGTCGACGGATCACCTCGTCACGGGCGGCGGGCCCGATTCTCAGTCCCGAAGTGCGGCGACCGTCGGGCGCCTCGATCACGGCCGGCCGGGTCACAGCTCGCAATGCAGCCCAGATCAGCCGGGTCTGTTCGGTGAGGGTCTGATGCATTTCCGGTCCGACTTCGGGTTCGAACCATCGCACTGCGAGTCGCCCGCTCTCGAAGAACTCGCCCCGCTCGTCCGTCCTGAGCCATGAACGGAGCAGCTGGACAACTGCCGCTGTCGGTGGTCCGACAGGTGTGAGGACACCCGCAGTCGGCATGATCCCGGGTGGCAGGGAAGCGCCTGCCGGGAGGCTGATAAACGCCTGCGTGCCACCGCAGTCCAGCGCGGACTCGATCGAGGCATGCAGGTGCACCTGGTGCAATCCACGAGGCCCTGGGTGACTGCAGTGCCATCCGGATGAGGGAAGCACCTCGGCAATTCGCTGCCCCAGAAGCACCTCATCGGCTGGCATCAGCCATGTGTCCGTCGTCTTCGTCCGAGATCCCGCGATTGCCATGGGGCCAGAATGTCAGTGCCCTCCGCATGCCCTGCTTTCGCTCCTCGCTCCCGATACTCCTCACGCCGTTCAACGGTCAAGGAAGTGGGGCGAGGAGCATCGCTGGCCGTTTTCAAGAATCGCCATCATCCCGGGGACCCGATGTGCGGGCGGCCGCGTCGACGACGCGGCCGGGCGAGAGGTTCCTGGCACGGCGGTCAGGACTGCCGCGTGATGATGCCTCCCATGCGGCGGCTCTCCCCGTCGGCGGGCGGGCCGGGCCTCGCTGCGTACCGACGTGTGACAGGGGCCCGGCCGCCTTCTGCCGTACGACCGCTCATCAAATACGGCATAAATCCAGCGAAACCCGATCGGGCGGCTCTGTCCAGTCGCGAAGGTCCTGGCCCGTAGCAGCTGCCACAGGACGGCCATGCCCGCGGTTTCCGGAGTGGGAGCCCGCCGGGGATCACAGGCAGCCGCCCGCCCAGCGCAGCAGCCGTGGCTTCTTGGGGCAGCTTCCAGTCCGCAAGCACCGTCGCCCGGACATCCCGCCGCGCATCAGACTCCGTCGGACCCCACCACGCCCGGGCGGACACCACATAGCCGTCCGTGGTCACCTCGACCGACAACGGATCATGCGGCAGTGATCCGCGTCAGGGCCGGGGCGGGTACAGCCCGGCCGCCGCGTACATCTGTTCCGCGCGGGGGTCCTGCTGCCAGGTGGCGGGCGTGCCGAGGGCAGTGGGGGCATCGGCGAGCCCTGCCCCCATGCGGGCCGGGTCGGCGCCGGGGACTGGCCGGCAGGCGGTGCGCAGCAAGGTGTGGAGGTAGTCGGCGCGGGCCGGGGTGCGGGGGACGGCCTGGGTGCGCAGGTGATCGTGGTGGGCCAGCAGCAGCGCGGCGAGGCCAGTGATGTGGGCGGCTGCGATCGCGGTGCCGTCGGCCGGGGTGTAGCTGTCACCGAGGGCGGTGGTGATCACTGCGGCACCCGGCGCGACCAGGTCCACACCGGGCCCAGTCGGCGTGAAGGGTGCGGCGTAGGGGCTTGGCCACGGTGGCTGCACCCGGGTGTGGGGGCTGGTGGACGGGTAGGTGCCGGTGTGCGCGATCGCCCCCACCGCGAGGATGCCCGGCAGGGCGGCGGGGTGCGCGACGGGCCCTGCGGTGTCGCCGGCCGGAGCGATGACCGCGATTCCTGCGGCGTGTGCGTCCTGCAGTTTCCATGCCACCAGCTGGGACGGAGCGACATAGGCGAGGTTGATCTGGGCGATGTCGATGTCGTGGGTGATGCAGTAGTCGATGGCGCGGAGCAGGTCGCTGACCCGTCCGCCGGGGAACAGCTTCAGCGCGTGGAGTTCGGCCTCCGCGGCGATGCCAGTGATGCCGGTGCGGTTGTCGGCCGCGGCAATGATCCCTGCGCACCAGGTGCCGTGACCACAGGCGTCCATCTGCCACGCCCCCTCACCGGGGCCGGTGGTGGTGAAGTCGTGCCCGGCCCGCACCGCCTCCTTGAGATCGGGATGAGCGGCATTCACTCCGGAGTCGAGAAGGGCAATCCTGATGCCGTGGCCGCGGTAGGTGGGCGGGATCTGGTGCAGCCGCATCGCCTGCGTCCCCCAGCCGGTCACCGCCCGGTGGGGGAACCCCTCGAACGTGTCCGCCAGCGACCGCACCTCCACGACACGCTCCCCGTTGTCGGCGAGGAGGGGGAGGTCGATCCGCTGCGGCCAGTAGCCGCCGACCGGGCGGACATACAACGCCTGGAGAGTCGCCGGGGTGTCCGCGGCCAATTGCAGGCTCACCCGCCCGTGCCTGTCGGTCATCCCGTGGGTGGTGGCGGCGGTGCCGATCGCCCACACGTGCGTGCCGGCCAGCACATCGCCGTCGCTGCCCTTGACCAGCACGCTGATGTGCTCGGGCTCCTCCAGGGTGACGGTGAGCGCCGGGTCCGGGGCGGGCATGCCGCCACCGGTCAGGCCGCCGATCGCCGGGATGGGTGTGTAGGACAGCGGCTGGTCGATCTCGATGACGACCTGCGGGTTCGCGGCCAGTGCATGGGCCCGCTCCTCGGGCATGGCGACCACTGCGACCGGCGGGCAGGCAGGGTGCGGCTCCGCGATCGCCCCAAGCCCCCGCGAGCGCGATGGACGCACCTGCGCCAACGGCTCCACGTCGGGGTCCTCCTCCAGCAGCGCGAACAGTGCGGCCGCTTCGATCGGCGGCACCCCGCCCGTCAGCAGCCCCACCGGACGAGGCGCCACCAGGTACCGGCCCCACCCCGCCCGCACGCCCCGCCCTGGGACACGCCCCGGTGCCTGTTCTTCCTGCCCGCCGCGCTGCCCGGCTGGCTCACCCGGCCTGCTCATGGCCTCGCCGGGCTGCGTCCCCTCCGCATTCTGTGCGCCCTGGGACCTCGCACCCTTGCCGCCGTTGCCCGGCTTCACGCCGCCGCCCTGCTCACTCATCACCCAAACCGCCGTCTCAAAGTCGTCGCACGCCTCAATGTCCGAAGCCGCTGCCGGTGGGAGCGGGCGTGCCGTCCGCCCTACCGGCAGCTCGCCGCCGCGCGGGCGCCTCGGATCCGCACGGCGACAAGGCCGGGCGGGCCGGCCCCGGGAAGGGGGCAGCGGCCCGCCCGGCCGCGTCTCACATGCCCAGGCCCGACAGCTGCCCGTACTGCGGCTGCTGGCCGAACATGCCCTGCCCCTGGAGCTGACCGAACTGACCGGGCTGGCCCTGCGGCTGCTGGCCGGGGAACTGACCGAACTGCCCGTACTGGCTCGCCTGGCCCTGGCCGCTGATCTGCGCGAGCGCGATGTGCACGACGGGCGCGATCCGGCGGGCGCACTCGGTCAGCACCTGGCTCCACGCGTGCGGCGGGATCTGTCCCTGCGCCTGGATCCCCATCAGGACCTGCGGGTCCATCCGCAGCTGCTCCACCACCGCGCTGACCGCCGTCGCCGCACATCGCAGCGACAGCTCGGTCACCAGCAACGGCAACTGCTGCTGCCCCTGCATCCCGAACGGCAGCTGCCCCTGACCGAACCGCCCCTGCCCCTGCATCCCGAACGGCTGCTGCCCCTGACCGAACTGGCCCTGGCCCTGCTGGCCGAACGGCGACTGGCCGAACAGCTGCTGGGCGATCGGGGGCTGGCCGTAGGACTGCTGGCTCCAGGGCTGCTGAGTCTGCGGCTGGCTGATCTGCTGGGGTGTGTAGACGGACATTCGGACTCCTCCTTGAGCTTCCGGCGAAACACACGACAAACGGCAAACCGGAAGTCGGCTCGCCGCCACCGAGCAGCAAACCACCATCCGACCAAAAGTACATTTCGGGACATGTCGCCAAGCGATGGCTGTGCGTGGCAGGACGCCGAGGAATCCCACGCGCCGCGGCATCGGCTACGGGCGCAACCGATCCGCCTCTGGCAGAGCGCCGAGCGCACCCCAGGCGGGCGGGTGGCCGAAGCGCACCGCCGGGGTCACGCTGGAAACCATGAGCGTGCACCCACCCCCCGCCTCGCATGGTGCGCTGCCTCCCCTGACACCGATGCTCGCGGTCGTCGGCCCGCTACCCGGACCGGAGACAGAGGCCGAGTACGCGTATGAAACGCTGTGGAACGGCGCCCGTGTCATCGTCCATCTGCCCGGTGACGGCAACGTGCGCCTGATCTCGCCGACAGGGCTGGACATCACCGCCCAGTACCCGGAATTCCAGTCGCTGGCCGTTGTGCTGCCGGCACCGGAGGCAGTGCTCGACGGGGAGATCATCACCCTGGACAGCCACGGGCACGCCTCGGTGGAGCGGCTGCAGCAGCGAATGAGCCTGCACCATTCGGACGCCGTTACCCACGCCCGAGAGGACCTGCCCGTCCATCTGATGATCTTCGACATCCTGTATCTCGGGGAACCCACGGTGCACCTGCCCTACACCTCCCGCCGGGATCTTCTGGACGACCTTGCCCTGGCCGGACCCGGCATCGCCGTACCCGCGGCCTGGCCCGCGAGCGCCGCGCAGGCACTCGAGCAGGCACGCACGGAAGGCTTCGACGGTGTGGTCGCCAAACGGCTCACCAGCCCGTACCTACCCGGACGTCGCTCCCGCGACTGGATCAAGATCAAGCACCTGGCCGCAGACACATGAGCCGCGCGACGTGTCCACATGTGGACGAGCCGCACGACGTTCTCCGAACGGCTCCAGGACCTGATGGCCCGGTACATGCGGCAGCAGTACACGAGCGCGGAGCTCATCGCCAAGCTTGTCGAGATGGCGAAGGAGGCCATGGACGACGCCCGCCGCGGTGAGAAGTTCGAGCCGCCGCCGCTGGACTCGCGTGAGCTCGCCTTCTACGACGCGATGGCCGACCACGGCACGGCGCGCTCGGTAATGGGCGACGAAGTGCTGGCCGGCATCGCCCGCGAGCTGGTCGCGGAGGTCCGAAGCAAGCTCAAGCCGGACTGGACGCCCGCGAACCGGTCCGCACCCGCCTCCGCAGCGCAAAGCGCCTCCTCGCCCGCCACAGGCACCCGCCGGACCAGGAGTCCGCTACTGCTGCCCTGTCTCTGGACGGTCCAGCGGCTGTCGTCGGGTGCTACCCGGCACGACCGGGCAACGACGCCGGATTGATCGCCGACCGCGAGGGAATCCTGCTGATCTCGGACAAGGGCTTCGCGTCCCTCACAGGCCGCCGGACCGCCGTGGCCAACTATCCGGGCCAGCACGGAGTTTCGGTGGCTATCATGCGGCTCATGACGAGCAGGGGGGCGCGTTGGGCATGTCGGGCCGGCACGGGATTGTGGTGCCTTTTGGCTGTGGTCGCCGGTGTGGCCGTCTGGACCACGGAGCCCGGCGGGGTCTCGATCCACGGTCTTGACATCGCGTACGTACGGGACAACGTGCACGGCGCGCTGCACCCGGTGGCGTACGCGTACATCATGCACTTCGTCGGGCTGGTGGAGGTCACGCTCCTGCTGGGCGTGACTCCGGGGGTGCGCGGACCGCGGGCGCGTTTCGTCGCTGGGAGCGTCGCGGTCCTGGCGGCCGCCGTGTTGGTGCTGATGGCCGTCAACACCCTCACGGAGATATCGCCGTACGCGGACCCCTCCCGAGCGCTGCTCGACAGGCTGGCCGCGGCGGGCCTGATAGCCCTGGCACTCGCGACCCTGTGTGCGGCGGTGGCGCTGATGCGCCGAGGATTCGCGTTCTACGACAGCTTCGTGATCGCGTTCCTGGTCGGTATGGGCATCCTCCATATGGTGTCGATGTCCCTCGTGGCTGCCGTGCTGGATCCGCGGATGTCGCTGACCGTCTGGGCGTGGACGCCAGCGCTGTGCCACCTGCTGGCGGCGGGGTGCGCCGCCGCGCTCGCGGCCGGTACGGCGGCGGTCCAACGGGAGGCAGGGCAGCCGCTGCCCGCCTGAGGCCGGACGGCCGGACCCACTGCGGCCCGCATGCGCCCGGCGTTCACCACGGCTTCGCCGAGAGCGTGGGCGCCGGTCCGGAGGGCCCACGTGTGCGGGTTACTCAGCGTGGTGGTTCCTCGGAGACCACCTCGGGTCCTTCATCGCAACAGACGGCACACGGCACACCTGACGGAACCCATCTCCACTTGGAGCACAGCAGCGGACTCGAAGAAGGATCGACGGAGCCCAGCCTCAGCCCGTTCGAGAAGTGGCGGAGGAGCTGAAGCTGCGGCTCGCGCGGCAGCTTCTTCCCCGTGGCGGACGTCGCCGGGTCGGTAAGTCCAGGATCCCCTGCGCCGAGTCCGGGCGGCAGAAGCGGCAGGCCTCGACTCCCTCGGCCAGCGCTCTGACCGCCTGTTCCCGGGTGATCTGCCGGGTGCGGACCTGGCTGCCGCCCATGCGGGCGCTGGCGATCGTCGCCCGGTAGAAGAGTTCGTCGTCGACGACGTAGCGGTCGCGGCGGCGTTCGTCGCGTTCTCGGCGGACGAGGCTCTGGTTCTCCAGGAAGGCGATCGCTTTGGAGATGGGCGCGGCGTTCGGTGGCGCGGTGGGCCAGGTCGGCGCGGTAGGCGGTGGGGCCGCCGTTGCGCATCACCTCACGCGTGATCGTCGAGGTCGGACGGTCGAGGCGTCGGGCGATCTCGGCGTAGGGGAGGTTGTCGGCCAGCCCCAGCGCGATCTGCTGGCGTTCCTGCTGGGTGAGCCTGCCTCCCGGTCGCCTTCGTGCTCCTTGGGTGCCTCCTCTATAGCGTTCACTCCCAATTCATTGCAACGAACAGGATGACTGTCGTTGCATTGAATCCGAGTCTGTTGCAACGATCTCCTGGCATCTACCTGCACTGATAGTGATCTGGCGCAACGAACTAGTTGCGGAGGATTGGAATGCAACGTAGCTTTTCCAGCATCCGAAACAACGAGTCACAGGAGAGCACGATGCAGAAGTTCGACACCCCCGCCCCGATCTCCGCCGTCCTCGACATCCCCGCGGGACGCGTGCAGTTCATCGCCGCCGACCGGGCCGACACCACCGTCGAGGTCCTGCCCGCGGACGCCTCGAAGGGCCGCGACGTGAAGGCGGCTGAGCAGACCATCGTCGCCTACGCCGACGGCGTCCTGCGGATCACGGCCCAGGCCCCCAGCAACCAGCTCTTCGGCCCCTCCGGATCCATCGAGGTCACCGTCCAGCTGCCCGCCGGCTCCCGCATCGAGGCGAAGGCCGCCAGCGCCGAGCTCCGCGGCGTCGGACGCCTCGGCGACGTCGCCTTCGAAGGCGCGTACCGCCAGATCAAGATCGACGAGGCCGCGAGCGTCCGCCTCACCGCGACCGACGGCGACGTCGAGGTCGGCCGGCTGAACGGCCCCGCGGAGATCAGCACCGCACGGGGCGACATCCGGATCACCGAGGCCGTGCGCGGCACGGTCACCCTCCGCACCCAGTCCGGCGACATCTCCATCGCCGCCGCCGGCGTCTCGGCCGCCCTGGACGCCGGCACCGACTACGGCCGCGTCAGCAACGCCCTCAAGAACGACGGCACCGCCGAACTCGACATCCGCGCCACCACCTCACACGGCGACATCACCGCCCGCAGCCTCTAAAAGGAGCACCCCTCATGACCAACTTGGCCATCGCGGTGAACCGGATGAGCATCTGCTCCCCGCACCCGCGGGGATGGTCTCTCGGAGAACCACAGGCTCGGCTGCGTGGGCTTCTGCTCCCCGCATCCGCGGGGCGACACAGCGCCCTGCTCCCCGCACCCGCGGGGATGGTCCCTGCTTCTCAGGGATGAACGCGGCCCGGGACCGGCGGACCCGTGCCCGCGGGGCCGGTCCCGAGACCGTGCGGACGTCCTTCTCGGCGGCCGCCGCTGGGCCGAGGAGTTCGACGCCTCCGCCCCTGACACGGCCTCCGCCCTCGCGTGCGAGCGCTGCCGGAGCAGCTGGGACGAGGACTGACCGGCAGGGGCGGGACCGGTGATCGATTGGAGCCGATCTTGGGAGGGCTCAGCTTTCGTCCGGCTCCAGACGCAGCGAGATCGAGTTGATGCAGTACCGCTGGTCGGTCGGGGTCGGGAAGCCCTCGCCCTCGAAGACGTGGCCCAGATGCGATCCGCACCGCGCGCACCGGACCTCGGTGCTGGTGGAGGTTTCCGGGATGAGTTCGACCGCGTCGGTGTCCTTGGGGTCGTAGAAGGACGGCCAGCCGCAGTGTGAATCGAACTTGGTGTCGGAACGGAACAGCTCGGCCCCGCAGGCGCGGCACGAGTATGTGCCGACCGTCTTGGTGTTCGTGTACTCGCCGACGAAGGGGGGCTCGGTCGCTGCCTTGCGCAGCACTGCGTACTCGCCCGGGGTCAGCTCCGCACGCCACTGCTCGTCCGGCTTTTCGACGTCGTAAGTCATGAAAATGCGCCTCCTCGGCTGTACAGGCGGGGCAGTACGTCCGGACCGAGGTCCATCACGTCGCCCGCGCCATGGGAAGGAACGGGATCGCTGGGCTCGCCATCCCCGCGATCACCTGACGGCCGCCTTGTCGCTCACCGCCGTGACCGGCGGCCAGGAAACTCAACAGCCGCCGAGCGCAGCAGTTGATGCCGGCCGATCCGGTTCGTGGACGACGGTGGGCCACATCGCCGGATCTTGAGGCCATCGCATCAGGTGGGCCGTGGACGGCTGCTCCGGATCACCCGCGCCGAACACCTGGTGCCGTGTCCGATGACGGCATGCCCGAGGCACATCCCCGACGCCGTCCCCTGAGCAGCGCGACCACCCCCAGTGGCACGGAGCTGACAGGGAACACGCCGCGGGGCGGCCGGGTACGTCCCGGCCGCATCCTTGGAAGGTCGGCGCCGCGCGCTCCTGGAGCGTTCAGGACTTCACGCGCTTGGGCAGCCGCCAGTTCGGACGGGGAAAGTGGCAGGTGTAGCCGTTCGGGTAGCGGCGCAGGTAGTCTTGGTGCTCCGGCTCCGCGTCCCAGAACTCGTCGGCGGGAACCACCTCGGTCAGCACCCTCCCCGGCCACAGGCCCGACGCGTCCACGTCGGCGATGGTGTCCTCCGCGACCCGCCGCTGCTCCTCGTCGAAGTAGAAGATGGCGGACCGGTAGCTGGCGCCTACGTCGTTGCCCTGCCGGTTCTTCGTGCTCGGGTCGTGAATCTGGAAGAAGTACTCCAGGATCGTTCGGTAGTCGGTCACGTCGCCGTCGAAGACGATCTCGATCGCCTCGGCGTGATTGCCGTGGTTGCGGTACGTGGGGTGGGATATCTCGCCGCCGCTGTACCCCACTCGGGTGCTCAGCACACCGGGGAGGGACCGGAGCAGCTCCTGCATGCCCCAGAAGCACCCGCCCGCCAGCCACGCCTTCTGCTCGTTCATGTTCACAGTCCGTTTCGTTGAGGTTCTTCCATTGAGGACAGGTCCCGTATCCGGTGGCTCATGCCGGAAGCGGGGCCTTGCGCGGGGGGCCGTCCCGGCCAGCCCGCTCGCGGGATCAGACGGCGACCGCGTTGATCGCCACGTGGATGTTGCCGCGGGCCGCCGTGGAGTACGGGGCGCAGCGCGCTGGGTGGCCTCGGCCTGGTCGACACCGTCGATCTCGCAGCGCTGCGAGGAAGTAGCCGTCAGTCCGGGATCGAGAGCCGGATCTTGCGTGAGCCGGCAAGTAGACGACACCCAGTACACACAATGTTCAGCCGGCGGCGAGAAGCTCCCCGGGGTTGGTGGGCCGGATCTACCAAGCTTCAGCGCCAGGGCTTCGGCGCACTGGGCCCGGCCGCCATTTACGGTCGTCACCGGTGAGGCCGACGGCGATGTAGCTATTCGACGTTGCAATCCCCCGTGGGGAGGGAAATGCGACACCCCCCGGGGGGATGACGCCATAGTGGCAGCTTCAGCGTCACCTGTCAAGGGGGTGACGTTCTCGCGTTGGATCAGTCGGCGCAGACCGTACGGCGCCATACCAGGCGACTACACAGAGTGAGCAGGCGTAGTGACGGCGGCGTACAAATGAGCGCGACCATCGGACAGGCCCACATGCCTGCCGCCGTCCGGTCATCGCTTCGACATGCATGAACCGTCGGCGGCCGGGTGCAGTTCCTCACCTCGGCGCCGCCGGGCTCGGCGGCCCTGTTGCTGCTTGGCCGCTTGTGGTGTGACGCTCGCGCTGAGTGAGCTGCTGCCGGCAAAGGGCTGTGACGGTGCGTGAGCGGGGCAGGGAAGGCCGTGTGCGGACAGCAGCGAAGCCTCTGGTGGGAATAAATCGGCCAAGATCCAGTCCGCGTACCAGAGGCTGGCCAACTTCATGAGTTATCCCTAGTGTTGTGCATGTATGGTCGCATGCGTGGAGTTGCTGCGTATGTCCAAGGCTGCGAAGCGTCCCGGGATACACCCGATGACGCTTCGCCAGTGGGCGTTGGACGGCAAGATCCCGTTCACGTGGGTCGGCCGTGAGCGCCGTTTCTCCTTGGTGGACGTGGAGAACATGAAGCGTGGTAGCGACTCCTCAACCGCCCGTCCGCGCCTGGAGTTGCTGTATGTGCGCGTGTCCGGCTCGTCCGGGCAGGAGTCCTTGCTGGGGGCACAGGAGGCCGAACTGCGGGCCACCTCGACCGGTGAGATCGTCAAGGTCGTCCGGGACCGTGGCTCGGGCCTGAAGGAGAACCGGCCGAGTCTCAACCGGGTGTTGGCGATGGTGTCGGACGGCTCGGTGACTGTGGTCCGCGTCACCCATGAGGATCGGCTGGCCCGCTTCGGGGTGGGCTGGCTGAAGCGGCTGTTCGCCGTGTACGGGGTCACTGTGGAGGTGCTGCACCCGAAGAAGCTCGGGGGCCGGGACGAACTCCTCGAAGACTTCGTCTCCCTGGTGACGACGTTCGCCGGGCGCCTGTACGGGATGCGCAGTGCGCAGAACCGCAAGCGGTTGCCGGCCGAGTCCGGCCAGTGCAACGACGAGGGCCGTGCCACGTGAGCCGGAAACTGCCGCTCGCCGACGGCGAGACCTCCCGCACCGCATGCGCCCGCGCCCTCATCCGATCGGGCGTGGACGAGGAGACCGGCGAACTCCTCACCGCCACGGCCCTGGCCGAACGCGCGGGCTGGTGCACCGAGCTGGTAGCCGGCATGACCGGCACGCTTGTGGCCGAGCACTGGAACACCACCGACGTGGACACGCTCGCCTCCGGCCAGGATGCGGGCGGCAGGAAGCTGCCGTCGAACGCCTGGATGGCGCTGCGCCGCCTCGGCTGGACCGCCGCCTTTGAGGCGAAGGTGAACGACCGGATCGTACGCATGGCCCAGGAACAGGCCGGGCGTGCGCTGCGGTCGGTCAAGTGGCGCGCCGACCTGCTGGCCGGGGTCCTGGCCGCATGGCCCGCCGATGCGAACAAGCGCACCCCGCAGGAGTGGGAGCGAGTGCGCGCCGCGATACCGGGCGGCGAGTACCTGCCATCCAGCATCATCCGCTCCCGCACCCGTCAGATCACCTCCTTCGAGCGCAAACACGGCCGTCTCCCGGCCGACGTGTTCGAGCTGGAGCCCACCCCGCGTGTGCCGCGCATGCTGCTCCTCGCCGCCTGCGACGGGCAGCAGGCCACCATCGAACGATCCGCCACGGAGCCGACGAAGGCCCTGCTGCGTTTACAGCTCCCCACCCGGCCCGACCCACAGGCATACCGTGACTGGACCTGGGTCGAGTGCCCCATCACGCTGCCGCCCACGGTCCCGGGATGCGCGGTAATCCACCTGCCCACCCTGCGCATCACAGACCGGAAGGTGCGCGCTGACCTCGCCTACACCCACCCGGTCCCGAAAGCCCAGCGCACCGGCCACACCGTGGCCTTGGGCGTGGACTGGGGCCTGGGCACCCTCCTCAGCGCGGGTGCTGCCCGCCTCCACCAGGACGGGCGGATCACCGCCCTCGGGGCAGGCGCCCAGTTCCGGGCCGCCGGGGTGCTCGCCAAGCAGTACCGGCTGCGCCGCATCTCCGAGCGCCTGCACGCCAAGACCGACCACTACGCCCGGCTCGCCGACAACACCTTGGACGGCAAGGCCGCCACCTTGGCTGAGGAGATCCGCCGCGTCTGCGAGCGTCGCTCCAACCTCAACGACGCGTTGGCGTGGGCCGCCGCCCGCTGGGCCGTCGATCAGGCCGTTGCTGCCGGGGTCACGGTCATCTACCTGGAAGACCTGCGGTCGATGGAAGCCGGGGGCATGGGCCGTACCCAGAACACCCGCCTGTCGCAGACCGTGCGCGGGCAGATCGCCGACCGCATGCGGCACCTCGCCGCCGAAGTCGGCATCGCCGTGGTCACCGTTCCACCGCGCAACACCTCCAAGCACTGCCCCTGCTGCTTGACGCCGCTCCGCCACCGCAAGGCACCGGACCGGCCCACCGTGTCCGGCTGGAAGTGGGCCATCTGCCCCGGCTGCGGCTGGCAGGGTGACCGAGACCAGGGCGCTTGGCGGCGTATCGCTGCACGCGGCCTCTCGCACCAGGCCAACACCGTTGCGGACCGCGCCAGCGGCACCATGGTGATCCGCGCCGTGGTGGACACGATGGAGGCCAAGGCCGTCATCACGGCCGCCCCGAAGACCAGCCGGACGGACCGGTCGAAGACCGGCCCCACCCGGCCGCGGACCAACCGCCTCACGCCCAGGCGACGTGAGGTTCCCTCCCCAGCACGGCCTTCCGGTCGTACTGACAAGGGTCCGGAGGGACACGCACCAACGGGCCGGACCCGGCTGCCCCGCGCAGCCCACCGGCACCAGGGCGTGACCACGATCAGCACACCCACCAACCGGCACAAGCCGCGAGGGGCAGCACTGGGCGCGGGATTCCATCTCCACGCTCATGCTGCCCCGCCCAAGTGGGCAGAACCCACACCGGACCTTACGGTTCGCATGGGTTCGCTTAGCTGATCAGAGACGCTCGATCTCGCTCATGAGAACTGACTGTCAGATCGCGTCGTACTCCACCTCTTCGTAGACCCGATCCCACCAGGTGTCCATCTCGAAGGCGGGCGGGTCGAGCTCGCGCAGGCGGTCCCGGATCTCCAGGCCGAAGGCGACCCGGGCCTCCCCGGCGGGGTCGTCGTCCGAGTCGGGGTCGTCCGGTTCCAGGTCGTCGAAGTCGTCGACGTGCTCGCAGCGGTACTCCCAGGCGGCGAGGGCGTCGAGGAAGGCGATCACGGAGGAGTTGACGAAGCGCTCGGCGGGATCGACACCCTCCGCGAGCGCCCACACGCGCCCGTGCTCGTCGAGGACGAATTCGGGGGAGTGTGACTCCTCGTCCACCGCCAGCCTCCAGAAGCGGTCCCCCAGCCGTGAGAAGGGCTGCTCGGCGGTCCCCGGCCAGCACATCGACTCGTCGACCGGCAGCCCGTGGGTTCGGGCCACCTCGAGGGCCTCCCGTACCTGGGCGGGCCAGGCTGCCACCTCGGGGGCGTCAAGGGCGGGCAGGTCGCGTACGCCCTCTTCGCCCCACTGGCCGGGGCGCAGCCAGTGAGGGGTGTACCCGCCCGAGCCGTTCTGCTCCGCCATCTCGTAACTCCGCTCAGTCAGCCCCTTGTCGAGAACTGTGGAACGATCCCACACGCCTCGTCCGCACCATCCGCTGGGCCCGTCCCGTGTCCATCGCCGCCCGTCTCCTGGCCGCCGTCGCCACCCCCTCGGCCCCGGTCGGGCGGAGGACCTGCAGGTGCTGTCTTGGCCTGGGCGCAAACTGCTGGCGCAGCGGGGTGACACCGAGGTGGTGGTCCGCGGCCCGGACGAGGGTGGGCCCAAGGTACGCATTTTGGCGCCGTGGCCGCTCCGGTTCGGCTGACGGTGTCCCCGGCGGGGACGTGGCCGTGTTCGCCGGCGTGCACGCGCTGCGGGCGGTGGACCGGTCGGGCGCGGTGCGGTGGGAGGTCCGACATGGCTGCTGGTCGGACAGGGCGTGTGAAGTGGCCCACGCTTCCTTCGCCGAGTACGCCGACGAGTTCTACCACGCTCACGCGGACAGGGGCCGGCCGCTTCTTCGCCGGACGGCAAGCTGGTCCGGGCGCACGTCCGCAATCGCCCAGAGGGCGGGGTGGAGGAGGAGTGGCCGGCTGTGCCGGACGGCCTCGGCGGGGTCCTCGATGATCTGGGTGCCGAGGGGCACGCCTTTGTCGGTGAAGTGCATGCGCCCGAGGCGGCGGGAGTCGAAGAGCCAGTAGTCGTAGTCGGGCAGCCCCAGCTTGTCCGCCTGGTCCTGGGGCAGGTAGCGGATGTCCTCGCCGACCTGGACGTTGAACTGGCAGAGCCACAGCTCGAACTCGAGGTAGGCGGTCAGGACTTCGGGGACGATGCGAACGCGCTCGATCCGCTTGCCTTGCTCGATGCCGCGGCGCATGGTGTCGAGCCACGGCTGGAACCCGTGCCGGGGGTCCTCGCCGCGCCGGTGGCGGGCGAAGGGCTCCTGCTCCTCATCGACGGTGTAGAGAGTTCGGGTTTCCAGCCGCCATGCGGTGTGCTCGAAGTCCTCGAAGAGGCGTCCGAACGCCTCGCCGGTGATCAGGTCGGGCACGTCACTCCTGGGGTGCGAAACGGGTGAGGAGTTTGCGGGGGACCTCGACGAATACAGGTGAACGTTTTCCTCCCCTGCCGCGTCATAGGGGAAATCGCGGAAGGGGAGGGGCGTGGCGCTGCTGAGACGGAGATCCCGGCCTGGGGACGAGGACCCCCTGACGCCGGCGCAGATCGATCGCGTACGGGCGGTCTTGGCGCTCGGCGGGGTACCCACCGGCGATCTGCAGGACGGGGTGCAGCAGGTGCGGCTGAAACTGCTGGAGTATCGGGCCGGCGGCCGCGAGCCGTTGCGGGACCCGGGGGCGTGGGCTGCCGTGGCGGCCTCCAACGTGGCGATGGACTGGCACCGTTCGCGGCGCAGACAGGCACGGCTGAGCGAGCGCCTCGCGGCGCTGGCGCCCCGGGGCGAGTCCCGGCATGGCGGGGGAGAGGCGCATGTGCTGGCCCTGGCGATCGCCGACGGGTTGCACCACCTGTCGCCGCAGCAGCGGCAGGCTTTGACGCTGCGATTCTACGCCGACCTGCCGGTGGCGGAGATCGCCGCGGCGCTGGGCGTTCCAGAGGGCACGGTCAAGAGCCGGCTGTACACCGCCGTTCGCGCGCTGCGCGGCCGGCTGCACACCAAGGAGGTGGTGTGACGATGGGCGGGGTCGAGGACGAGGCGCTGATGTCGGCGCTCACGGACGCGCCGTCGGCGGACGCGGAGGGCGAGGAGTACGCGGCCGCGCTCGCCGATATCGCGCTGCTGCGGACGCACCTACGGCTGATCGGCGACACCCTCGCCGCCCAGCCACCGCCCGCGGCCGCAGCCGGCAGCCGGCGCCGACGCAAGGCGCTTGCGCTGTGCCTGGCCGCAGTCGTGGCGGGCGTGGTCACCGTCGCGGGCGTCGGCATCGCACGGCAGGCTGCCATGAGCGGCGGGGAATCGGGGGGCCTGGGGAAGCTCACCCCGGAGGGGATCGTGGCCTGCGCGAGGATCATCGCCGAGGGCACAGTCCGCGCGGTCGAACCCATCGGCACCGACGGGGAGATCCGCGTGGTGCTGGACGTCGACCGCCGCCTGAAGCCCGCCGACGGCCCCGCGCGGCTGACCTTCACCCTCACCTTCGACCACGACCACGACGACGTGGCGCCACCCCCCGTGCCCGGTTCCCGGATGTTGGTGAGCCTGTCCGAACTCCCCGACGAGCCCGTGGACTGGTACCAGGGAGCGGACATCGCCCCCGCCTGGTCGTGGATGGACAAGGCACTGCCTGGCTCGCGGGCGCTCACGTGCATGAGCGATGGCGGCTGACGGCAGAAGGCGGAGCACGTCCCTTGCGCCCATCCGCCTGAGGAGGGAAATGAAGCCACCGTGCCGGCAATGGAAGAGGCCGTCGAATTCCGGTCGAGTACTGGGCAGTTCGCCGTCCCGCTCGTCGTGGGGATGGTCCTGGCGACGGGTCTGCTCTACCTGGGCCTACGGTGGGCAGCCGACCCATGACGGTCGCAGAACTGCGTGCCTGCGCGCACACGGCAGGCGTGGGTGTCGTCGGCGCGCTCGTCCTGCCGCATTCCGACGGCGGCCGGCTGACCCCCGACACCCGAGACCATCCCCGCGGGTGCGGGGAGCAGACAGCGATGGCCGGCTCCGCGAGGCGCTGGACTTCGCGGGGAGAGGTGGCTGCCTCTCCGTACCGGCCATCGTGTGGCATCTGGCCCGCCGGGATGTTCGTCGATCCCTTCATCCAGTTGTCACGCTCTCGTGGCCGGCAAAGGTGAGCTGACGGATGCGGCGTGGGAGCGAATAGAGCCCCTGCTGCCGCAGGTGGATGGGCGTGGTCGCCCGTGGCGGGATCACCGACAGGTGGACAACGGTGTGCTGCGGCCGCGGACCAGGGCGCCATGGCGGGACCTTCCCGAACGGTACGGCCCCTGGCAGACCGTCTGCGCGCGATTCAGTGCGTTGTGGCAAATGGAGTCCCTGTTCGATGAGCAGGGGCTTCTTTGTGTGAGGGGCATGACTGCGACGGTGTAGGGGCAGGCAGCGGGCGGCTTGTTGTGGATCGAGGAGGGTGCGATGCCGTCGGTGCTGGGGTTGATGGAACGGCGTGAGGCGCGGGCGAGGCAGGATCTGGAGTCCTGGACGGAGGTTCTGGAGCAGGCTCAGGCGGAGGTGGATGCCGCGCGGGAGCGGGTCGAGCGGGCCCGGGTGGGGCGTGAGGAGCTCGTGTCGGTGCTGGCCGAGGAGAGTCCGGTGAATACGTCGGTTTCCGTGCCGTCTGGTGGTGAGGCGGCTGCCGGCGCGGGATTCGAGCGGCTCCGGCGCGGGGCATGGCGAGCGGCCGCCGGTGTGGCGGTCGGGCATGGGCGAGGAGGTGCTCAGCGGCCTGTACCGGGAGGTGTTCGCCGCGGTGGCGGCCGCTGCGGGGCCGGTGAACGCTCCTTCCTGAGCTTGCGAAGGGAGGAGAGCACTTCAATCTTCGGGGTGAACTGGTCGTGTATGCTGATGAGTTGACTCGTCCCCACTGCTCGCCGAGGTGCCGGTGCGGCTCTGAGGCTGGCGCGGGACGGGCCGAGCTGGGTCCCGGCCAGGAGCCGGTCGACCCTGGCAGCGGGCGGGGAGCCGCGCCCACTCTGTCGGCAACTCCATTGATTGTCCGGGGGTCGTCATGCCGTACCCGCACTCCGTCCTGCCAAGACTGCTCGCCGTCTCGTCCGTCTGCGTCCTGGGCGGGATTGCCGCCCTGGCCTTCGCCCCGGTCGCCGCCGCTGAACCGGCCACACCCGTCACCTATCCGGCGGGTGCGACCGCGACCCGTTACTCGGGGCTCGCCTTCGACACCTGTACCGCTCCGCCGCTCGCGTCCGTGCAGGCCTGGAACGGCTCTCCGTACCGCGCGCTCGGCGTCTACGTCTCGGGCGTCAACCGCACCTGCGCTCAGCCGCAGTTGACCGCTTCGTGGGTGGCCTCGGTGTCGCAGCTGAAGTGGCGCCTGCTGCCCATCCACAAGGGGCTGCAGCCTCCGTGCGGTGCCCGCCCGACCGACGCCAAGATCAGCACGACCCCCGCAACAGCCCGCTCGCAAGGCACCGCCGCAGCCGGGGAGGCGATCACGGCGGCCAAGGCGCTCGGCATGCTGCCCGGCAGCGCCCTTTACAACGACATCGAGAACTACAACCAGACCGACACCGTGTGCCGCACCGCCGTACTGACCTACGTCTCGGCCTGGACCAAGGAACTGCACCGACTCGGCTACGTCTCCGGCGTCTACATGAACCTCAACCTGGGCGCCAAACAGCTCGCCGACGTGTACACCTCCACCACGTACGCACGGCCGGACGCCCTGTGGATCGCCCGCTACGACGGCGTCGACTCCCTCAAGGACTGGGGCGGCATCGCCGATTCCAAATGGGCCGTCCACCAGCGCGCCAAGCAGTTCCGCGGCGGCCACGACGAGACATACGGCGGTGTCACCCTCAACGTCGACACCGACCGCCTCGACGCTCCCGTCGCCACGGTCGCGTATTCCTACGAGGTCACCAGCACCACGACACTCAACGCCCGCACCGGCCCCTCGACGAGCTATCCGGTCGCCGCGACTTACGCGCCCGGCTCCACCCTCAAGGTGGCCTGCCAGACAGCCGGCTCCAAGGTCGGCACCACGTCCGTCTGGGACAAGCTCACCAACGGCAGCTACGTCTCGGACTACTACGTCAGCACACCCTCCGACACCGGCTACAGCTCGCCCCTGCCCCGCTGCACCTACCCGTACCAGGTGACCGCCTCGTCCGGCCTGACCGAACGCAGCGGCCCTGGCTCCGGATACACCGCCGTCGGCACCTCGCCGAACGGAGCGCTTGCCTGGGTCACCTGCCAGCGCGCCGGTTCCACGGTCGGCACCACCAAGGTCTGGGACCGCCTGGACAACGGCCACTACGTCTCGGACTACTACGTGGCGACGCCCAGCAACACGACGTACAGCAAGCCCGTTCCACGCTGCTGAGCGCTGCGCACTAGCTTGATCTTTAAGTGCGCCACGAGCGCAGAGAGTGAGGTTGATGTAGGTAGACCCACTTGATGCGGTGCTGTGCAGATGATGAAGGTTTTGTGGCCCTTCGGCGTCGCCCTGCGGGGGGAGGCGTCAAACCACCTCAAGCTGCGTTGGCTGATTGTGTCCTGAACGTGAAAGGGAGCTGGTTGTAGGACGGTTTCTGGGATCGATGCTGTGCGAGAGATGAAGGTCTGGCCCTTCAGAGCCGCCCTG
>NZ_JBHWKX010000100.1:0-19833 GCF_042730885.1 Streptomyces sp. NPDC059909
CGCTGGTCACACTTCCGACGCCGCAGCCAAGCCCGCGCCCGCCGCTGCCATTACCAACGCCGAGGCCACGACCCCCACATGCGGTTGCAGTATTAGAGGTTGTCTCACGTGACTTGATGTTCGTGCGGCATGATGCCGGCCGTGGGTGCTGATCTATCGAAGCGTCTGGTTCCTGATGAACTCTGGGAGCTGGCCGCCCCGTTGCTGCCGTCGTTCGCTGCTCGTCCGCAAGGTGGTGGGACCGCTCCGTGTGACGAGCGGGCCGTGTTCACGGCAGTGGTGTACGCGCTGACCAGCGGCTGTGCCTGGCGGCATCTGCCGCCGACGTTCGGCACGTCGCCCGCCACCGCGCATCGCCGCTTCACGGTATGGACCGAGGCCGGCCTGTGGCGTCGGCTGCACCGGGCGATGCTGGACGAACTCGGGGCCCGGGGCGAGGTGGACTGGACCTCGGCGATCGTCGACGCGGCCTCCGTTCGCGCCAAAAGGGGGGATCGCTGACCGGGCCGAACCCGGTCGATCGCGGCAAGAAGGGCAGCAAGCTGCACGTGTTGTCCGATGCCCAGGGCATCCCGCTCGCCGTCGCCGTGTCCGGCGCGAACATGCACGACAGCCTCGCCCTCAAGCCGCTCATCCGCGGCATACCCGCCGTCCGGTCCCGCCGGGGACCCCGACGGAACCGTCCACAAGGACTGACAAGGCGTACTTCTCCGCCGAACACCTGGCCTGGCTGCGCGAGCGCGGGCTCGTCGCGCGCATCGCGCGGCCCGGCATCGAGTCCGGCGAACGCCTCGGTCGGCACCGCTGGAAGATCGAACGGTCGATCGCCTGACTCTTCGGCTACCGCCGCCTCACCGTCCGATACGAGCGAAAGGGCTCGCACTTCCTCGCCTTCCTCGGCCTGGCCGCCGCCCTGACCTGCTACAAGAAGCTCGCGAAACTTGCCACGTGTGACACCCTCTTATCCTCCGGAATCCCATGATGAGAGAACCATTCCTCCCAACTCCCGAACCCTGCGGGCGGGGGCTTTGCGGCATAGCCCAACGCCAGCGCCCAGAACTCGGCCAGCTTCGCCGCGTGCACGCAGTCGATCGTCAAACTCCACCTGGTCGCCATCGGCGCTCCTCTGTCGGATGAGCGGTCCGTACCGCGCGCCTCTGGCACCTCCAGTCGGGTCCATCGCGCGTAGGCCCTGTGGGCTTGACAAACGGCATGACGAATCGTTGGCAAGGACAGGGACCGGCCAACTACAGGCTTGTGGTCCGGAACCTGCATCACCGGGTTGTGCGTCGTATCGGGCACGTCGTGCTCATGGCTGCGGGGCGGGGACGGTTCCGAGGCAGATCGGTGGGCGCGTGGGCGTGGTGGGGCGGGCGAACAGCTGGGGGACGCCGACGGCGAAGTCTGCAGCGCTGCGGCGGTGGCTGCGTCACGTCGGCCGGAGGCGTTGGGGCGAGGACACGAGAGGCCCGTCGCCCTGGGCGCGTGGTCGTGTTCTCGCGTTGCTCGCGGTTCTGATCGCCGGGCTGCTGGCGTTCCGCTCTGCCGTGCCCAACACCGTTGGTCGCTTCGGCAGCCTGCTGGAGACATTTCTGCCCTGGCTCGGTCTGCCGATTCTGTTGGTGCTCGGCCTGGCAGTCCTGCGCCGCTCGGGCACCGCGCTGGTCGCCCTGTTGTTGCCCGCAGCCGCCTGGGCAAACCTCTTCGGCGGGCTGCTTCTCGGCGAGGACCGCGGCGTACCCGACATCGTGGCGGTCCAGCACAACGTCAGTGACGAGAACACCGATCCCGCGGGGACAGCGCGTGCTCTGATCCGGTCCGCACCGGATCTCATCGCTCTGCAGGAGCTGACGCCCTCCGCAGTGCCGCTCTACGAGACAGTGCTGGCATCGGCGTACCCTCACCGCGCGGTCCGGGGAACTGTCGGACTCTGGTCGAAGTACCCGCTGACAGACGTCAGGTCGTTGGACATCAAGCCGGAGGGGATCGGCGACGACTGGAGCCGTGGACTGCGGTCCAGCGCACAGACGCCGTGGGGCGACATCGCGGTGTACGTGGCCCACTTGCCCTCCGTCCGCGTCCGATTGAGCGGTTTCAGCTCCGGTTGGCGGGACGAAAGCGCCGGATTGCTGGGCACGGCCATCGCCACCGAGAAACTGGACGAAGTGATCCTGCTGGGTGACCTCAACAGCACGGTGGACGACCGTGGACTGGCCCCGGTCACCTCGCAGATGAACGCGGCACGGCGGGGCTTCGCCTTCAGCTGGCCTGCGGCCTTCCCCTTGTCCCGGATCGACCACGTCATGACCCGCTCGGCGACCGTCACCGACATCCGAACCCTTCCGGCCACCGGCAGCGACCACCTGCCGATCGCCGCCGGCATCAAGCTTGGGCCATGATCGCTGAGTGCCTCCAAGGCTGCGTCAGACGGCGCGGCGGCTCGGGGATCGTCGTCAATCCGGCGCTGTTGGGCTGATGGCGACGAGTTCGACTTCGAAACCGTCGGCGCTCTCCAGGTACGCGGCGTAGGTCCCCTCGCCGCCGGCACGCGGATGGCGGTCGGGGAACATCAGGCGCCATCCATGATGCTGAGCATCGGAAACGAGGGCGTCCACCGTGTCGTGGTCCTCGATGTGGAACGCGAGATGGTTCAGGCCGGGACGGCACCGGTCGTGCCGGTCGGCGGTCAGGGCCGGGGACTGCTCGAAGACCATATAGGTCGGCCCCAGCCGCCAGCTGCGTCCGTTGCGCCAGCTCTGGAACGGTGCGTAGCCCAGAGTCTCGAGCAGCCACCCGAACGAGGCGATGGCGCGGCCGAGGTCGGGCACCCAGATCTCGACGTGGTGGAGGATCCCGCCGGTCGGCCGGTTCATACGGCGGCTGCCGAGGCGGGTTGGTCCAGGGGGCCGCGTTCGAGCCGGACGCCGGCCGGCACGCCCTCGCACTCGTTAGTCTGCTCGATGCCCCTCGGCGCCTGGTTGAGGTGCACGTGCTCAGCCCATTGGCCGTCATGCCCGAGCACCACAAGCGCGGTATCGGCTCGGCCCTGGTCCGACACGGCCTGAAGGCCCTCGCCGAACGGGCCGTCCCGCTCGTCTTCCTGGAGGGTGATCCGGGCTATTACTCACGTTTCGGGTTTGTGCCCGGTGGTGACCAGGGCTTCCGAAAGCCATCCTTGCGTATTCCGGATGGCGCCTTCCAGGCCATCAGGCTCCCGGACTACGAGCCGTGGATGACAGGGACACTGGTCTATGCAGAGCCGTTCTGGCGGCACGACGCAGTCGGCCTCCGTGACCCCAGCATAGCGCCGCGATGGTGCCCCTGTTGTGACGTGATGCGCCGTCCGGGCGGCGCGGCGCCGCCAGGCTGTCCGGGTGGCAGAACGAGTGCGCGTCCGCGAGATCGATGATGACGAGGGGCAGCACCGGCTGCGGATCATCCGCCGGGGCAGCGGGTCGGTGGTGACATGGCGGCGGGCTCAGATCGTGCTGCTGTCCGCGCATGGCATCAGCCTCCTGCACCACCTCAGCGAACGCGGTCAGCATCGCGCGTGACAACGGATCCAACTCCGCTGGGGTCTTGGCCTGTTTGACGTAATCGACGGCGACGGTGTCGTACGACTCCCGGACCGCATCGAGGTGGGAAGGCCCAGTCATTCCGGCGACTCTGGAGGAGGGCGCCGACACAACCTTCAGGAGGCGCCGACCTCGCTCGCCTCCCCTGCGGCCCGCCGCCCTCACGGGCGCGGGCGTCCCCGTCGAGCCTCAGGAATCCACCTCGATGAACACCAAGCGTCGATCAGCGGCGTCAGGGGCTTGGTGAGGGGCGGGTCCGCAGGCGCCAGATCACGTCAATGCCCGTCTCACGCGGGGCCGCAGGCCCTTCCGGCACCTGCACGCGCTCAATTTCGGTGAAACCCAGGCGCCGGGCGACGGCTCCGCTGGCGGAGTTGGCCTCGTCGTGATGGATCTCGATGCGATCGATGCCGGGCATCCGGCGTCCCGCATTCACGAGGGCAGCAGCAGCCATGGTGGCCAACCCCTTCCCCGTCCAGGCATGGTGGAGCCAATAGCCGATATCCAGCCCGCCCGGACCGCTCCGGCGCATCAGACTGCAGCTGCCGATCACCACACCGCCCGAGGTGATCGCGTAGTAGTACGCCTGCCCCGAGGCCCACTCCTCCTCGCACAGGGTCAGGAACTTTTCGCCCTGCGCCCTGTCATGGCTGGCCGCAAAGGGCATCCAGGGGAGCAAGTGATCACGTGAGTCGGTGATCAACCGGTGCAGGATCTCGATGTCCTGCACACGCCAGCGGCGCAGCTCGACCTGGTCCGAGCGGAGGATTTCAGCGGGCTGTTGCATGGCCAAGATCCTGACGGAGGCACATCAGATCGACAACGCAATTACCAGTCCTGAACGAGGCATCCCCTACCTCCGTCATCGCGTGGCCACCGCCGCTGCCGTCATGTGTCGGACTCAACTTCTGTGGTGCTGCCACTGCGAGTGATCGTAGTTCTCCAGCGTCCGGAGGACCGGCTGGGGAGTTCGGCCCTCACGGTGGCCCGGGTTGTCAGCAGCTCCGGCCCTGACCAGGTGAAATGCGCTCGGTCGCAGGTCGGGGAACGCGGATATCCGGTGGAGGTCCCGTGCTGGTGATGACAGAGTGAGGCGCATGCCGTCGCCCAAGGTCGAACAGCTCCTCCGGGAACTGCACGCCACTCTCACGTTGCGCAAGCGTCCAGAGGATGTGGCCCAGCTCATCCAGGATCTGTACGCCGCCCAGCATGCTGTCCTCGACACAGCCACCGAGGCGGCGCTCGCCAAATCCACCGAGCATTCGCTGCGCAACACTTGGCACGGCTACACCTCCATGCTGGAGGACTTCGCCCGTCCGGTCGGCGCCCAGCGCCAGCTCGCCCGCGCGACGGACCTGTTCACCAAGCTTCCGGAGCTACCGGCCGGCGCCGGGGACGATCCCGCGCAGATCGAGGCAGTGATCCGTCGCGCGGGTGAGGAAATCTGCCGCGGGTATGGGCAGAACGATTTCGGTGTAGACCGCCTCAACCGATCCGAGCGCGACGAGGCAGGGCTGGGCGGGATGTCCAAGCGCCAGTACAACAAGCGCTTCCGACTGCTGCGCCGGATGGAGGCCAAGCTGGCGCGGCTCATCCACGAGCAGCGCCGCCGCCGAGTGACCATCACTGGCAAAGGAGCGCTCGCTCACGCGCTGCCGTACGAACTGTTCGCCTCCGACCCGGACACTGCAGCCTTCATCGCGTACGTCACCGCGCGTGGCTACATGCGCAGCATCTTCACCAACGGTCGGCAGCGGCAGGTCTACGACGAGGTCGCCGACGCCCTGTTCCAGCGGCTCAGAGCGCACCCCGACCGGACCTGCTGGTACGCCGTTGCTCATGTGCAGTCCACGACCGAGGTCCTGTCCTGGCTGTCCGACCAGGACTTGACGCGTTTGCTGGTGCGCTGGAACGGCTTCCTGCGGGAGATCGCCGATTTGTTGGAGGACGCCTGGAGCAGATGTCCTTTGGAGCGCGACACCATGATCGTGCGCCGTGGACACGACTCGTCGACGTGGAACCAGGCTGCTCAGGCGTGGAACATCGCGCGCGCCCACTGGTTCGCCCTGCTGACCGAGCTGGGTCGGAACGAGTTCCTTGACCGGGTCTGTCTCGGCAAGGTACCCCGCCTGATGGCAGCCGACGTGGCGTACTGGCACCGCATGAGCGGCGGTGGGCTACACCCGGACACCTACGTCTGGGCGGAGCTGCCCCTGCCTTGGGAGGTTCTCCGAGGCGAGAAGGAGTGCCCGCGCTCGCTGGTTGAGGCGGCCTGTGTCCGGCATGGTGTGGACCCGATAGCCGGTGCCTGGACCGCTCCCAGGAAGGCAGTTGAGGCTGTCGCCTTCCGCCGGACACCTGAGCTGGTGCACGGAGTCGCCGTCGCCGATCCCCTCATGGCCAGCGCCCTCCGGTCGGCGGGTGTCTTCTCCGGCAGGAACAAGAACACCGCCGCCCAGGAGTGGATTTAGGACTCCGCCGTCTGCCCTGCCCTCGAGTGCCGTCGCTATTCAGTTGACCGACGCGGTGGCCTACGGAGAGGATCACCGTGGCGACGAGGAAGCTCTGCGGAGGAGCGCCCGGCTCTGATCCCGGGTGGACGCAGGTTCGAATCCTGCCCTCGTCGCCACTGGCGTAGCACGTTCACGATCTGGTCGGGCGCAAGTCCTGCGAGCCCGTCGACGAAGCGTCACTGTCGAATGGTCCGGGTCCCTGCGCTCCCCGGCCATCGAGGTCAAGCGCCGCCGAACCAACCGCCGCACGGGCAGGGCCGGCACGAAGACGATCTACGCGGTCACCAGCCTCAGCCCCGGCAGGCCACCCCCGCCCAACTCGCCGTACTCATCCGCGGGCCCTGCTCCGTCGAGGCCCTGCACCACGTCGGGGACGCAACGTTTGCCGCGGGCGCGTCCCGCGTCCGCACCGGCACCGCGCCATGGCGACCCTGCGCAACCTCGCCGAGCCGGCCTCATGCGCCAGGCTGGCCAGGCCAACCTCGCGGCAGCCGGCGACCACTACCGGTCACGGCCCGCCCACGCGCTCGACCTACTTCGTCTCGCAGCCCAAGAACGCATCAGCCGTGGGACAGGAACCGATCCTTCGTCGGTGTGAGCGCGGCCTTCCTCAAGGAGGTTCGCGCATCGGCGTCAGTCCATCGTCACCGTGTCCGCTGCCCGGCCAGGGCCGATGAGGGTCAGCGCAGGACAAGCAGGACGGCCAGCGCGATGAGCAGCGAGTCGATCCGGTCCAGCAGGCCGCCGGAGCCGGGTAGCCAGCGGCCGGCGTCCTTCGTCTGTGCACCTCTTTTGATCATCGATTCGAGAAGGTCGCCGGCCGGGCCGCCGACCGCCACCGCCACCGCCATCGGCCAGCTCAGCGCGGACAGGACGGTGAGCACGCCGAGGCCGGCCGCGGCCCCGGCCAGGGTCCCGCTCCACCGCTTGGCCGGTGACAGTGGCGACAGCCGCGGCCCGCCCACTCCTCGACCGGCAAAGTACGCCACGATGTCGGCGATCGAGACCGCCACGAACAGCGCAAGCGCGCTCGCCCCGAGCGGCACCAGCGCGGCCAGCACACTCAGCCAGGCCAGCCCGAGCAGGCCGGCGCCGAGGCGGCGCAGGCCATGGTCGGCGTCGCCGGCGAGGAGCGGCACCGCGGCCACCGCGAGCGCCCCGATCGCGACCACCCGGAGCACCTGTCCAGGCGCCAACCAGGCGGCCAGTACCACGCCTGCCACCGCCGCGGCCAGCACCGCCCGGTCCACCCAGCCCAGCCGCATCAGCCCGCCGAACTCCATCACCGCAATCACCGCGACCGTGATGGCGATGGCCGCGGCACCTGGGCGGCCCAACCAGAACGCACCGGTGACCAGTGGCACTCCGACCGCCCAGGCGCACCACCGGATCAGCAGCTCGCGGCGCCGGGACGCCGCCACCGCAATGCCGCCCAGCACCAGCGCCCCACCGAGGTAGGGCGCCAGGGAGGTCACGGTAATCACCGGGCGGATCCGGCGGTGGGAACGCCCGGAGGCATCGGAACCAGCGAGGTCGAACCAGGCCGCAGTACGTCCAGGGCGGCCTGACACGCGGCCACAATGCGCGCGTTCTCGGCGGTGTCCTTGACCGCGATACGCACGGTGCGTCCCTGGTACTCCGACGACAACGGGGAAAGGTCACGCAGGTAGACGTCGCGGCGGCGGCACTCGTTCACGAGGTGTGCAGCGCTCGGCCCGCCGGACGGCAGGGTCACGGTCAGGAAGTTCGCCACGGCCTCCTCGACCACGACGGCCTCGTCCAGCCCGGCCAGGTCGGCGGCCAGCTGCCGGCGCAGCCCGTGGGTGCGAAGCCAGCAGTCGCTGTAGTACGCCGGGTCGCGCAGGGCTGCCACTGCGGCGAGCTGCGCCGGGAGGCTGACCGGCCAGGGCGGCGTCCATCGGCGTAGTTGCGCCGCGGTGGTCGGCTCGGCCACCAGGTACGCCGCCCGCAGACCGGATAGCGCATACATCTTGGACAATGAGCTGCAGACCACTACCCGCGGATCCATCGCGGCGAGGCCGGCGAGCGACTCGGTCAGGCCGACATAGCCCAGGTATGCCTCGTCGATCCACCAGCGGGTTCGGGCCGGCGCGGCGGCGATCAGCGAGCGCAGTTCCGCGGCCGGCGCGTGGCGTCCGGTCGGATTGTTCGGGTTGACCACCACCACGAGGTCGTAGCGGCCGGACCTGACGGCAGCGGACAGCCGGGCCGGATCTATCCGCCAGCCGTCTTCGCGGCGCAACCGGAACCGGTCCACCCGGCATCCGATCACCCTCTCCGTGACGTGGGCATACTCGCCGTAGCCCGGGTCTGTCAGAAGCACCCTGCTTTCCGGTGTCAGCCACTGGCCAAGCGCCCTGAAGATCAAGTCAGATGATCCGGCGCCGACCGCGAGCGCCTCTGCCGGCAGCGCCCGAGCCGCGGCGATTTCCGCGAGCAGACCTTCGGCGCCGGCCGGTGGCGAGGTCCGGGCGGCCCAGGCCGGATCTTCCGCGAGCGCCGCCCGCACTCCGGGGGCCGGCGGGAACCAGGCGTCCAGCACGTCGGCCGCGACTACCTGATGGCGTCGGTGCAGGCTACGGAAGTCCGTGCCAATGGCGGTGAACGAGGCGCCACCGTGTTCGCAGCCGTCCGGCCGGGGTGCGAATGCCACGTCCAGCCGCCAGTCCACTTCGGACCCCAGACGCTCCAACGTGGTGCGGTAGCGGTCCATCGTGACCTTCGTCAGCTCGGTCACGCTGCCGGTCAGCACCTCGAACGTCAACGCACCGCTGTGGACAGTACGGCCGACCGGGCGCAGGCCGACGGCCAGGTACATGTCGAGCAGCTCGGTGCGCCCCATCGCCACCACCCGGCGACCGCCCCGGGCGGCGATCCAGCGCAGAGCCGCGTACATCAGCAGAGGTGCCGCTGCGGTGGCCCGCCAGCGCGGCTCAACGGTGAGGATGCGCACCTCGAACAGATCGCCCTCGGTCAGCAGCGGCAACTCGTCGCGGGTCAGGTACTTGTCCAGCGCGTACCGCCCCAACCAGGGCGGAGTCAGGCTGACAAAGCCGATTCGGGCTGCGCCTCGCGCCGCGACCAGGTAGACGTTGTCGCCGTCCAGCCCATCGCGAAGCCGCCCGGCCGGATCCGGCACATGCTGGTCCAGCTCCTGTGCGTACACCCGATGACGTAGTTCGTAGATCCACTCAAGATCCTCCGGAGTGGCAACGCGCAGCTGCAGGTCACGGCCCATAAGCACCTCTCTCGACGCGGGGGCTCCATCGTGGGGAACACAGATCGGCCGCGTCAGGGCCAAGCAACGCAGTCAGCCTGAGTACGCGTACTCAGGCGCGGTTGTCCCCAGCGCGATCCGTCCACGGAGCTTCGTGGCAACTCTCGATCTTCCGCGTTCGGCGTTCACACCCGAGTGGCGTGAGCCGGCCCTGGGCCACAGAGCGGTTGAGGTGGGGGAGTTGGAAAACCGGGTGACCCTTCCGGAGAAGCCCTACCGCACCTTCGTCGCGGAGATGGTCGCGGACGTCGGTGCCGGCCCCATGCCCGCGGACAAGCCTTCGGGATTCCTGGAGTGGGTACAGCGCTGGCAGTCCGGCGAAGCATGGTGGGACTGACCGAGCGAGCCACACGCTGTGCGTGCGTCCGGTCGTTCCCGGTCCCCTACGACGACTCGGTGATCCGCTTCTCGAACCAGTGGTGGGCGTAGGGCTCGTCGTTGAACGCGACTACCTCTTCGAAGCCGTAGGAGTGGTACAGGCCGATCGCGGCGGTGAGCGCCTTGTTGGTGTCCAGGCGCAGTACGTCGCAGCCGTGGCCGGCGGCCAGCGCCTCCAATTCGGCAAGGAACCGGCGGCCGAGACCGAGGCGCCGGGCGTGGGGCGCGACCCACATGCGCTTGATCTCGGCCGCTGCGCCGGGCAGTAGCTTCAGACCTGCGCAGCCGGCCGGCTCTCCGTGCAGGCGGGCGACCAGGAACATGCCCTGTGGCGGCCGGAGTTCGCCCGCGTCGGGCAGCAGGCTCCGCGCGGGGTCGAAGCCGGTCTCGAAGCGCTCCTGCAACTCGGTGAAGTAGGAACGCAGACAGTGTTCGGCGTCGGGGTGGTCCGGGTCGACGACCTCCAGCGCGACCGTTGCGGCGGTCAGCAATCGCTCGACCTCGGCCATGGCGGCGACCAGCCGGGCGCGCTGGTCGGTGTTGAGCGGTTCCAGCAGGGAGCCGGCCAGCTCGTCGCTGCGGCCGTCGAGTACGGCACGTTCAGCGAGTCCCGCGTCGGTGAGCCGGACGGTGCGCACCCGTTTGTCCCGGAGTTGCGGCTCCACCGTCACCAGGCCGTCGGTCTCCAGGGAGCGCAGCAGCCGGCTGACGTATCCGGAGTCGAGCCCGAGGCGCTCGCGCAGTCGCCGCACGTCCTGGCCCCGCTCGCCGATCTCCCACAGCAGCCGGGCCTGACCGATGGGCCGGTCACGGCCCAGGTAGTGCTCGTTGAGCACCCCCACACGTTCGGTGACGGTGCGGTTGAACCGTCGCACCTGATCGATCTGCGTCGCATCCATTCTCTGACTCTAGTCAGAGAATCTGGTGCGGCTCCAGACAGGCGGTCGGCCTTGACTGCAAGGGGGGACCAGGTCTGCCGCATGGCGCCGTTATTCCGGTGCGGGCGTATGTGCCCTCTGGCATCCTCGCCGCATGTCCAGGTTCGAAGATCTCATCGCCGAAGGTGAAGCCGTCCCCACGGAAGGGTGGGACTTCTCCTGGTTCAACGGTCGTGCGACCGAACAGCGTCCGTCCTGGGGGTATGCGAAGCTGCTCGCGGCCCGGATGGCGGAGGCCGAGGCGGCGCTGGACATCCAGACCGGTGGGGGCGAAGTGCTGGCGTCGGTTCCTGTGGCTCCGCCGGTTCTGGCCGTGACGGAATCGTGGCCGCCGAACGTGGAGATCTCCCGGCGCAACCTGGCGAGGTTCGATGCCACTGTCGTCGAGGTCGACGATGCCGCCGATCTGCCGTTCCCGTCGGACCATTTCGACCTGGTGGTCAGCCGTCATCCGGTGGTGACCCGTTGGGACGAGGTCCGCCGGGTCCTGCGCCCCAGCGGCACGTACCTCTCCCAGCAGGTGGGCTCGGGTTCGGTGCGGGAGCTGACCGAGTACCTGATGGGGAACCATCAGCAGCGGGCTTCGATCCGCCCGCCCGTCGGTCCGCTGACGACCACCGCCGGAGTCAGCCCGATGGCGGCCGCGGCCGGCGCGGAGGCGGCGGGGCTGGAGGTTGTCGACCTGCGCCAGGAAGCGCTCCGGATGGAGTTCTACGACATCGCCGCGGTGGTCCACTTCCTGCGCAAAGTGATCTGGATCGTCCCGGACTTCACGGCGGATGCCTATCGCGACCGTCTGGCAGAGCTCCATGCGTTCATCGAGCGCCACGGCCCCTTCGTCGCCTACTCGCAGCGATTCCTCATCGAGGCCCGGAAGAGCTGATGCATCAATGACGTGACCGGATGCTTCAGGGGGAGGGGCTGTAACAACGGTCGGCCGCGGACTTCGAGACCCTGAACAACGGCGCGAGCTGCCGCATGGTCAGGGTCGTACGGCCAGTACGTGGCGACCAGCAGCACCCGTTCACCGGTGCCTGCAGGCGGAATCCGCCGCCTGCGGGCCGACTCGTCCGACACGCCTTCGACACTCCTTGTTCGCGGCAGCGCCACCCACCCGGCAATGCGGGTGTTGCAGGCTCCTCGGACGTGACAACCAGCAACCCATTGCGAACCCTTGACCGCCGCAGATTCCTTGCCCTGACGGGCGGCACCCTGGGCGTCCTCGCCGCAGGCCAGCTCACCGAGGCACTTTCGGCGCGAGCCGCGGAACTGGACCCGGCCCCCTTCACGCTCGGCGTCGCCTCCGGCGACCCCGACCATCACAGCGTCGTCCTGTGGACCCGCCTCGTGCCGGACCCCCTGAACGCCGAGACCGGCGGCATGGTCGCGGCGCCCGTCGAGGTCCAGTGGGAAGTGGCGCACGACGAATCGTTCCAGCAGGTGGTCGGACGCGGCTCGGTGACCGCGCTGCCCGAGTCCGCCCACACCGTGCATGTGGTCGTCGACGACCTGGCGCCGGACCGCTGGTACTGGTACCGCTTCCGGTACGACGGGGTCCACAGCCGCACAGGCCGGACCCGTACCATGCCGTCGCCAGGGGCGAAGGCCGACAGCATGCGGTTCGCGTTCGTCTCCTGCCAGTCCTGGACGGGAGGCGCCTACCCTGCCTACCGCGATCTGGCCGAGCAGGACCTCGACTTCGTGCTGCACCTCGGCGACTACATCTACGAGACGTCGAAGGGCAGCCTCACCGAGTTCCGCCGACTGCACGCCCTCTACAAGACCTCCCCGGACCTGCGCGCCGCTCACGCCCGCTTCCCGTTCATCGTCACCTGGGACGACCACGAGGTCCAGAACAACTACGCGGCCGACGTCCCGGGCGGTGCTGGGGACGGACGCCCGTTCCTGGAGCGCCGCGGCAACGGCTACCAGGCCTACTACGAGCACCTGCCGCTCCGCCCCGAGCACCGTCCCGAGGGCCCGGACATGCCGATCTACCGTCGGCTCCGCTTCGGCAAGCTCGCAGAGTTCAGCGTGCTCGACACCCGTCAGTACCGCACCGACCAGGCGTACGGGGACGGGCGCAAGGAGCCCGGCCCTGAGGTCTGGAATCCCACCCGCACGATGACCGGTCCCGAGCAGGAGAAGTGGCTCCTGGACGGCCTGGACCACTCAAAGGCTCGCTGGAACGTCATCGCCCAGCAGACCATCATGGCCGCCTTCGACTACGATCTCGGTCCCGGGAAGATCGTCAACCTGGACCAGTGGGACGGATACGCGGGGGCGCGGGCCCGCATCCTCGACTTCGTCGCCGACCGCCAGGTTTCCAACCCGGTGGTGCTCAGCGGCGACTGGCACACTCACTGGGTCAACGACCTCAAGACCGACTTCGACGACCCGAACTCCCCGGTCGTCGCGACCGAGTTCGTCGGAACCTCGATCTCCTCCGGCGCGGGCTGGGATGCGGACGTCCGGGCGGGCCTGGTCGCCAACCCGCATGTGAAGTTCTACAACGGCACCTACCGCGGCTATGTGATGTGCGAGGTGACACCCGAGCGGTGGCGAGCCGACCTGCGGATCGTTCTCAAGGGCGGCGACGCGGCCTCTCCCGCCTTCACCCTCGCCGCCTTCGAGGTGCGGGACGGAATACCCGGCGCCGAGCGGATCGATGCCGGCGACGGACTGGTCGGCCGGATCACCGACCGGGTCACCGGCGTCCCGCTGGCCAACGTCCAGGTCACGGTCACGGGGGCGGACGGCACCCGATTCGCCACCAGCACCACCGACGCGACCGGCGAGTACCTCGCCTTCGCGCCGCCCGGCGAGTACACGGTCGCCGTCAACGGCGTCGGCTACGAACCGGTGACGGCTGTGGCGGCCGTGCGCCAGGGCGTCCAGACCAGAGGTGACGTGGCTCTGGTGCGCGCCGCGGTCCGGGCGGGCACCGGCCACTCGGTGCCCGGCCCGCAGTCCCAGGCGACGGCCTCGGACGTGGTGCTGTCCAACAACCTGCTGGCGCTTGCCGTCTCGGCCGGCTCCCAGGACCCGCAGCTGCCCGGAGCGACCTTGGGCAAGCCGCTGGACCTCGCGGCCATCGGCCATCTGGACCAGCTGGACTGGATGAACCTGCCGTACGCGTCGGTGGCACAGCCCCGCGGCTCCAACGCCTGGCAGCAGCTGACCGTGCGCTCCACCGCCCTGGAGGTGCTCTCCGCCGAGGGCCCGGTCGCCTCGGCCCGGGCCACGGGAGTCAGCACCCAGCTTCCGGACCTCGAGGTGGTCACCACCTACTCGGTCCGCCAGGACGAGCCCTGGGTCACCGCCGAGAGCGCCTTCACCAACCGCGGCCCCGCCGCCTGCACCTTCTATGTGGGCGATGTGCTGGACCACGACGGCGCAGGCCAGCGCAGCGGCGTCGCCGGCCATGGCACCGTGACCGCCTCGGCACCGGCCGACCTCACCCCGACCGCGCCGTGGATCGGCATGACCGGGTCGGACGGGCAGACGTACGGTCTGCTCTACGACGAGCCCGGCTTCACCGCGTACGCGTGCGGGATCTGGGTGATGAGCCAACGCCGGGTGACGCTCGCCCCCGGGGCCGCGTTCACCCTGCGCCGCAGGATCGCCGCGCTCGACAACGGCGGTGCGGCCGACCCGTTCGCGGTGCTCGCCGGTCTCTGATCGGGTCGGCGGCGCCGGCCGGAAGAGCGAGCGGGCCATGGCTTGGAGGGTCTGCTCGGCCACGTCGGGCGCGCTGATCTTCGGTGCGTCCGACGTGGCGCTGAGGTCGGTGTCCACGAAGCCGGCGTGGACCCCATCACCAAGGTGCCCTGTTCGCGTAGGCCCTGCCGCAATGAGTCCGTCAAGGACCACTGTGCTGCCTTGGCGGCGGCACAGCCGGGGAACAGAGGCTGCCCGACCGAGGACGCCGGCGACAGCATGTTCACCAGGGCGCCGCCGCCGTTGCGGGCCAGGATCGGGGCGAACGCCCGGGAAACGGCCCAGGTGCCGAAGTAGTTGACCTCCATCGTCCGGCGCGCACCGTCGAAGGTGCCCTCCGGGAGTTTCAGGTGCCGGCCGCTGGTGGAACAAGGCCCGGTGGGGGACGCCACGGTTGCTGTGGCATGTGCAGGTGTGCAGGTGGCTGTGGATCGGGACGGGTGCCGGATGGGTGACAGCGCGCCCGGTTGGTTCACTTCCGTTCGGTCAGAGTCTCCTCGATCGCCGCGATCGCCGTGTTCGTCTCCGCCTGGCCGATGTCCAGGTAGAACACGGCCCTGACCCCGTCCTCACCTGAGGGCAGCATGTGGACTCCCCGGCGGTGCATCTCCTCGACGAACACCGCGGCCCTGGCGTTCGTCAGGCGGAACCGCACGATGTTGGTCTGCACCGTGGACGGTTCCAGATCGACTCCCTTGAGGGACGCCACCCCTTCGGCGAACCACCGGGCGTGCGCATGCGTTTCGTCCAGGCGCTCGCGGTGATGCTCCAGAGCGTGCAGGGCGCCGGCGGCGACGATGCCCGCCTGTCGGAATCCGCCTCCGATCTGCTGCTTGAAACGCCTCGCGCGGGCGATCAGGTCGGCCGGCCCGGCCAGGCAGGATCCGACCGGGGCGCCGAGTGCCTTGGAAAAGCACACGCTGACGGTGTCGAAGGGCGCGGCGTAGTCGGCTTCGCCGACCCCGGAGGCAACGCTCGCGTGCCACAGCCGCGCCCCGTCCAGGTGCAGGGCCAGTGCTCGCTCACGGCCCGCAGCGGCGACTGCTTGGATGTCCTCCAGCGGCCAGACGGTGCCACCGCCGCTGTTGTGCGTGTTCTCCACGCACAGCAGGCGCACCGGAGCCGGGACGGTCGAGGGGAAGAAGGGGTGTGGGGACCCCACGGCGGTGCGAACGGCATCGGCGGTGAAGATTCCCCGTGTTCCCGGAAGCAGGCGGGGCAGCACTCCGGAGTAGGCCGATGGGGCGCCGCCCTCCAGTAGGTAGACGTGTGCGCTCTGTTCGAACAGCACCGCATCTCCGGGCTCGGTGTGCACACGGATGCCGACCTGGTTGGTCATCGTGCCCGTGGGCATGTAGACGGCGTCCTCCTTGCCAAGGAGTTGTGCTGTTCTCTCCTCCAGGGCCTTGACCGTGGGGTCGTCGCCGTACACGTCGTCACCCACCTCCGCCTGTGCCATGGCACGGCGCATGGCGGGGGTGGGGCGGCTGCAGGTGTCACTACGAAGGTCGATCATGATTGCGTTCCTTGGGTGGACGGCGACTGCAGGGTGTGGCAGGCGGTTGTGCGGTGAGGTACTCGAAGCCGGTCGGGCTCCGGGATCGGGGCGCCGTGGGTGGTGTGGTCGGCGGGGTTCGTCGAGCCCGGATGCCGTCGGTGGTCGGGGGCGGCTGTGGGACCGGCGGGCCGGTGCAGCCGGGCGACGGGCCGCGTGGCGGAATCCACCTGGTGCTGCGCGGTGGCCGGGGCGTGCTCTGCACGGGTGGGTGCGGCGGAGCGGCGGTTGATCAGCACGACACCGCTGATGATGACGACGCCGCCGGCCACCTCGAGGGGGTGGGGGACTTCGGAGAGCCACACGAACGAGACGACGAGCGCGACCGGCGGCACCAGGTACAGGGCGGCGGTGGAGACGCTCAGCGGCAGCCGGGCCACGGCGTAGCCCCAGATGACGAATCCCAGGGCGGAGGGCAGCAGGGCCAGGTACGCCACCGATACGAGGGCTCCCGGTGGGGCGGTGGCGACGGTGCGCAGGGTCGCCGGGAGCAGCGGCAGGGCAAGGACGGTGCCGGCCACCATTGCGTACGTCGCGACCTCCAGGCCGCTGTAGCGGCGCAGCAGGGGCTTGGAGACGACGTGGTACACGCCCTGCACGACGGCGGCGGCGAGGACCACGAGCGCGCCGGCGGAGAAACCCGCGGAGCCGCCCGCGAGCGCGACGATCACGGAACCGCCGATGGCGACGCCGCTGCCGATGACCACCTGGCGGGTGACCGGTTCGGACAGGAACGCCCTGCCCAGCAGGACGCTGAAGACGGGAGCGATGGAGATCAGCATGCTCGCGGTGCCCGCGGAGACATGGACCTCGCCCCAGTTGAGCAGTACCTGGTAGGCGGTCATGCCGGTTGCGCCGGCGAGCACGATCAGCGGCAGGTCCCGGGGCCGGGGGCGCCGGACCCCGAGGAACGGCGCGACCACCGCCAAGGCGACGGCGGCGATGGCCAGCCGCAGGAAGGACAGCGCCGCCACCCCGAGGCCGTCGACCCCGACGCGGATGGCCGGGAATGCCGAGGCCCAGAGCACGACGACGCCCACCAGGGCGAGGAAGCTGCGGGAGCCGATGCGTGTGTTCACGTCTCCTACGGTGCGCCGGATAAAGCAAAAGATCCAGTTAGTTATTCTTGCGTGATTGAGAAGTATCGCTGAATCAATCGCAGTGTGACGCGGTCGATGACTCCAGCGGGTGCGGGCGGGCCCTGGAGGCGACGGGTCGCCGGGGAACGTCGCGAGACTGGGGCGGCCCTCTGATCGACGGAAGGCTATGCTTGATTGTTCAGGGGCGATGCATAAGGAAATCTTCATGCTTGATGTGAGACGACTCCGGATCCTGCACTACCTGTCCACCTACGGCACGGTCGCGGCCGCGGCGCAGGCGCTGCATCTGACCGCTCCCGCCATTTCCCAGCAACTCGCGGCGCTGGAACGGGAAGTGGGGCTGCCCGTCGTGGAGAAGCAGGGGCGCACCCTGCGTCTGACCCATGTGGGTGAGCTGCTGGTGTCCCACGCCGACATCGTGCTGAGTGATCTGGCTGCCGCCGAGTCCGATCTGGAGGCCATCCGGGGTGGCGGTCACGGCATCGTCCGCATCGCCGCCTTCTCCTCCGCCGCCCGCACTTTGATCGCTCCGCTGTGGAAACGCATCCTCGGCACGGGGGAAGAAGGCGACGTCTCGCTGACACTGGAGCTCGTCGAGCAGGAGCCCGATGCGGCCTTGGAAGCCTTGCGCCGCCGGGACGTCGATCTGGCCGTCGTCCACGGATACACGGTTCTGCCGCGGGACTTCCCCACCGGATGCGAGCAGAACAAGCTCCTCGAGGAACCCGTCCTGCTCGCACTCCACCCCGATCACGCCACCCGCATGGGAATCGGGCCGGGTGAACCCGTGGACCTGGCGCGCCTTTCCGGCAGCTCCTGGCTCACGCCGGGCCCGGAGACGTCCTGTTACGAGATGATCCAGCGGGCCTGCGGTGCGGCCGGATTCGTTCCGGCCATCCGGTCCCGCAGCAGCGACTTCTCCGTACTGGCGGCATTGGTTGCCGCAGGAGCGGGAGCGGCCCTCCTGCCCCGCATGACCCTCCCGGACCCGACGCCGGGGCCGATCAGTCTGCACCCCCTCCTCCACCCCGTCACCCGCACCGTCTACACCGTCAGCCGCAGCGGCACATCCCGGCGCCCCGACATCCGCCACCTCGGGGACCTCCTGCAGCAGGCAGCAGCCGAAACCGCGGCGATCCTGCAGGAGAACCACAGCTGACGACGCCGTTGATCGCGCAAACACACTGCTCGAATCCCAGACGCTTGATCAGCGTGAATGCGACGCGGTCGGGGCAGCCCGGCCCAAGGGGCTCGCCCCGGCCTGTTGGAGGACGGCGGCCAACAACCCGGGGAAGCGGCAGCCGGGCCCTCGCGGCGCAGACCGACGAGGCGTCGCCGGTCTCGGTGCGCTGGCGGAAGGTGCCGGCGGGGCCGGTGAAGGTGCCGACGTGGATGCGCTGGAGTCCTCGCGCAGGTTGGCCCAGGTGTCGTCGCAGGGGCTCGGCGATGCGGACCGGCAGCAACGCGAGCCGGCAGAGCTGGAGATGGGAGCGTATCCGGGCGTTGTCAACGCCGTGACCTGTAACTTCAGGTTGAACAATGCTCTGTTGGCGGTGAGCGTCTCAGTGTTGAGAGCTCCGCCGCCGCGCTGGCCGACAAGCACGGAAACAACCATGTGATGGGCCCGCCCGCCGAGCCCATGGTGCACGAGTGGAAACTCAGATCCGTGAGTCCGCTGATGGGCGGCACGCCGACGTGGGCGGGGGAGGGCCAGGACAGCGTCTTCTCTGCTTCGGCTGTGAACGAAACGAAGCCTTCCATCCAGCCCTTCAACACCTTCCGGGCCCATTCGGGATCGGCGAGGCCGCCGACCGAGCCGACGGTGATGCCCGCCTTGCCGGTGAGTTTCCTCGCCCATGCCGCAAGGTTGAGGTCGGACCCCTCGAATGCCGGCTCCCAAGAGCGGCGGGTGGAAGGGGGAAACGCGTTGACTCCGGCATCGACTATGGGGGCAAGCACTGCCTGCGGCTCGCCGGGCGTGTCGGCCGGCCGGGCGCCGAAGTCCCAGCCCTTCCACTGGGAGAACCGGAAGATCACCGGGAAGCCGGCGTCCCCGGGCGGGAAGGGGCGATAGCGGCCAGGTCGTCGGAGGAGGCCGCTATCAACAATGGCGAGGCGGCGGGTATGCGGAGGGCGGTGCCGGTGACGGTGGCCAGCAGCGCCAGGAAGATCACCGTGGCGCCGTAGCCGGTCGTTGTGGTGCGCAGGCTGAGGGATGTGCACGGCGAGTCCCGCCAGCACGGCGGGAACGCTGAAGGCCAGGTAGCTGACGACTACCCGCACGCGCTTCTGCAGATTCTGCCTGCTGGTTCGATTCGCCAGGTGTCGCGGGGCTATAGCGACGTAGAGAAGGCGCCCGGCAGCCAGGTCGGACATTACCTGGCCTGAACGCCAGCCACGGGCTGCGAGCAGGCTCTCGCCCTCGCCCTCAGGCTGGTGAACGCCTTACCCAACCGCTCTGCTGAAGCTCGTCGTCCAGGAAGACCAGCAACGGCTGGCCGCGAGCCATCGGCATGGCCACGACAAAGCGCAGCGGGCTGTCGGTGCGGTTGTTGGCGTCCTGAAAGTGGATTGCGTCCCCGCCGGGCTCCCACCACGTCCACCGGCTACCAGGCGGCCGGGCGTGGGCTGAACCGGCACCGCAAGCGGCAAGCGGGCCTTCGCCGCAAGCTCCAGGCCAAGGGCACCAAGTCTGCCAAGCGGCTGTTGAAGAAGCGCAACCGGCGCGAGACGCGCCATGCCGCCAACACCAACCA
>NZ_JBHWKX010000101.1:0-19740 GCF_042730885.1 Streptomyces sp. NPDC059909
ACACGGTGGCCGCCGGCGGCAGCCCACTGTGCGAGCCGGGCAACCTGACGTTCAAGATCAGACTTCTGATCGTGCGACGACACGCGGGCATAGAGACCCACACCGCCCGTCACGGCCGGTAAGGAATTCGCCTCAACGTTGACCAGAATCGTGCGCGGTCCGACCCGCTCGGCCGGGACCGGCAACGTCCCCTCACGGAACCAGCGATAGGCGGTATGCGGGTGCACACCGTTCACCTTCGCCCACTCCTTGAGGTTCATGCAGTGACCATAACAGCCACTCAGAGGCTATAAGACTCACTAGAGTTGACTCAAGCCCGAGCAGTTCGTAACCTTCGAGCCAATCGACGATCGGCTGGGCCTCGTGCTCGGCGTGCAGCTCGTAGCCGCCTCCTGGCAACACGATCACATGCACAGACATCTCATCGTCCTCTTTCATTGACCGGGCGAACCGCTCGGGCACACGGGCCGAGCGAGCCTATCCACGGCTCACATGAAGCCGTCACAGTGACACGGTCGCACCCTGAGGCAGCGGTGGCGGGGGACCTCAGTTGGCAGTACGACGCAGACCGATCCGGTCACCGGCCGGACGACACAGGGTGGCACCGGCAACGGCAATCTGAAGGTGCAGTACAAGACCGGTGGCACCAACGCCACGGACAACGTGATCCGGATGAGTCTCCAGCTGGTCAACACCGGCGCCGGGGCACAGAGCCTGTCCGGGGTGGAGGTCCGTTACTGGTTCGCCGACAGTGCAAGTTCGTACGCCACTGGTGCGACTGGGCGCAGCTGGGCTGTTCCACCCTCATCCACTCGGTGGTCGTCAACGGCTCGGCGACCGGCGCCGATCACTGTCTGAAGGTGAACCTCTCCGGGGTTCGCTCGCCGCTGGGGCTTCCACCGGGGAGATCCAGCTCCGCGTCCACCGTTCCGACTGGTCGAACTTCAACGAGGCGGACGACTACAGCCGCGGCACGAACGCGGCCTTCGTGGACGCACCCAGGATCGGCGTCCATGTGAACGGCGCCATGGCCTGGTGCACCCAGCCCTGATTTCCGCTGCCCGGCCGTCTGTTCACCCGGGGCGGAGTGCTCCCCCGTTGAACTCGGGCCGCACCGGGGTGACCGGTGCTGCCCCGAACCGTCACGCGGCTTCTGTGACGAGCACCAGGGGAACACCGTCGCACGGATACAGGCGCAACCCGTCGTGGACGGTGGAGTGCTGGGGGCCGGCCGGCAGGGTGGCGAACGCGGCGCTCTTGGTGAGCGAACCGGCGAGGTGGTGCGGGTCGGTGGACGCAGCGACGCGGCCCCGTGCATTGACCAGCCGAGCGGGAATCGTCAGCCGCTGGAGCAGGGGCAGTACGGCGGCTTCGAAGTTCCGCAGGTACACGTCGGCAGCGGCCACGCCCACGAACCGGCCTTCGACGGTCACCGGCGCGGAGAGGGTCAGGCTGTACTCGTCGGAACAGAGGTAGTCCACATAGGGTCCCGCGACCGCTCGCCGCCCGGTGTCCCTCGGCAGGGTGAACCAGTCCCAGTGGGTGTAGTCCGAGTACGCGGAGTGCTGCGGATCAAGGTCGGGCACCAGCGGACGGACGTGGCCGTTCCCGTCGGTCTGCCACCACTCCAGCCAGGCCGACACATCGGCGAGCAACCCGGGTACGGCGACGAACCCGATCCCCGAGACCAGTTCGTACCGGCCGAGCCGCTCGTGCAGACCGGGCCGCATCGGGGCGAGGTCGGCGGAGACGGGCCGGCGCCCCTCGGCCGACACCGAGCCGAGGAGCGCCTGGGTGTCGGCGCACGTCCGGGACACGGCGTCGAAGACACCTTCGAGGGCGTCACGGATTCCGGCAGCCACGTCGGCGACCGTTTCGTCAGGAGCGGCTGCCGCCGCGCTCACGAGTCGGGGACTGCTGGCCATGGGAGCCCTCCTCGGGACGGAGACCGCGCGCGCCGCCGGCGGAGCGGAGTCGGAGTCCGATCAGGCGTGTCAAGGAGGCCTGCACACCTTGTTCCGCCAGGGCTCTGGCACGCTCGCCCGCACCATCTTGCACGGCGGAGATCACAGCGCGGTGACGATCGGTCACCTCCATGAGATATCCATCATCGTCAAGGATGAGGCACATCAGGGTCCCCACCTCGGTCTGGATGGCGACCTCCTCGCGGGTCAACCGGGCGGACTGGGCGGCAGCGGCCAGTTCCACGTGGAAGCGCGAGCAGATCCGGCTGCGGGCCGACGGCTCCGCGGCGTCGGTCAGCTCGTCCAGGGTCCTGCGCAGTGGCTGCAGGTCGTCCGGCTCGGTGCGCTGGGCGGCGAGCCGGGCGGCGGCTCCCGAGACCGCGGCCCAGTGGTCGGCGAGATCGCGGAGTTCCTCGGTGCTCCAGTCGGCCAGCCGGGCCCGCAGCCGCTCCTCCGTCGGCCCGTCGGGCAGGGTGACGAAGGTGCCGCCGCCGCGGCCTCTGCGCGTGGTGACGAGACCTTGCTGGCGCAGGGCCATCAGCGCCTCGCGCAAGGTCACGGTGGAGACACCGAGCTGCGCGGCGAGGTCGGTCTCGCCCGGCAGTTGTTCGCCGTCGGCCAGCAGCCCGAGCTCGATGGCATCAGCCAGGCGACGCACGACGGCGTCCACGCGGGCCCGGGTGTCGACAGGCGTGAAAACGGCTCTGCGGACGTCGGCTTTGTCTCGGTTCACGACCACCACCCTGCGGATTGACTCAGCCTTTACCTTAGAGGGGTCTTGAGCTTTGAACTATGACTTCATATGTTTTCGCTCGCACCCGGCAGCGCCGGACGCCGACACGGGCAACGCCGGGCAACTGCGCCGGTCGACAGCGCCGAGACACACGCCATCCGACGACCGCAGCAGAAAGGTCCCCCGCTCATGGAGGGAATGACGATCCGGCTCCGGAACCTGCGCAAGGCATACGGCCGGACAGAGGCGGTGGCCGGCGTCGACCTGGACATCGCGGACGGCGAGTTCTTCTCGATGCTCGGCCCCTCCGGCTCGGGAAAGACCACGGTGCTCCGGATGATCGCCGGGTTCGAGCCGCCCACCGCCGGCACCATCGAGCTCGCCGGATCCGACGTCACCCGCCTCGCCCCGTTCGAGCGGGATGTGCACACCGTCTTCCAGGACTACGCGCTCTTCCCGCACATGACGCTGGAGCAGAACGTCGCCTACAGCCTGAAGATCCGCAAGGTGCCGAAGGCCGCGCGTCTGGAGCAGGCCCGTGACGCGCTGGCGCGCGTACAGCTGGAAGGTCTCGGCGACCGCCGCCCGTCGCAGCTCTCCGGCGGCCAGCGCCAGCGCGTGGCGCTGGCCCGCGCCCTGGTCGGCCGCCCGAAGGTGCTGCTGCTCGACGAGCCGCTCGGCGCCCTGGACCTCAAGCTGCGCGAGCAGATGCAGGTCGAACTCAAGGCGATCCAGCGCGAGGTCGGCATCACCTTCGTCTTCGTCACGCACGACCAGGAGGAGGCGCTGACGATGAGCGACCGGATCGCCGTCTTCAACAAGGGCCGCGTCGAACAGGTCGGCACCCCGGCCGAGATCTACGAGCGGCCCGCCACGCCATTCGTCGCCGGCTTCGTCGGCACGTCGAACCTGCTGACCGGCCGGGCCGCCGAGCAGGTGGTCGGCACGGCCGGCACGTACAGCATCCGTCCGGAGAAGATCCGCGTGCTCAAGGAGCCGGCGGCGGTCGGCACGCCGGACCACTCCACCGCTGTCGGCACCGTCGCGGAGGCCGTCTACCTGGGGGACGCGACCCGCTTCCTGGTGGATCTCGACGCCGGGGGGCGCCTCACCGCGCTCCAGCAGAACCTGGAGACCTCGTCCGATGACGTCGCCGCCTACCGCGGCTCCCGCGTCGGACTCCAGTGGCACAACCGCCACAACTTCCTGGTGCCCGAGGCGAAGCAGACGACCTGAGCGAAGGGCGCGAGGCACGTGCGGTCGGCGTGACGCACATGCAAGGGCCGCGCTCCCCCGTTCCGCCCCACCACCTCCCCGTTCCCGCTCCCCGCCGGCTCCTCTTCCCGCTCACTCCCGCCACCGCTCCCTCCCGCTGCCCAGTTCCTCCCACCCCGTCCCCTTCCTCACCCGTGGAGATCCCCGTGCGCCTGAACCGATCGCTGATGGCCGCCACCGCCGCCGGCTCCCTGCTCCTCATATCCGCCTGCGGCTCCTCCGACAGCCCGAAGGGTGCGCCCGGCGGCAGCGGTTTCACCCCGCCGAAGCTCAGCGCCCAGAAGACGCTCGGCACGTCCGAAGGCCAGGTGAACCTGATCGCATGGGCCGGCTACGCCGAGGACGGCTCCAACGACCCGAAGATCGACTGGGTCACCGAGTTCGAGAAGCAGAGCGGCTGCCAGGTCAACACCAAGACCGCGGGCACCTCGGACGAGATGGTCAGCCTGATGAAGACGGGTCAGTACGACGCGGTCTCCGCCTCCGGTGACGCGGGACTGCGGCTGATCGCGTCCGGCGACGCCGTGCCCGTCAACACCGGCCTCGTGCCCAACTACAAGGACGTGTTCCCCGGTCTCAAGAACAAGCAGTGGAACACCGTCAACGGCGTCTCGTACGGCATCCCGCACGGCCGCGGAGCCAACGTGCTGATGTACAACAAGGAGAAGGTCACCCCGGCCCCGACGTCGTGGTCCGTGGTGTTCGACGAGGCCTCGCCGTACAAGGGCAAGGTCACGGCGTACGACTCCCCGATCTACATCGCCGACGCCGCGCTGTATCTCATGAAGACCAAGCCCGAGCTCGGCATCAAGAACCCGTACGCACTGGACCAGAAGCAGTTCGACGCCTCCGTCGCGCTGCTCAAGGAGCAGAACGTCAACGTCGGCGAGTACTGGAGCGACTACCTCAAGGAGATCTCCGCGTTCAAGAGCGGCGACTCGGTGGTCGGCACCAGCTGGCAGGTGATCGTCAACGCCGCCCAGGCAGAGAAGGCCCCTGTCGACGCGGTGCTGCCGAAGGAAGGTGCCACCGGCTGGTCGGACACCTGGATGATCTCCGCCAAGGCCAAGAACCCCAACTGCGCCTACAAGTGGCTGGACTGGATCATCTCCCCGAAGGCGAACGCCCAGGTCGCCGAGTACTTCGGTGAGGCTCCGTCCAACTCCCGGGCCTGCGCCCTGACCGCGGACAAGAACCACTGCACCACCTTCCACGCGGAGGACGAGGCGTACTGGAAGAACGTCCACTTCTGGACGACCCCCATCGACCAGTGCATCGACGGCCGTACGGACACCAAGTGCGTGCCCTACGCCAAGTGGGTCCAGGCCTGGACCGAGATCAAGGGCTGAGCACACACATGACGCAGACCGCGCCGGCCGCCGGATTCGTCCGGCGGCTCGCCGGGACTCTGCACCGCCGTTCCCGGCTGCAGCTGTCCCTGCTCCTCTCCGCGCCTCTGGCCTGGCTCGTCCTGGCCTACCTCGGTTCGCTGGCCGTGCTCTTCATGTCCGCGTTCTGGACCACCGACTCCTTCACCTCCAACGTGGTGAGGATCTGGTCCGCCGACAACTTCACCGCCCTGTTCACCACCGACGTCTACCGGCAGGTCGCCCTGCGCAGTGTCGGCGTCGCTCTCGCGGTCACCGCGATCTGCGTGGTGATCGCCTTCCCGATCGCCTTCTACACGGCCCGGATCGCCCGGCCGAAGTGGCGGCCGCTGCTGGTCGTCGCGATCCTCACCCCGCTGTGGGCGAGCTACCTCGTCAAGGCCTACGCCTGGCGGCTCATTCTCGCCGAGGACGGACTCCTCGACTGGGCGCTGAAGCCGCTCGGGCTCGACGGCCCCGGCTACGGACTGGCCGCCACCATCATGGTGCTGACCTACCTCTGGCTGCCGTACATGATCCTGCCGATCCACGCCGGACTCGAGCAGCTTCCCGCGAACCTGCTGGACGCCTCGGCGGACCTCGGCGCCCGGGCCGGACGGACCCTGAAGTCCGTGGTCCTGCCGATGATCCTGCCGTCCGTGGCGGCCGGTTCGGTCTTCACCTTCTCGCTCAGTCTCGGCGACTACATCGCCGTCCAGATCGTCGGCGGGAAGACCCAGCTCATCGGCAATCTCATCTACTCCAACATCACGCTGGACCTGCCGCTGGCCGCCGCGCTGGGCACCGTTCCCGTGGTGATCATCGTCCTGTACCTGCTGGCGGTGCGGCGCACCGGAGCGCTGAGCAGTCTGTGAAAGCGCCCGTGGAAGCCCCTGTGGAAGCGCCCGTGAAAGCGAAGGCCCCCCGATGAACCTCTCCCGCCCCGCGCGCATCACCCTGCGCATCGCCGCCGGGCTCGGCTTCGCGGTCATCTACGTCCCGCTGCTGCTGGTCCTGGTCAACTCCCTCAACCCCGACCGCAGTTCGGGCTGGCCGCCACCCGGGCTCACCTTCGACTGGTGGACGGCCGCCTGGCAGAGCGCCGGGGCCCGCGAAGCCCTGTGGACCTCGGTCAAGGCGGGCCTCGGTGCCACCGCCATCGCGCTGGTCCTCGGCACGCTCATCGCCTTCGCCGTGCAGCGCTACCGGTTCTTCGGCCGCGAGGCGATCTCCTTCGTGGTCGTGCTGCCGATCGCGCTGCCCGGCATCATCACCGGTGTCGCACTCAACACCGCGTTCCGTACGGTGCTCGAACCGCTGGGTGTCGGCCTCGGCATGTTCACGGTGGTCGTCGGGCACGCCACCTTCTGCATCGTGGTGGTCTTCAACAATGTGGCCGCCCGGCTGCGCCGGATGTCCGGCTCGTACGAGGAAGCCGCCATGGACCTGGGCGCCCACACCTTCCGCGCCTTCTGGGACGTCACCTTCCCGATGGTGCGCTCCGCACTGGTCGCGGGCGCGCTGCTGGCCTTCGCGCTGTCCTTCGACGAGATCGTGGTCACCACGTTCACCGCGGGCCCCGGGGTACAGACGCTCCCGGTGTGGATCTTCTCCAACATGGCCCGCCCCCAGCAGGCTCCGGTGGTCAATGTCGTCGCCGCCGTGCTCGTCCTGCTGTCGGTGATCCCGATCTACCTCGCCCAGCGCCTGTCGAGCGACACGGCCTCGGGCAGCAGGATCTGAGATTCCCGAACTGCGCGGCGGTCAGCTGCCCCACCAGCGGCCGGCCGCCCACGCCAGCGCATAGCCCGCGCTGTTGAGGGCGCAGTGCAGCGCCATCGGGGGAATCAGGCTCCCCGACCGGCGGCGCAGCTCGCAGAACCCCACACCGGCAAGCGCGGTGCCCACGACCGCCGCGGTCACCGACAGCGCGACCGCGGTCCCGCCGGTGCCGAAGACCGCCTCCATCGCCGCGTTCGAGCGTGTGAGCCCGCGGGACGGCTGAATGTGCCACAGCCCGAAGAGCGCCGAGGAGACGCCGGTGGCCCAGGCGGCGCCCCATCGGCGCCGCATCATCCCCCACAGGACACCCCGGAACGCGATCTCCTCCAACAACACGGTCCCGAACGGCACCCGCGCCAGCACGCGGTACACCAGCTGTCCCGCGGTCAGCTCGGCTGCACGCTCGTCCTGGAACGCCTCACGGGTGTACGGCAGGGCCAGCGCCAGCAGGTAGACCACGATCACGGCGCCGGCCAGGACGAGCCCCCACCGCAGACCTCGCCGGGCGGAGGAACCGCCGAGCCCCAGCTCGTCCCAGGTGAGCCCCGCCAGCCGGGCGATCCCCACGAGCGCGCCCGCCGCGGCCGCGCAGACGGGCACGTACAGCTCGGGCCCGAGCCGGTTGACGAGCACGTTCGTGGCGGCGAGCACCGCGACGGCGAGGAGGAGCATCCCCATGGTCACAGGAGCATGTCCGATCCCGGCGACGGGCTGCGCGCAACGCGCCGCCCGGCCCGGGTACGAAGGCTGAGCGGCACCGCCGGGCCCGGAGCACTGCCCCGGACTCCACCCGGGACCCGGACCCCGAGCCGCGGAGGCTCGACGCGGTGGCCTGCAGGAACGACTCAGGCTCGGAGCTCGAACGCAGCGCGGCGGTAGGCAGGCCATTAGCCGCTGATTGGCCCTCGTTCCGGAACGGCGCGCCAGGGAGACTGCAGATCCGATGCCGTACTTGAAGGAGTTGTGATGCAGGTAGCCGTGGTCACCTTCGACGGGTTCAACGAACTCGACAGCTTCATCGCGTCCGCGCTGATCAACCGGTGCCGTAAGGACGGCTTGGAGGCCTTCATTACGACGCCGACACCGGTGGTCACGTCGATGAACGGCGTCGAGGTGACCGGGCAGCGCCCGATGGAGTTCGTGACCGAAGCCGACGTCGTACTGATCGGTAGCGGGGTGAAGACCCGCGACGTGGTCGCCGACGACCGGCTGCTCTCCATGTTGCCCCTCGACCCTTCGCGACAGCTGATCGGTTCGCAGTGCTCCGGCGCGCTGGTGCTGGCGCGCCTCGGGCTGCTGGGTGGCATGCCGGCTTGCACGGACATGAAGAGCCGGCCCTTTGTCGAAGCCTGCGACGTCACCGTGCTGGACGCGCCGTTCCACGCCGAGGGGAACATCGCTACGGCGGGCGGTTGCCTGGCGTCCCAGTATCTCGCCACGTGGGTGATCACCCGAATGCTCGGGGAGGACGCCGCGCGCGACGTGATCGGCTACGTGGCTCCGGTCGGCGAAAACCAGGACACTGTCGAGCGCGCCCTGCGTGCCGTCCACGCGGGCGAGGTTGCACTGCGCTGACGCCCCGCGATCAGCCTTTGGTGCCGCCTGCAGTTTGGCGACGACTCCGTCTTCAGACGGGCGTCACCATCCGTGCCTCGGCGATCAGCGTGTCGAGGAGTGAGAGCAGGGCTCCGCGCACGTCGTCACGGGAGCGGGCGTCGAGCATGAGGATGGGTGTGTCCGGGTCACGGAGGTGCAGTGCCGCCCTGATCTCCTCGGCGCTGTACGGCTGTTCGCCGTGGAAGCAGTTCGCGCCGACCACGAACGGGAGCCCGCGGTTCTCGAAGAAGTCGACGGCCGGGAAACTGCGGTCGAGGCGCCGGGTGTCGACCAGCACCATCGCCCCGAGAGCCCCGTTCAGCAGGTCGTCCCACATGAACCAGAAGCGCTCCTGGCCCGGCGTGCCGAACAGATAGAGGACGACACCGGCGTCCGCGAGCGTGATACGGCCGAAATCCATCGCCACGGTGGTCAGGGCCTTGGATTCGATCCCCTCGAGGTCGTCGACGCCGACGCCCGCGGCCGTCAGCAGCTCCTCCGTACGCAGCGGCTCGATCTCGGAGATCGTCTCGACCAGCGTCGTCTTGCCGACGCCGAATCCCCCGGCGATCAGGATCTTGACGGGGGCCGCTTCCTGGGCAGAGGTGTCATATCCGGGCAAGGTTGTCCCTGATTCTCATGAGCACGTGGACATTGGTGGTCTCGGCCTCTTCCAGGGGCGACCTGTGCTGGATCAGCCCGCGGTCCTCCAGTTCGCCGAGAAGAAGGATCATGGGAGTGAGGCGCATGTGCATCCGGGCCGCGACCTCGGCGACTGCCCGGCCGTTCGGCGGCGTACACATGGAGAGGATGGCCTGCCACTCGCTGGGCAGGCCGTCGCGGGCAGCCGAAGAGACCGCCGACATGACCGTGGTGTCCATGGTCAGCGCAGTGTGCGCAGCGGTCGTACGCCCATCGGTCAGGGCGTACAACCGCGTCCGGCGGCGGCCTCCTTGGTGCGGCGCGTCAGCCATTTCGACTGGGCGCCTCGGTGCGCTCAGGTGTGCCCAGCCATTCGCCGAGCGCCTGTGCGGTCCGTACGGCCTCGCCGCCCAGTTCCCCGAGCCGTGCCTTGCGGGAGGTCACGACGATGAGGGTGCTCCCCTCCCCGCATCCGACGATGCAGAGATACCTGTCGTCCATCTCGACCAGCTGGCGGATCACCCGGCCGCCGTCGATCTCCCGGGATATGGCCTTCATCGTGGCCGCGATTCCGGAGGACGCCGCTGCGATGCGCTCCCCCTCGGGCCGGTCCAGCAGGTAGGCGCTGAGCATGATCCCGTCGTTGGACAGCAGCACGGCTCCCTTGATGCCGGCGATCCTGCTCAGGTTGTTGTCCAGGACGCTGTAGATCATGTCGTTGGATGTCGTCGTCATGGCTGATCCCGTCGGAGCTCGTCTTCCACCATCTGGGTCCCTTGTTCGTAGTCCGCCCAGGCGTCGGCCACCTCTTCAGGAGTTGCCTCGTCCTGCACGGCCGCTGCTGCCGGTGCGCGTCGTGGCGCACGGAGCTGCTCGGCCATGTGGGTCTGCGGAACCCGTTCGGGGAGGGTCGGACGCGTGTCGGCGTCCCTTGCGGCGGCGCGAACAGGCTGCGCGGTCTCCTGCGGCCGCTCGTGCGTCGGGCGGATCGGCAACCCGGACCCCTTGTGCAGGACCAGCTCGGGCTTGCCGTCGCCGGGGCCGCCCGGCTCAGGGGCGGACTGCGCGCGGGCGGGCTCCACGGGAGCGGGCTGCACGGGAGCGGGCTGCACGGGAGCGGGCTGCACGGGAGCGGGCTCGTGTGCCGGTTTGACCCCCGCGCGCACCGGTTTCGGTTCGCTCTCGGTCGGCACCAGCAACTCCTTGGGAAGGATCACCACGGCCGACGTCCCTCCGAACACCGACCTGCGCAGCGTGACCGTGGCCCCGAGCTGGTCGGCGAGGTGGCCGACCACGAAGAGTCCCAGCCGATGGGCGTTCTCCGCCAGGACGGCGTACGGCGGCGCCGAGTGCAGGCGTCCGTTCATCTCCTCGTAGGTGGCGGGAGTCACCCTCGGGCCACGGTCCTCGATCTCGATCGACAGCCCGTCAGCCAGCAGCTCGGCCCGGATGACGACCTTCGACCTCGGCGGGGAGAACCGGGTCGCATTGTCCAGCAGCTCGGCCAGGAGGTGGCTGATCTGACTGATCACGGGAGCTTCCACACTGATCTCGTCCAGCGCCTGCCGCTCGATCCGCCGGAAGTCCTCGACCTCCGCGGCTGCTTCGCGCAGCAGGTCGGCGATGCGCATGGGCTCGGTGTGGGGGTCGGTAATCTCGCCGCCCGCCAGGATGAGCAGGTTCTCGATCTGCCGCCGCATACCGACCGTCAGCTGGTCGGCGCGCATCAGCTGGGCCAGGAGTGCTTCGTCGTGGCCGAAGGTGTCCTGGAGCTCCTCGGTGAGGCTCAGCTGCCGGCTGACCAGGTTTCCGGTGCGTGAGGCGATGCCCGCGGCGAACATGCCGAAGCCATGACGCTCGGCCGCGAGCTGCCTCTGGCCGTCGACGGACACGGCGACAACACGGGCGAACGCGTCGCTGACACGTCCCACTTCGTCCTGTTCTCCGCGGACTGTGGGCAGTGCGTCGACGTCGACGGGCCAGCCGCGCTGCAGCCGGTCGACGACCTCCGGCAGCGTTTCCTCTGCGATGGTCACCGTGCGCTCGTGCAGTCGGCGCAGGCGGCGCAGCACCGAGCGCGTGGTGAACACGACGATGACCGCGACGACCAGCAGTGCGCCGGCGCTTCCCGTGATCAGCCAGGCGACCTCTGCCTCGAGCTCCACAGCGCGGGCGTCGGCGCGTGCGAGCAGTCCCCGGGACCGGTCGGCATTCAGACTGCTCAGCTGCGGACCCCACTGCGCCTGCGCGGCCCGCCAGTCGTCGACCTCCCGGGGCAGCTTCACACCGTCGTCGCCGGCCCAGTGCTCGGACAGGACCGCGTTCTCGATGCGGCCCTTGGTCTGCCACGCTGCCGAGCCGACCATCTGCGCGTACAGGTCGTTCTGCTCTTCCGGCAGATACGGCACGATCCAGATGTCGTACAGGTACCGCTGGGCTCCGACGGCGTTGACGAAGTCGGAGAACCGGGAGGTGGTCAGCTCCCTGGACGGCCCGGCCTGAGCGAGGATCATGTCCTCCTGGGCCACCATCTCGGACGCCGAGAACATGGCGACGACCACGCGGCTCTCCTGGGTCAGCCCGCCGTCCTCCGTCTGGCTCAGCTCGTCCTGGTAGTAGCGGATCATCTGGCTGATCAGGCCGGTGTAGTACGCGAGCGTGCTGTTGGCGTTTCCGGTGCCGCCATCCGTGCGCTCGCGGTAGGCGTCCAGGTCGTCGAGGCCCTCCGTGACCTCCAGCAGGCGGCGGTCCGCCTCCTCGGACACCGTGCTCACGGTGTCCGCCGCGTGGCGGGCCGCGGCCGCGGCCCGGTCCGTGGCGGCGCGCTGTTTCAGCATGGCGGCATCGGACACCGACGAGCCCGCCCAGCGCGTGGCAGCCATCGTGCGCTCCGCCTGCATCTCCACCATGAGCCTGTACAGGGGTACACCGATCCGCTCACCCGACTCCACGTCGGCGCGCAGAAGCTCGGCCTGCTCCAGCAATCGGTTCGCGGTCACGGTGGATTGGGCGCCCATCGCCACGACGGGGACCACCGCCAGCCAGATGAGCAGCGTGCGCAGGCGCACGGTGCGCAGCCGACGAGTCCTCGACAGGCCTCGCGACCCTGTGGGTTCCATGGGAGACATCAGTCCTCGGGAGCGGAGCAGCCTGGACAGACCACCGACCGGTCGGGGCGCAGCTCCTGGGGAGGGGCTGGGGGAACGCTCGTTCCGGATTCGGTGGAACCTGAGAGATGCCGATCATAACCAGCCACAGAAAGAAAATGAGAGGTTGTGCTGGTGATCAGCTACGTGCTAAGGGCCGCAAGATGTGTGGCACATCAGAGCGCCTGCCGGAACCCAACTGGTAAGCATTCGGCCGGAATCCGGCAGAGCGCACGTTCTGCGCAGATCAGGCGCCTCGAGCTCGTCAAGGCCGGCCCCGCCTCGGGAGCGAGCGGCACAGGGATACGGGCGGTGGCCACTTCGGCGAAGGGGCGGCCGCGCCGGCCCGTTCGGATCGGTGACCTCATCCCAGCCAGCGGCCGTCCTTCATGAGATCGCGCCCGGCGATCTCATTGACCTCGCGCCAGGCCTGGATCCAGACGGGCGTGATACGGAAGTACGGGTAGGGCGGCCGGATCTCACGCGGGTCGAAGCCGGTCCTGGCGGCAAACGCGTCACCTTCCCCAGGACCGAGATCCCCGACCTCCACCGTGGTGGAGGTGCCTTCCACGAGCACGACGTCCCGTGTGGCCCCGAAGGCCAGTCGGGCCCGCCCGTTGGCGTGCAGGTTGCGGGCGGTGGGGTTGCCACGTGCGGTGGAGAGGAGGAACGTCTCGCCGTCCCAGAGGAACGACAGCGGCACGAGACACGGCACGCCCGTCCCGTCCGCCGTCGAGACCCAGACATCCACATCGGTCTCGAACCGTGCGAGCGTATCCTTGCGGCGTTGATCGAAGGTGCGCGGTGCGTCGAGTGTCACGTGTCTGCTCCCATCGGACTCGGGGCCGAGCGAACGCCCCTGGGCGAAGTCTCCCGTGACCGGCAGTCGGCCGATCGGGCGCATCTGACCGATTCTTCCCGATGATTCGCGGCTGCGGCGGAAGTCTGGATTTCGAGCACACGCGCGAGGAGGCGGACCGATGACCAACCTGCACGACATCCTCGACAAGCATGTCAGCAGCGGATCGCTGCCGGGAGCGGTGGGCCTGGTGTCCCACCGCGACCGGATCGAGGTCCAGGCCGTCGGCTCGGTCGACACGGACGGCAGCTCGCCGATGGCCAGGGGTTCGATCTTCCGCATCGCCTCGGTCACCAAGCCGATCACCGCCGCAGCGGTCATGATGCTGATCGAGGACGGCCGGATCGCGCTGGACGATCCGGTCGGGCAGTGGCTGCCGGAGCTGGCGTCACCGAGCGTCGTCCGCACGCCGACGAGTCCCATCGATGACGTGGTCCCGGCGGCGCGCCCGATCACCGTGGGCGATCTGCTCACCTCCCGCGCCGGATACGGTTTTCCCTCCGACTTCTCGCTCCCGGCCGTCGCGCCACTGTTCGGCGAGCTGAAGCAGGGGCCTCCGCAGCCTCAACTCGTGCCGCCGCCCGACGAGTGGATGGCACGGCTCTCCCGCATCCCGCTGCTGCACCAGCCGGGCGACGCCTGGCTGTACAACACCACATCCGACATCCAGGGCGTGCTGATCGCCAGGGTCTCCGGCCGTCCCCTGCCCGAGTTCCTCACGGAACGGATCTTCGAGCCGCTCGGCATGGCCGACACGGCATTCGCCGTTCCGGCCGACAATCTCGACCGGTTCACCAGCTACTACCGGACCGATCCGGCAGGAGGCCTCGAACTGGTCGACGCCCCCGACGGCCAGTGGAGCAAGCCGCCCGCCTTCCCGTCCGGCGCCGGCGGCCTGGTCTCCACCGTCGACGACTGCTTCGCCTTCTACGGGATGCTGCTCGCCGAGGGGACGGCGGCCGGCCGCCGTCTGCTCACCCCCGAATCGGTACGGCAGATGACGACCGACCACTTGACCCCACCCCAGCGCAAGGCGAGCGGCCTGTTCCTGGAGGGCATGGGCTGGGGCTTCGGCGGCTCGGTCGACGTCGACCCCATCGAGCCCTGGAACGTCCCCGGCCGCTACGGCTGGGTCGGCGGCACCGGCACGGCCGCGTACCTCACCCCTTCGACGGGCGCGCTCACGATCGTGTTCAGCCAACTGGAGATGGCGGGCCCGAGCTTCCCGGCGCTGATGCGGGACTTCTGGGGGTACGCGGCGGGCGCTTGAGGAGCGGAGCAACAGCTCATGGCAGCGTGAGCTGGCTGACGTCGGCTTCTACTACGTGATGCGGGGGACGCCGGGGTGCGCCGGATGGACGGACCGCGATGGTGGACGGCCGAGCGCGCGTGCGCGGGCCATCACGTCTTCCGGAGATCCGGCTCCAGGGAGATCGCAACAAGCCGGTCGCTGACGAGCCCGGACTCTTCCCCGTCCGCCTCGGCGGCCCGGTACGCGCGGATCGCCGGGTCCGACAACGTGAGGGTCACCACCGGGCAGTCGTCGGCGTCGTTGGTGTCCTTCGGCGTGCAGTCGATCACGTCACGCATCGTGCGGCCCGGACAGATGGCCGCGGCGGGCACAACCACGTCGAGGCGCAAATCCTTGCCGGGAGCGATCCGGAAGCGGCCGGACGGGGGGACATCAAGGGGCTTGCCCTGATAGCTGCCGTCGACGACAGTCGCACTGAGCCCGCGCGCGCTGACCCGGCGGCCTTCCCCGTGGGGTCCGTACAGGTCAATGGTGACCCGGCCCTTGGCCACCGGCGCGTCGAGGAGCAGCGGCCGTTCGCCGGCCCGGACCGCCATGTGAACGGTGAAGGTAGGACCGCCCTTCACCTTCGACCCGGGGTCGTACACACCCCAACCGGTCAGCACCATCTGCGGGACGTCACCCCGCTCTCCCTCTCCTCGCGGCAGCGGTCGAGGCCCGTCGTCCACCCCGCACGTCGACAGTTGGGCCGTGCCCCCGCCAGGGATCGGGACATCCGTCAACCGCTCACCAGGGGCGGGCCGCTCCCCCACGGAACGCCCTGGCCACGCCGCCGACGGATTCATGAGCAGCACGACGAGCACCAGGAGCGTCACGACGGGGACGGCAAGCAGCAGCCAGGAACGCAGGGAAATGCGGGTCACAGTTCTCCCAGCGCACCGGACCGCAAGATCGTCACACCGTACGCGACGCCTCGGTCGCCCCCGCGAAGGCAGGCGCCGGCCCGACCGGTCCTCAGTCCTGCCCCGCCGCCCACCCCACCAACTCCTCGCGCGCACCACGCAGCAGGTCTTCGGAAGGAACGGTCGTCGCCCCGTTCGTCACCAGTGCATAGTGCAGGCCACCACCGGTGCCCGACGCGGTGAGCAGGAGGCGGCGGCTGCCCGTTCCGCCCGGTTCGGGGGCCACGGCGATCGGGGTGCTGCCGGCGTAGGGCGGAGGTGCGTGCACCGTGCCCAGGTCGGAGACGACCGTCGTGTTCGACGGCGTGAAGGAGGCCGGGAGGTGCAGTTCCGTGGGGGCCGATGCGCCGTCCGAGCGCCACAGCAGGAGGCCGTACTGACCGGTGCCGACGAGTTCGCGGACGCGTGGCAAGGACGACGGCACCGGGTTCCAGGTGAGGATGGTGGAGCCGTCGCGGGAGCGGTCCTCGTAGGTGAAGGCGACGACGCGTCCGGCCGTGGCGCCGGGGTAGAGGCGGTCCAGCAGGCGGGCGTCCTGGCGGAGGACCGGGGTGCCCGTGTCGTCGAGGCGGACCGCCGAGAGGTCCTCGTCGTTCCAGGCGTCGCCGGCAGTGAGGACCTTGTCGGGGTTGCCGTTCATGAGTTCGTGGTGGCGGCCGTTGTAGATATCCCACTGCCATTGCGTGCCGGAAAGGACGGGGCCCGAGTCCTGCGGGCGGGACCACCACGTCGCGCCGGGAAGCCGTGAGTCGAGTGCCTGGTACATCGCCTTCATGACCGTGGGGGCCTTGTCGGAGACCGTGCCGCTGAGCGGGTGGCCGAACTCGCTGACGACGGCAGCGGTCTCCGCGCCTGCGGCGCGGTCTCGGACGGTGCCGAAGTCGCCCGCGTACTGGCCGTCCTTCGCCTTGCCCCACATGAAGACGCCGGAGATCGCCTTCTGGTCGTAGAAGTGGGTGTTGAAGACGTAGCGCGGGCCGAGCCGACCCGCGTCGAGCAGGCCGCCCTCCTGACGCTGGAAGTCGAGATTGGCGTTCCAGAAGAGGTTCGGCTCGACGAACGCCGGCTTGTCGCGCCATCCTGCGGCGTCCATTCGGGCGCGGAACTTCTCGTAGAAGGGCCAGAGGATGTCGCGCTCCCAAGCACGGCTGGTCTGACCGAAGTCGTACGTGCCGGCGTGCGGCTCGTTGTACGGGTCGAAGCCGACGACGCCTGCGAACTCGGCCGCGGTGAGGTGCTCGGCGACGTACGCCATGGTGGTCTGTGCCGTCGCAAGGAACGCGTCCTGGATGCCGCCCTTGTTGTGCCAGAAGTCATGGGAGGCCCTGGTCACGGCCTGGTTCTGGGTGATGTTCTGCCCCCAGAACAGGCAGATCCCGCAGAATTCCCGCGGGTAACCGCCCGCATCGACCACCCACTTGGGGGCTCCGTCGCCTGTGTACCAGCTGTCCTCATGGAACACGTGCCGGGAGAACAGATCCTGGTGGAAGTCCGGGTAGACCCGGATGCCGGCCCGGAGAAAGGCCTGCATCTGCGCGGTGGCGGCGGCCAGATAAGCGTGGTCGACCTGGCCGCGTACGGGTTCGACGTGTGCCCACGACAGCAGGAAGCGCACGGCGTTCCCGCCGCCGAGTGCGCGCAGGGCCGTTGCGGATTTCTCGGCGTCGGCGATGGAGGCGAAGGGGAGTCCGTCGTTCTCCTCGAGCTTGGTCTCGCCGGAGACGTTGTATCCGCGGAGGACGAACTCGCGGCCGAGCCCGTCGACGAAGCGGCCGTCCTGGACCGTGAAGGAGGCGCCCGCCTGCTCGTCGAACCAGAGGGTGCCGGGGAGGGGTGAGGCAGCGGACGTTGTGCCGCTCGGACAGAGGACTGCGGCCACGAGGACCAGAAGAACGGTCAGCCGTACGCCCGCTTTATCCATGCCTCTACACCTACTGACGGTCAGTCAGATTGTCAACGCGACTTCGTATGGAGCAAGTTGGAGAGTGTGTCGGTGATGCAGGTCCCCTACTACTGAGCCCTGCCGTGCGTCACACTTGGAGACTGTTCGACAGCATCTCCTGCCCGCGGTCCGGGGGCACGGAGGCCACAGGGGGAGAGAGCCGCCGTGACAGACGAACCGTCCGACGAAGACATCCTCGAAGCAATCGGCCTGCACCTCGGCCGCCCGGGTGAGGCGGAACGCATGCGGCTCGCGGGCGTCGCCCGCATCACTCGGCTCCCCGTACTCGAGTGCCGCATCACCCGGTCCGTGGAGTCCCGCACGGAGAGCAAGGAGAGCAAGCCCGGGGTGTTCGATGTGTCCGGTCGGCCCGTCTACGACGTTCTGGACGAGTATCCGCTCGCCCCGCCCTCGGATCCGAGCGTGCCCAAAACTGTCGAGCTCGTGAAGCGCGGGTCGGTGCGTGAGGAGTCCTGCCCCTGCGGCAACGGCAAAGTCCCGTGCGCGAACTGCTCAGGCCGGGGGCGGCTCGCGTGTGAACCCACCATGGTGTGCTCCGTCTGCCGCGCCATCACGCCATGCACCAAGTGCGGCGGCAACGGCGGAGCGCGCAGCACCCCCGTGAAGTCCTCCAAACCGGGAGGCAGTCGTAAACCGACTCGGCCCGGAGAGCGCGTCATGTGCGAAAGGTGTGGCGCGCCCGATACGGCGTGCCCCCGGTGCCACGGCAGCGGACGCACCACGTGTACCGACTGCGATGGGAAAGAGTTCGTTTCCTGCAAGCCCTGCAGGGGTGCGGGAACGGAGGCCCACGACCGATGCGCCGGCAAGGGCAGCCTCACCACCTGGCAGGCAGGACTCATCAGGCGGGTCGTCCGGCGGGAGGATGTGAACTCGCCGGGACCACGTCCGCTGATCTTTCTTCGGCCAAAGCTGGAGAGCAGAGGGGATTGGCGAAAGGCCACGCTCACCATCCAGGACAGTCTGCCGAAGAACCTCGCCCCCTCCCACCGCGCCGCAATCGAGCCCCGTCTCACGCGACAGAAGGGGGAAGTGGCCCGACGGGTGGACATCCGCCATCTGCCGCTGGCCAAAGTGGAGCTCACGGACGACCACAATCGGGTCTTCTACGTCATCCCCGGGCGGTCGAACCTCGAGGTCGTCCCCCTCCCGTCCCGCCGACGCATGTCACGCATCGCGGCGCTCACCGCGGCATGTCTGACTGCGATGGTCGTCGTGATGCTGCTGGTCCGCTAGGTCGTGTCTTCACCGTCGTAATGGAAGCGATACGGGTGCCCCGCGGCCCGGGACGGCCCGCGTGGGGCCTGCCCATGTCCTGGGCGACAAGGGTTACAGTTCCAAGGCCATCCGCACCTGGCTGCGATGGCGCGGCATCGGCCACACCATCCCCGAGCGCGCTGACCAGGTCCGCAACCGGCTCGGGCGCGGCGGTCACGGCGGGCGCCCGGCGCGGTCCAGCGGCTCGTGTACGAGCCACCCGGCACAAACACGTCACACCGCATGCACTACCCCAGGGCAAAGCAGCACCGTCGCGGGCTACCGGACTCGAACCGGCTCAGACCGACAAAGGGTCACAATCTCGAAGATTGAAGCGGATTTCCCATCACGCCTTTGCCCGCGACGGCTGACCACAGCCGGGACCGACAACCATCACGCCCTACAGGGCGAACGTTGCCTAATTCCTTGTTAACGGTGCAACGAGGAGCTGTGAGGCTTGCGGTGCTGTTCGAATGCTTGACCGTGACGTCTAATACTCCAGCTGTAGATCGTGATCTTCATCTCTGGGATGCGGCTTGTCGCCGGTAATGGCTGGTGCGGGACCGGGCTTGATGGCGGCGCCGCCAGTCGGACCAGCTGAGCCGGTGGGATGCATCGTGGACCGGCCGGACGACGAGCGTGATGAACAGGCGCTGGATCTCGTTGCAGGACAGCGGGACCAGGTCGGCCGGTCCGGGACGGCGGGTGTGTTTGTCGGCACGGACGACGGCGAGGAAGGCGTGGGCGAGCATGGCGAGGGTGACCCAGCGGGTCCAGGAGGGTAGCGGCGGACCTGGTGCTGTGCTCTGCGATGGGCTCTCCGGCCCGATACCGGATCACGCCCTGGCCTGCGTTCCGCGTAATTCAGCGTCCTAGAGTCACTAATCTGGGGTCTGACCTGCGCGGACATGGGTGAGGGCGCCTGAGAGGCGTTTCTCTAGG
>NZ_JBHWKX010000102.1:0-19514 GCF_042730885.1 Streptomyces sp. NPDC059909
CCGGCAGACCCGGACACCCGGCGGCCCTCAACGGCCACCGGGCACCTAGCCCTGCCCACACCCAACCTGACCTGCTGGTATTTACGCGTCAGAGCAGTTCAGGGGTCGAGCGCGCCGGCCGGCGCGACGGCCGAGAGACCGGAGACCGTCATGTCCCAGGCCAGTGCCACTGCTCCCGCCATCGCCCCCGTCGGCGAGCCGGCCCCGCCGCCGGGCGGGCGTTCGGCCCCGACCGGAAGCCGCTCGGGAGGCCGGTTCGGCGGCCCGTCCCGAGACGCGGCCGGAGGCAGCGACTTCGCGCCGCTCCTGCGGACGGCCAGGGAACAGGGCCTCCTGGAACGCCGCACCGGGTGGTACGCACGCGTCATCACCGTCAATCTCCTCGCTCTGGCCGCCGTCGTCACCGGCATCGTGTTCATCGGCCCGTCCTGGTGGGTGCTCCCGCTCGCGGTGCCCTTGGCCGTGCTGTCCGCGCGCACGGCGTTCATCGCCCATGACGCCGGCCACGCACAGATCACCTCCGACCGCCGGGCCGGCCGGATCATCCAGCTCTTCCACGGGAACCTGCTGCTGGGCATGAGCCAGGACTGGTGGAACGACAAGCACAACCGCCACCATGCCAACCCCAACCATGTCGACAAGGACCCCGATGTCGCCCCGGACGTCCTGGTCTTCAGCAAGGACCACGCCACGGGCCGCACCGGACTGCGCGGCTGGCTCACCCGGCACCAGGCCTGGCTCTTGTTCCCGCTGACCACCCTCGAAGGCATCGCCCTCAAGGTCTACGGCTTCCAGCACGTCTTCTCACGGCCGCAGGGACAGGGACGCAGGGCCCCGGCCGGCGGGCGGTTGGCCGAGGGCGGACTGCTCATCGCCCACGTCGCCGGGTACCTCACCCTGCTGCTGACCCTCCTCACACCGCTTCAGGCCCTCGCCTTCGCCCTGCTGCACCAGATGCTCCTCGGGCTCCACCTCGGCGTGGCGTTCGCACCGAACCACAAGGGCATGGAAATGCCCGACCCCGCGAGCGGCGAGCGCTGGGGCCATCTCCAGCGACAGGTCCTGACCTCCCGCACCATACGGGGCGGCGCGCTCACCGACTGGTTCCTCGGCGGCCTCAACTACCAGATCGAGCACCATCTCTTCCCGAGCATGCCCCGCCCCCACCTGCGGCTCGCCCAGCCGCTGGTCCGGGCCCACTGCCGCCGGCTCGGCGTGCCCTACACGGAGACCGGGCTGATCGACTCGTACCGTCAGGCCCTCGGCCACATGCGTGAGGTGGGCGGTGAGCTGCGCGGGGAGGCGCAGGGGCAGGACGACTCGACCGGCTCGTCCCGACGCACGACGGAAACCGCCGCGTAAGGGATCGACGGGCAGGGAACCGGCGGCCACGCGGGCGCGTTCTCACAACAGGAGTCGCGGCCGGAGGCCGCGAAGGAGGGCGTCAAAGATGTCGACAGGTGCGAAGATCGCCATCGGGGGAGTGGCCGTGGGCCTGCTCCTCTGGCCACTGATCGGATTCTGGATGTCGCTGCTGGTGATCGTCGGAGTGCCCGCCGTGGCCTACTTCGCGCTCGACCCCTCGCAGCGCCGCCGGCTCCGCCGGATCAACCGCAAGCAGATCGGCCGCTGACCAGCCAAGGTCATCGCCGCCCGTGCCGGAGGTAAGATCATCGGGAGAGGTCACCGGCACGGGAGAGGGGAGCCCCGCGCGATGAGCATCGGCGGACGCGTCACCACGGTCAGCAGCAACGGCGAGTACTCGTTCACGAAACCGAACAGGGAGAGCATCACCCTCCTCGCCGGGCTCGGTGTCGAGGGCGACGTCCACGCCGGCGTGACCGTCAAGCACCGCTCCCGCGTCGCCCAGGACCCGACCCAGCCCAATCTGCGCCAGGTCCACCTCATCCATGAGGAGCTCTTCGACGAGGTACGGGAAGCGGGCTTCGAGGTCCGCCCGGGTGAGCTCGGCGAGAACGTCACGACGAGCGGCATCGATCTGCTCGGCCTCCCGACCGGCACGGTGCTCCGCCTCGGCGCCGAGGCCGTCGTCGAGGTGACCGGACTGCGCAACCCGTGCCTGCAGATCGACCACTTCCAGGACGGGCTCCTCAAGCAGGTCGTCGGCCGCGATGACGAGGGCGCCATCGTGCGCAAGGCCGGGATCATGTCGATCGTCAGGGCGGGCGGCGTGGTGCGGCCCGGCGACACGATCACGGTCGAGCTGCCGGACGGGCCGCACCGGCCCCTGGAGCGCGTCTGAGGCCACGGCCCCGGAGCGCCTCCCTGAGGCCGCGACCGCTGAACGCGCGTCACAGGCCTCGGTCGCGGGAGAGCTGAGGCCGCGGTCCGGGAAGGGCTTCCTGAGGCCGCGGCCCAGGACCCTGAGGCCGCGCCTCAGCCCAGCGGGCAGGAGTTGACCACGTCACCGCCCTCGGGCCTGCCGATCACCCGGTCCGATGGCGGTGCGACCCCGTCCTCCACCCACGCGGTCAGCGCCGCGAACGCCGAACGGTGACAGGGCAGGATCGGGCGCAGCCGGTCCGGGTACGTGTCGTACAGGCCGTCGGTGTGCGTGCCGTCCTCCACCGTGTAGTAGCGGTGCAGCGTCGAGCGGCCGCGGTCGTCGATCATCCGGGCGTACACGTCGGAGTCCTGACGGATCGGCAGCAGCGTGTCCAGATCCCCGTGCAGCGTGATCAGAGGCTTCCCGATCCGGCCCGTCAGCGCCACCTTCGCCAGTGCCCGTCGCACGGACGAGGGGCGTGACGCGAGGTCGTACTCCGCGTCCGAGGCGCAGGCCGCGAAGATCTGTTCCGGCGTCGAGCCCGCCGACGCGCCCGGGCAGCCCGGGTCGTACGACGGGTCGAACTCGGCCCGGAAGATCTTCTGGGTCAGCCCCCAGTAGGCCTTCTCGTGGTACGGCCACAGGAACTGCGAGCCGGGGGCGAAACCGGCCGCGAGGAGATCGTCCTCACCGGCCCGGCCGAGGGTCCTGGCCACGGTGACGGGCAGGCTCGTCAGCAGGTTCGGCCCGTTCGAGGTCCACAGGACGCCCTCCCAGTCGACGCCTCCGTCGAACAACTCCGGGTGGTTCTCCAGCTGCCAGCGCGTCAGATAGCCGCCGTTGGAGATGCCCGTCATGTACGTCCTCGCAGGCCCGTGCCCGTAGCGCTGCCGCACCACGCGCTTCGCGGCCCGCGTCAGCTCCGTGACGCGGCGGTTCCACTCCATGACGGCGTCACCGGGCCGCCGGCCGTCCGTGAAGAAGTCGGGTCCCGTGTTGCCCTTGTCGGTGGCTGCGTACGCATACCCCTGCGCCAGGACGTGGTCGGAGATGAGGGCGTCCGTCGCGTACTGCCGCCGAGTACCCGGGGCACCCGTGACGACCAGCCCGCCGTTCCACCGGTCGGGGAGCCGGATCACGAACTGGGCGTCGTGCCGCCAGCCGTGCGTGGCGTTGAAGCGGGAGTCGTCCGGGAAGTAGCCGTCGATCTGGATGCCAGGCACCCCGGACGGATTCCGGGTGCCCGAAGCCGCCAGGCCGGCCTGGTCGGCCATGTTGGTGTACGCGGTACCGGCCAGCGCGGCCGTCGTCAGATCGCCGAGACAGGCCGACTGCTGATGGTCCGCTCCGGCCACCCGGAGCTGGTCCTGACGGGCGCAGTGGCCGCGTGCCGGCGCCGCCTCCCCTTCCGCCTCCGCCGGGCGGGCGCTTGCGAGGGACGTCGTGGTGAGCGCGAGCACCAGCGCGGCGAGGAGCGGAGTCCTCCGCGGCGCATGGAGCAGACGGGACAGGCGGAACAGACGCATGGCGGCAGGCCTCCGGATGGACGACGAACAGGTGGGTGCGCCGCCACATCGTGCTGGGCCCCAGTTCCTACGGCCATGGGCCCGGACCACACCTTGCCCCGGCCGTCCATGTGCTCAGGAGGGGCGTACGGCCATCTTGTCCAAGGCCTCCAGCAGACCTGGCAGTTCGGGCCCGCGCCCCACCGGCAGCACCTCACCCGGTTCGTCGTCGAGCAGCACGAAGGCGATGTCGTCGGTCCTGGCCACCAGCGACCAGCCCGGCCCGTCCGCGCGCAGCATCCGCGCCCCGTCCGGAGCGAAGCTGGACCGAACCCGCCCGGTCGGCGGCGCCTCGTCCACGTAACCGTGCAGCTCCTTGAGCACCCGCTGCACCCCCTCGTGCGGCTTGGCCGGCTCCTCGTCGTCGGCCGTCTGCTCGCCGGGCTGGACGAACGTCACCTGGTCGCCCACCTGCTCGCGCCAGACCGTCCACTGCAGGGCGATCTCGTCCGCGCCCAACCGCCGCTGGGCGGGACCCCATGTGTCCGTGTCGGGCGGGGCGAGATGTGGTCCGTCGCCGCCCTCGTCCTCCGGATCATGGGGCGCGGGCACACCCGGAGCGACGGTCGCGACCTCCAGTGGCCAGCCGGGGAGTGCCGCGACCACGGTCCGGTCGCTGGGCGACAAGTCGTACTCCATCCCGCAGTCCCATGACGCGATCGCGACCGCGACGAGTGAGACGTCGTCGACCACGACCGTCCAGCGGGCGCCGGCGCTGTCCTGGCCGAGGACGAGGCCGTACCCCTCGGCGTACGGCTCGAGCCCCAGTGAGGCACACGCCGCCGGGAAGTCGTCGCCGAGCACGCTCGGGAACTGCGCAGGTGTCAGCAGCAAGGCGGTCAGCACATAGAGCGTGTCGTCGTCGGCGACCTCGTCCGTCCCGGCCACAGCACCTCCCCATCCGATCGTTCGTCGGCGCACCCTAACCAGTGGGTAACGCCGACGTCGAGAGCCTGCGGCAGGGAATGTGATCCACGCGCCCATGCCGCCCGTACGCCCGACCTCGCGCCCGACCTCGCGCCCGGCCACGCGCCCGACCTCGCGCCCGGCCACGCGCCCGCCGGCTCACGCAGCCGCGCACCCGTCAGCGCCGGGGTCCGCGCACCCGCCCGGGCACCCGTTGTGCCGACGTCTGCGCACCCGCTCGGTGTCGGGTCACGGGCCGCGCCATGTCATGCCACGGGCAGCCCCAGGAGGCTGCGCGCCACGGACTGCGGGGACTCGTCGCGCTCGCGCGCGAGGGCGATGACCGCCCGGCAGGCCAGCTCGTTCACCCCGAAGGACAGCGCCTCGGGCGACACCCAGCTCGCCGCCTCGTCGAGCCTCTGCTGATCGTCCTCCGCACACGCGGACACGTACGTCGCGGCGGCCTCGAATATGTTGTGCTGCCGCGCCCGCGGGGCAGGGGTGGGAGCCGCGATCCGCTCACCACCCCGCCCGGACACGAAGAGCTTGCGGATTGTCGCGATCACCCTGTCGAACACCCTGGCCACCATCCCTGTATGTTCACCCGTTCGGCGTACCCCGCCGGTGCGACAAGTCTTCCCCCAACATGGCTGGCAACCACGCCGCGCTCGCCTGGCAATCGTGAGGGCACCCCGCCGGTACGGGTCGTCGAGCTCCTCCGCCCGCAGTGGCCGGTCGCCCTCATGGAAGAAGCTCGCGGCGTTCGCCGTGCCTCGTCAGAACAGGACCGCGAGCATTTGGGTCAGGCCGCGATGAACGGCACTTTGCGTAGACGAGGCCTTCGGCCGTCCTTCCCGGCGATCGGCGGTGTCGCCGAGGGACCATCCCCGCGCCGGCGGGGATGGTCCCATCCGCCTGGCCACCGGGCGCAAGGCCGGTGACTGCCCCCCTCCGGCGCCCCGCGGGGATGGTCTCGTGACCAGGAGTACGGTTCCGCCGCGGCCGATCTGCTCCCCGCGCTCGGCGGGGTTGATGCCGGGACCGACGGTTTGTCTAAGATCCTCACTGGTTGGCCCGTGCCCGCGAGGATGGTCCCGACTATGCAACGGTCGTCATCGGGATGGGCAACTGCCTACGGAGATGATTCCGACCCGAGGTTCTTGTAGTACGCGGTGGATCTGTGCTCCCCTCGCCATGGGGATGGTCCCATGATGTTCGACGCCCCCGAGGCGTTCGTACGCTGCTCCCCGTCACTGCGGGGATAGTCCCACCAAGCGTGCTTCAGCCCGGACGTACCGCCAGTGCCAGGAACCGCGCGTCCTCGTCGGCGTACGACACCATCCGCCAGCCCGAACCGTCCAGCAGCGGGCGGAGATTGTGCTCGGCACGGAGATCGTCGTCGGTGATCTGCCGGCCCTGGCGCGCGGCGAGTGCGGCCCGCCCTATCGGGTGGAAGAGCGCGAGCCGCCCGCCCGGGCGTACCACGCGTGCCAACTCGCTCAGATTTGCTTCCGGTTCCGGCAGATGTGCGACGAGACCGGCGGCGAACACCGCATCGAGCGACTCCGAACGCAACGGCAGCCGGGCCACATCGGCGAGCAGCAGCCGCCCTTCCCGGTCCCGCCCGGCACGAACCGCGGCGTCCAGCATCTCCGGCGTCAGGTCGGCCCCGATGACCGTGCCGCCGGGTCCCACGGCATCCCGCAGTGCGGGCAGCGCACGCCCGGTGCCGCAGCCCGCGTCGAGCACGGCGTCACCGGCGCGCACGCCGAGGGCCGCGACGCCGGCGGCGTAGGCGGGGCCGTCGTCCGGGAAGCGCGCGTCCCAATTGGCGGCGCGGGCGCCGAAGAACTCCTGCACGAGTGTCTGGTTGACGGTCATGCGGACATGATTCCGCAGACGCCCGGCCGACCCACCGTCAATTCCCCACCTCTGCAGTACGCGTCGCTCACTCAGACGTTCGATGCACATGTTCGAGCGCGGCACGATCGTTCTGGAACGTCTCTCTGTCATATTCCATCAGGTTTCGAAATGCGCCCCTGCCGCGCGCCCCCGGCAGGACTAGCGTCCCTGAGCCATGGGACACCTGGACCACGCCACCTTCGGCTGGCTGACCCCCGTGCTGTCGTACGCGATGGCCTGCATCGGCGCCGCCCTCGGCCTCCGCTGCACCGTACGCGCGCTCGAAGCGACCGGGAGTTCCCGCCGCAACTGGCTCATCACGGCCGCATCCGCCATCGGAACCGGCATCTGGACGATGCACTTCGTCGCCATGCTCGGCTTCGGCGTCACCGGCACCGACATCCGCTACAACGTGCCGCTGACCATCCTCAGCCTGATCGTCGCGATGCTCGTCGTCGGCGCCGGGGTCTTCGCCGTCGGCTACAGCCGCGACCGCGTCCGCGCCCTGCTGCTCGGCGGCCTCACCACCGGGCTCGGCGTCGCCAGCATGCACTACCTCGGCATGGCAGCCCTGCGTCTCCACGGCGAGGTGCGCTACGACCCGCTGCTGGTCGCGCTCTCCGTCGTCATCGCCGTGGTCGCCGCCACCGCGGCCCTCTGGGCGGCACTCAACATCAAGTCACCCGTCGCGGTCGCCGTCGCGTCCCTCGTCATGGGCGCGGCGGTCAGCAGCATGCACTACACCGGCATGTTCGCGGTCGGCGTGCACGTCGAGCCCTCGGGCGGGTCACTGCCCGGGGCCACGGCCATGCAGTTCATCTTCCCCCTCGCCGTCGGCCTCGGGTCCTACCTCTTCCTCACCTCCGCCTTCGTGGCCCTCTCCCCGACAGCTCGGGAACGCGCGGCCTACGCCTCGGCCGAGCGGATCACCGAACCGACCGCCGAACCGGCCGCCGCACCCACGGCCGGATCCACGGCCGCGCCCACCGTCCCGTAGCCCCATAAGGCCGCCCCGCCGCACCCACCGCCCCGTATACGGAACGAGGAGGCCATGCGCACACCTCGCAGCACCCCCGGCGCCGACACGCCATCACCGCACGGCCCCACGTCCCCGTCCAGGTCCAAGGCCACCAGGGCCGCTCCACCAGCACGCGGCCGGCGTGCCCACGCCGGCCCGCCCGCGGACGAAGCGCCCCTGCCGGGAACGGATCACGGCGCCGCGCCACGGTCCGAGGGGGGCCGCCCCCGTGAACGATGGCGGCTGCGCCCCCGGACCGTACGCGCCAAGATCGTGTCGCTGCTGATGGTGCCCGTCGTCTCCCTCCTCGCCCTCTGGGGCTTCGCCACCGTCACCACCGCGCAGGACGTCGCCCGGCTGCGCCAGCTCCGCGACGTCGAGGACCGCGTCCGTGAACCCGTCGCCGAAGCCGTCACCGCCCTGCAGGCCGAACGCCGCGCAGCCCTCCGCCAGCTGACCATCCCCGGCCCCGAGCGCGCCGCAGACCTCCAGCAGCAGGCCAAACTCACCGACTCCGCCCTCAAGAAGCTGGCCCTCGACGACACCCACACCGTCGCCGACGCCGGCGACCTCCCGAAGGCCGTCGCCGGGCGCCTCGGCGGATTCGTCGCATCCGCCGCCGAACTCCCCGCCCTGCGCACCGATGTCCTCGCCCGCAAGGCGGAATGGGACCGTACGTACGAGAAGTACACCGCCACCATCACCTCGGCGTTCGGCGTCACCGGCGCCCTCACCGGCATCCAGGACACCGCACCCGGCTCCGACGCACGCGTCCTCCTCGAATTCGGCCGCGCCGCCGAGATGCTCGCCCGCGAGGACGCGCTGCTCACCGCCGCCCAGACGGCCAGAACCTTCAGCAGCGAACGCCTGCGGCTGTTCACCGGCGCCGTCGAGACCCGTCGCGCCCTCACCGAATCCGCGGTCGCCGACCTGCGAACCCCCGAGCGGGCCGCCTGGCGCGCACTCACCTCCCAAAGCGGCTACCAGGCACTGCAGTCCGCCGAGGACAAGACCCTCACCGCCCCGGCCGGCCGCCGCGCCGCCGAGGCCGTACCGGCCACCACCTGGGAGGCCGCGCACAGCACCGTACGCACGGCGATGCACGACATCGAGACCGGTGCACGGCAGAGCGCCGCCGATCGCGCCGACCCCTTCGCCCAGGGCCTCCTCACCGTCGGCGGCGGCGCCGTCCTCCTCGGGCTCGCCGCTGTCGCCGCCTCGCTCGTCATCTCCGTACGCATCGGACGGGCCCTCGTCGTCGAACTCGTCAGCCTCCGCAACACGGCCCTGGAGATCGCCCGGCACAAACTGCCCCACGCCATGCGGCGCCTCCGCTCCGGCGAGGAGATCGACGTACAGGCCGAAGCCCCGCCCGGACCGGCCCCGCAGGACGAGATCGCCGAGGTCGGCGAATCCCTCTCCACCGTCCACCGGGCCGCCCTCAGCGCCGCGGTCGAACGCGCGGAGCTCAGCCGCGGCATCTCCGGCGTCTTCGTCAACCTCGCCCGCCGCAGCCAGGTCCTCGTCCACCGGCAGCTCAATCTGCTCGACAGCATGGAACGCCGCGCCGAGGACCCGAGCGAGCTCGGCGACCTCTTCCGCCTCGACCACCTCACCACCCGCATGCGACGCCACGCCGAGAGCCTGATCATCCTCTCCGGCGCAGCGCCCGGCCGTGCCTGGCGCATGCCCGTACCGCTCACCAACGTCGTGCGCGCCGCCGTCTCCGAAATCGAGGACTACGCACGCGTCGAGGTCCGGCAGCTCCCGGAGAGCGCCGTCGTCGGCGCCGCCGTCGCCGACCTCACCCACCTCCTGGCCGAACTCGTGGAGAACGCGGCCCAGTTCTCGCCGCCCCACACCAAGGTCCGCGTCAGCGGCGAACCCGTCGGCAACGGCTACGCGCTCGAGATCGAGGACCGCGGCCTCGGCATGGGCAAGGAGGCCCTGGCCGAAGCCAACCGGCGCATCGAGCAGTCCGAGGCGCTCGACCTCTTCGACAGCGACCGGCTCGGACTCTTCGTCGTCAGCAGGCTCTCCGCCCGCCACGCCATCAAGGTGCGGCTGCGGACCTCGCCTTACGGGGGAACCACCGCCGTCGTGCTGATCCCGACGCCGCTGCTCCAGAGCGCGCTCCCGGCCGGAACCGGAGCGGGAGCAGGGGCCGGAGCGGGTGCCGGCGCGTCGGCAGCGGCACGCCCCATGGGCGGAACGTCCTCGTCGGACGCCCACTCCTCAGCGCGCGGCGATCAGCCCGCGCCACGGCCGGCCGGCGCCATGGCAGGCCGGCGCCTCATCGAAGCGCAACCCGACGACGCACCGCCCCCGCCGCCCGGCGTCATCGCGCTCCGGCTGCGTGGCCGCCCCCAGTCCGCCCCGCAGCCGGAATCCCACCAGCAGTCGCAGTCCCACCCGCACTACGGGCCCGAGTCCCACCCCCACGACGACGCGGGCGGTCTCCCACGCCGCGTCCGGCAGGCCAGTCTCGTCCCCCAACTGCGCGAAGCACCCAAGCCCGAAGCACCGGAGGCGGCCGACCGCACCGCCGGCACCACTCCGGAACGCACCCCGGAACAGGCCAGGGACCGCATGGCCGCCTACCGCGCGGGCTGGGCCCGCGGAGGCGGCGCCGCCCCCGGCCGACCCACCCACAGCAACGCTCACGGCCATGCCCCCGGCAGCGCCCACCCCAGCGAAGGAGACGACGCATGATCGACCACGAGAGGATCACCCCTTACCAGCGCTCCGGAGAACTCGACTGGCTGCTCGACGACCTGGTGCTGCGCGTGACCGAGGTCCGGCACGCCGTCGTCCTCTCCAACGACGGCCTGGCCGTCGGCGCCTCCAACGGCCTGACCCGCGAGGACGCCGAACACCTCGCCGCCGTCGCCTCCGGCTTCCACAGCCTCGCCAAGGGCGCGGGCCGCCACTTCCACGCAGGTTCCGTACGCCAGACGATGGTCGAGATGGACGAGGGATTCCTCTTCGTGGCCGCCGCGGGAGACGGCTCCTGCCTGGCCGTCCTCAGCGCCGTGACGGCCGACATCGGCCTGATCGCGTACGAGATGGCCCGCCTCGTCAAGCGCGTCGGCGAACACCTCCACACCCCGCCGCGCATGTCCACCACGCCGCCCGCCGCCGGCTGACCGGAGGGAGGCTCCACCGCCATGAACGAAGCCGGCGACGGCGACCCGGAACTTCAGGGCAGCCGCTGGTACGACGCAGAAGCGGGACCCCTCGTCCGCCCGTACGCCATGACCGGAGGGCGTACGCAGCCGGGCCCCGGCACCGTGCGCTTCGACCTCATCGCCCTCGTCGACGCCGTCCCCGACGCGGTGGGCCGGGCCGAGGAATCCCTCCTCGGCCCCGAACACCGGGCCCTGCTGACGCTCTGCCGCGCCGAGACCCAGTCCGTCGCGGAACTCGCCGCCGACGCCGACCTGCCCGTCGGCGTCGTCCGCGTCCTCCTCGGCGACCTCCTCGAGGCCGGCTACGTGACCGTCAGCCGGCCCGTACCGCCTGCACAACTGCCCGACGAGAGGATCCTCCGGGAGGTGATCGAAGGACTCAGGGCGCTGTAGGGCGTGTGCGATGGGCCGGGATCCGCCGCCTCCGTCAGGACGACCGGTACACCGTCGGCGAAGCCGCACGCCTCAGCGTCGATCAGTTGTAGCCCGGGGGTCGTCAGCGAAAGCAGTGTCAAGGTATCCATGCCCGCACCCGCCGAGCGACGTTCCCTCTCGGCACACCGGGGATCGACCATCTCGTCGCACACGACGCGCGGGAGGCACGTATCCGGGCCGGATCGGGGCAGACTGGGTACGCACGATCCACCCTGCCCCCTGATGCGGAACCGGACGCCGACGCTGCAGAGGAGCACCGTGCCTGTCCCGATCATCATCGACTGCGACCCCGGGCACGACGACGCCGTCGCGATCCTGCTCGCGGCCGGGGATCCCGCCGTCGACCTGCTCGCGATCACGACGGTCGCCGGCAACCAGGTGGTCAAGAAGACCACCCTGAACGCCCGCCGGATCTGCACCGCCGCCGGAATCACCGACGTGCCCATCGCGGCCGGCTGCGCGCAGCCACTCGTTCAGCAGTTGTACGTGGCGGACGACGTCCACGGGGACTCGGGCATGGACGGCCCCCGCTTCGGCGAACCCACCGTGGACGCGCTCCCGGAGCACGCCGTCGACCTCATGTACCGGATCCTGACCGGGCATCCGGAACCCGTCACTCTCGTCCCCACCGCCCCGCTGACCAACATCGCCCTGCTCTTGACCCGCTACCCGGACGCAGCCGCGCACATCCGGGAGATCGTCCTCATGGGCGGCTCCACGGAGCGCGGAAACCGCACACCGGCAGCCGAGTTCAACGTGTACGTCGACCCCGAGGCCGCCGACATCGTCTTCCGCAGCGGCGTACCCGTGACCATGTGCGGGCTCAACGTCACCCATCGGGCCCTCGCCACCCCCGACGTGCTCGCCCGCCTCGAAGGGCTCGGCACCGAGCTCGGCCGTATCTGTGTGGAGCTGATGACGTTCTTCGCCTCCACCTACCGGCGGCTGTGGGGCTTCGAGGCGCCACCGCTGCACGACCCTGTGGCGGTGGCCCGCGTGATCGATCCGTCCATCGTGCACTGCGTCGACGCGAGCGTGGTCGTCGAACTGCGCGGTCAGCACACGCGGGGGGCGACGGTCGTGGATCTGCACCAGTACCTTGACCGGCCTGTCAACGCGCAGGTGGCGGTGGCGCTGGACGGCGAGAAGTTCTGGGACCGGGTGATCGCGGCCGTCGACACGCTGGGGAAGCGGAAGGGCTGAGGCCGCCGGGTGCGTCGTGGTCCCGCGGTGCGGGGCAGGCCCGGGGCGTCGAGCGCCGTCATCCGGCCCGCGCCCGCCCGAGGGCCCTGCGACCTGGGAGACTGGGCGGCGAAGCCCGTGCTCGACCAGGAATGAGGAAGCGCCCCCGTGCCCGACACACGCGAAGATCCCGGCACGCACGACGACGCGGCACCCGCCGCACAGCGGTCCGGCCTGCAGGGCGACTGCGGGAACTGCTTCGGGCTGTGCTGCGTCGCCCTGCCCTTCTCCGCCTCCGCCGACTTCGCGTTCGACAAGCCCGCAGGTCAGCCCTGCACCAACCTCCGTGACGACTTCCGCTGCGGCATCCATACCGGGCTCAGGGAGCGCGGATTCTCCGGCTGCACCGTCTACGACTGCTTCGGCGCAGGCCAGAAGGTCTCCCAGGTGACTTTCGGCGGGCGGAGCTGGCGCGAGGCCCCCGGCACGGCGCGCGAGATGTTCGACGTCTTCCCCGTCATGCGGCAACTCCACGAACTGCTCTCTTACCTGACCGAGGCGCTGACCTTCTCGGCAGCCCACCCCCTCCACGCGGACATCCGCCGCCTCCTCGACGAGACCGAGGCCCTCACCGGCCGCGACGCGGCAGCCCTCCTCGCCGTCGACGTCCCCGCCCACCGCGCGCAGGTCGGCGAACTGCTGCTCCGTGTCAGCGAACTCGTACGTGCCGAGGCCAAGCCGGGCCGCAGGAAGAACCGTCGCGGAGCCGACCTCCTCGGCGCCCGCCTCGCCGGTGCCGACCTGCACGGCGCCAACCTGCGCGGAGCGTGTCTCATCGCCGCCGACCTCACCGGTGCCGACCTGCGGCTGGCCGACCTCCTCGGCGCCGACCTCCGCGACGCGGACCTCCGCGGCGCCGATCTCACCGGCAGCATCTTCCTCACCCAGCCGCAGCTCCGGCAGGCCAGGGGCGACGCACGGACGAAGCTGCCGCGGGCCCTGTCCCGCCCCGCGCACTGGTCGTCGTAGCCGCCGTGGCGTCGTAGCGTGGTAGTGCCGTCACAGACTTCGTACGGCGCCATCGATATAGGCGTGTGTCGGCGCGCGGTCACCGGCGCGCGCTGCGGGCACAGGCCCGCGCCAGGGGCATAGGCCCACGAATGGGGGGTACGCGCGAGCCAAGTCGGGCCGCGTCCCGCAGGCGTGCTCCGGCGCCGCCCGCCGGACCGGCACCGAGAACCCGGGGACACCGAGAACCGGGACACTGAGCACCCGGGGCACCGCAGCTCGGGGGCACCCCGAACCGGGGAAAGGAGTGCGACCACCATGAACATCGCCTTCCTCATGGCGCCCAAAGGCGTCGAACAGATCGAGTTGACCGAACCCTGGCGGGCCGTCGCCGCCGCCGACGACACACCCTTGCTGCTCTCCACGAAGCCCGGCCGGATCCAGGCCTTCCACCACCTCGACAAGGGCGACACCTTCCCCGTCGACCTGGTCGTACCGGGCGGTTCCGTGACGGACTACGCCGCTCTCGTACTGCCCGGAGGCGTTGCCAATCCGGACGCGTTGCGGATGGACGAGAAGGCCGTTGCGTTCGTACGGGCCTTCTTCGAGGCGGGCAAGCCGGTCGCGGCGATCTGCCACGCGCCCTGGATCCTCGTCGAGGCCGGCGTGCTGCGCGGCCGGACCCTGACCTCCTGGCCCAGCCTGCGCACCGACATCCGCAACGCGGGCGGCATCTGGGTCGACGAGGAGGTGAAGGTCTGCCGCGAGGGTCCGAACACCCTGATCACCAGCCGTAAGCCGGCCGACCTCAAGGCCTTCTGCTCGGCCTTCACGGCCGAGTTCGCCAAGGAGTCCGCCGGGGCGGGCGCAGGCCGCTGACCGGGGTCTTCGGAGCGGAGCAGCCATGCGACTCACGCATCTGTCACCTCTCTACGAGCGCCCCGGCCCCTGGGCGAGCGTCTGTGTCGGCGCACTGAGTGCCAGTGAGGCCACGCAGAGCGAGCGCGACGTCGCCGTCCGGGAGATCTGCCGGGAGCTGGGCCGGCAGGGAGCCGACGAGACCACTGGCCGGGCGGTTTACGACGCACTGACCGAGTGGCCGGGACCCGTGGGAGCCGCAGGCCGGGCCGTGTACGCCGCCCACGGCGAGGTCGTACTCGATCCGCCGCTCACCGCTGCACCACGTGTTCCCGAGATCCACTGGTCCGCCCTGCCGCGCGTTGCCCCGCTGCTGGACCTCGCGGTCCAGGAACCGGTCTGCCTCGTCGCGTACATCGACAGCACGGGGGCCGACCTCGAGATTCGCGGTCCGCGGGGGAGCCGCCCGGCGGGCGAGGTGGAGGGCAAGGACTGGCCGCTGCAGGGCAGTGCCACTGCCGACTGGTCCGAGCGGCACTTCCCGATGAGCGTCGGGAGGCACCTTGGGCAGGCGCAGGAGCCGGACACCTCGGTACAGGGCGTCTCGGCCCAGGGCACCCGGGTGCGGGACGTCTGGGCGGGCGGTGGCCGGGTAAGGGAGGCCGGTGACGGCACGATCCGGGACGAGGATGCGGGACAGGTCTCCGCCGCCCTCGCGCTCTGCCAGGAAGAGGCCCGCGCCGATCTGATCATCCTGGTCGGCAGCGACCGCGAACGCCGCGCCGTCGTCGAGCGGCTGCCGGAGCCCCTGCGTCCGCTCACGGTCGGCACGGGGTACGGCAGCCATGCCCGCGGTGCCGGTGCCCGACTGCGCGACACGGACGTCGAACGCGCCCGCCAGGAGCATCTGCGCCGGATCGAGGCCGCTGAGCTCGATCGCTTCCGCGTCCCCGGTACGCCGAATGCCGAGGGGGTCCCCGCGCTGGTCGAGGCGGCCCGCGATCACCGCATCGCCGAGCTGCTCATACGCCTCGAAGGGCCCGACGCCCGCCGCGAGGTGTGGGTGGGCGCCGAACCCGATCAGATCGCGGTGCACCGCGGCGACACCCTCCACCTCGGCACGGGCAGTGCCGAGCCCGCGCGCGCCGACGACGCCCTGCTGCGGTCGGTGGTGGTCAACGGCGCCGACGTCCTCCGCGTACACCCGGCCGGCGGCGAGACGGCCGGCGACGAGACTGCCGACGGTCGCGGCATACCCGCCGGGGGGCTCGCAGCGCTGCTGCTCCCACGGTGACCGGCAGCGCCCGGTGGCCTTCCGCCCTGCCACTTCCGGGCAGGACGAACAGTCGCGCCCATGCGAATTGCGATTTCATCCGAACACCTTTTGCGTCCGGAACAGTCACATCCTGCAAAAAGCGATCTCGCCACCCGGCCCAGGACCCTGATTGCCATACTGCTCAACGCCACACAGAACAGTTGTACTGGTGCCGGCCTCTCGCTCAGCCCGCCGTTCCCAAGGCGGCTCCGGCGGCTTTGACCTGGGGCTCTACCTGGCGGCCCACACCCGACGAGAGAAGTGATCGATGGCCCCCGAGCACTCTGGCAGCACCGGCGGAGAATCCACCGCTCTCGCGCTGAAAATACTGGTCGCGGGCGGCTTCGGGGTCGGCAAGACGACCCTCGTCGGGGCGGTCAGCGAAATCCGTCCGCTGCGCACCGAAGAGCGGCTCAGCGAGGCCGGCCAGGGGGTCGACGACACCGGGGGAGTCGACCAGAAGACCACGACGACCGTGGCCATGGACTTCGGCCGGATCACGATCCGCTCAGGGCTGTCCCTGTACCTCTTCGGTACCCCCGGGCAGGACCGCTTCTGGTTCCTGTGGGACGAGCTCTCCCAGGGCGCACTCGGAGCAGTCGTCCTCGCCGACACCCGCCGCCTCGAGGACAGCTTCCCCGCCATCGACTACTTCGAGCACCGCAGCATCCCCTTCGTCGTCGCCGTCAACTGCTTCCCAGGAGCGCGCACATACGGCGCACACGAAGTCTCCCGCGCCCTCGACCTCGACCGGGGTACCCCCGTCGTGCTGTGCGACGCACGCGACCGCGACTCGGGCAAGGAGGTGTTGATCCGCCTCGTCGAGTACGCCGGGCGCATGCACACCGCCCGGCTGCTCAACTCGGTCGGCTGACCAGGCGCCGGTCAGTCGGTGAGCCCGGCCTCGCCCCGTACGTGCTCGATGCGCACCCGCACCACCAGCTCGCCCGGCACGCCGTTGCGGGCACCGAACTCCTCCGCACGCTCCTCACCCATGTACCGCGCGGCGATCCGGGTTGCCCAATGACGCAACTCCCCGGGATCCTCGCTGAGTTCCGCCCGGCCACGAATCAGCACGAACGAGAACGGCGGCCGGTCGTCGTCCACACACAGCGCCGCACGCCCGTCCCGAGCCAGGTTCCGGCCCTTCACCGTCTGTTTCCCGGTATTGAGAACGACATCGTCACCGTCCAGCACGAACCAGACCGGTGCCACGTGCGGACTACCGTCCTCGCGCACAGTCGACAGTTTCCCGGTGCGCGTCCCCTCGGAGACGAACGCCCGCCATTCCTCCTGCGTCATCTGCTTCGACATGAACCCATCCTCGGATGCCGCCGGCCGCACGGAAAGCCGACTCTCCGCGGTCACCGTGCGGCACTTGCTGCCGTGCGCCCGTAAGGACTCCTTGCCGGGACGGGGACAGTGAGGAAGGCTTGCGCGCAGCACGGCGCAACGGGGTACAAACGGGGAACACATGAACGGGGAGGAACGCAGAATGGCGTTGGACAAGGGACTCGACTGGCTCCTGGACGACCTGACCAAGAGGGTCGAGTACATACGGCACGCACTCGTGCTCTCCAACGACGGCCTGGTCACGGGCGCCAGCACGGGCCTCGCACGGGAGGACGCCGAGCATCTCGCCGCCGTCTCCTCCGGCCTGCACAGTCTCGCCAGGGGCTCGGGCCGCCACTTCAGGGCGGGCAAGGCCCGTCAGACGATGGTCGAATTCGACGACGCGATGCTCTTCGTCACGGCGGCGGGCGAGGGCAGCTGCCTGTGCGTCCTCAGCGCGGCCGAGGCCGATGTCGGCCAGGTCGCCTACGAGATGACCCTCATGGTGAACCGCGTGGGCGAACATCTCGCGGTGGCCGCACGCCAGCCGGGCCGCGTGACACTCTCCGATTTTTGAGTGCCCCACTTCCGTCGTGATCCGGGTTATCCACAGGCCCGGCGGGGAGTCGTTCGGGCGGGTTACATTCGTCACTGAGAGTATTCGTCACGTACGGGGGAGACCGACATGACCGACACGAGCACCGGCATGCCCGAAACCGTGGCCTTCGGGCGGGCCGCGACGGCGTTGGAGCTGAAGCGCGGCGAGTTCGACCTCGCCGTGCAGCTTGGCTACATCCGCGTGGCAAAGGGGAAGCCCCCGGGGAAGGGCCGTGTGTCCCGGGAGGAGATCGACCGGCTGCGCGCGGCCGACGGCTTTCCCGACGAGCTGCGCGAGCGCGTCCGCACCGTCGGCACGGCCGAGGCGGCCGAGCTCATCTCCACCACTCCCAGCCGCTTCACCCGGCTGGCCCGCTCTGGCCACGTCACGCCCGTCAGGTTCTATCTGAACCGCTACCGCGCTGTCGTCTGGCTCTATCTGGTTCCGGAACTGGAGGAGTTCGCGGCGAGGAACCCGGATCTGCTCGACGGAAAGTTCCCGGCGGCACTGCGCGCCAGGCTCGACGACGGTGAGGACTGGCGCGCCCGCAACTGGCGCGGCAGGCGCCTCGGCATCCTGCTGCGCCAGTCCGGCGACCCCTGGGAGCGTACGGCGGCGATCGCGTCGCTCCTCGACCCGGTTCAGGTGGCAGAGGTCGTCGACGACCCGTACGAGCGAGCGCATATGGAGCGCCTGCGGCCCGAACCGCCCTATGGGCGCACGGAGTCGCTGGCGGTCCGCGACGCCACGGACCGCCTGCTGCTGGCGGAGGACCCGGACGAGATCCTGTGGCACCGGATGAGCCTGGCCCTCTCGCTGGACGAGGCCCGCGCCTCGGGCCCGGCCCCGCGCCCGGACGGTGAGCGGCTGCGACTGCCGTATCCCGGCTCGCCGGACGATGATGCATCACTGGGCCGGCCCGGCTCGGACATCTGCATCGACACCGGCTGTACGGACACCCGTCCAGGCCCACGCCCAGGCACCGGTCACGGCGCCGGTCCAGGCGCGAGTACGGCCCCTGCTGCAGGCGGGGGTGACGGAGCACCGGCCGTACCGGTGCCCCGCCAGGTCAGCGACTGGCGCCTCCCCGTTCCACCGGGCCGGGACGAGGGCGGCGGCAGGCACAGGGCGCCGACCAGGCGTCTGTCCAGGGGGCTGCTCACGCGGCTGCGTCTGCGCAAGCCGTCGCCGTCCGCCCCCGGATGACGCCCCGTCGCCGGTGGCCGGCGGCCTCTGCCGCCCGGCGGTTCCCGCCGTTTCCTCGCGGCACGCCGGTCGGAGGCGTCGCTGTCGAGGAGGACACGAATCAGGGGCGGACGTTCGTGCTGGCTACCGGCGTGCCGGCTGCGCGGGTCACCGGCCTGAGCCTCGGGGACGGTGGGGAACGCCGCGGGCTTCCTCAGCCGCCGCGGCCCTTACGAGTTCCCCCGCGATTGAGACGGGGGGTGAAGCGGGCGATGGTGTGGTGCCAGCCCGCCCGATCGCCGTCCTGGCAAGATAGCGGCGTGGAACGTGTGCTTGGAATCGGTGGATATTTCATGCGGGCCGCCGACCCGGCGGCCCTGAGCGCGTGGTATCGCGATTGCCTGGGCCTGGACGCCGATGAGAACGGCCTGTGGCGTCAGGGAGCCGGGCTGACGGTGTTCGCGACGTTCGAGTCCGAGACCGACTACTTCGGGTCCCGCGCCCAGCAAAACATGCTCAACTTCCGGGTCCGCGACCTGGATGCGATGCTCGCGCAATTGCGCGCCAAGGGAGCGGACGTGGCCAAAGAAACGCAGGACATGGAGGGTGTTGGTCGATTCGGCTGGGTCACCGATCCTGAGGGTTTGGAGCTGCTGCCGTTGAAGTGCACTCAAGCGTGTTCTGGTGAGCGGGGGTGTGTACGGGTGGTCTTTGCGTGCCTTGGTCATCGCGCCC
>NZ_JBHWKX010000103.1:0-18702 GCF_042730885.1 Streptomyces sp. NPDC059909
GGTGGCCTTCACCTCGACGACGCCGTCGCCGATCTCCAGCAGCGAGACGTCGAAGGTGCCGCCACCGAGGTCGAAGACGAGGATCGTCTGGTCGTTCTCCTTGTCCAGCCCGTACGCGAGCGCGGCGGCCGTCGGCTCGTTGACGATGCGCAGGACGTTCAGGCCCGCGATCTTCCCTGCCTCCTTGGTCGCGGTGCGCTGGGAGTCGTTGAAGTACGCGGGCACCGTGATGACCGCGTCCGTCACGTCCTCACCCAGATAGGCCTCGGCATCCCGCTTCAGCTTCTGCAGGACCCGCGCGGAGATCTCCTGCGCGGTGTAGCGCCTGCCGTCGATGTCGCCGGTCTCCGGGAAACGCCAGTCCGCCTCGTCCATGTGGCGCTTGACCGACCGCGCGGTGCGCTCGACGTTGGTCACGGCCTGCCGCTTGGCGACCTCACCCACCAGCACGTCGCCGCTCTTCGCGAATCCGACCACCGACGGGGTGGTCCTGGCGCCCTCGGTGTTGGTGATGACGGTGGGCTCGCCGGCTTCCAGAACGCTGACGACGGAGTTCGTCGTACCGAGGTCGATTCCCACTGCACGTGCCATGGCTCTCTCCTCAGCCTGCGGGTCCGCTTCTCCAGCAGGTCGCAGTGCTCTCACCTGCTGATAGGCAGCCGACCTCCTTCACAAACTGCATAAAACGTACGGATGCGCGTGTCAAGGTCCACCTCACCAGGGCTTATGCGGTCAGCGGGCGAGTGCCAGGAGCGCCAGCTTGTGCCAGTCCAGCCGGGGCCGGGCACGGGGCACCCCGGGCCGGTGACGGGGTACGCGCACGCGCAGCGCCCCCGGACGGATGGTGCAGTGGACGGGGGTCGGCAGGGTCAGCGCCTCGCCGTCCAGGCCCACGGGGACCTCGGCGGCGTCGGCGTCCACGACGACCTCATGGGCCGTGAGCACGGTGAGTCCAGGCGACCGGTCCCCGCGCAGCAGTGCCGCGGCCTGTGCCGCGCTCGCCACGGAGATGCTCAGCATGCCGAGCGTGCCGGTGTCCATGCGGTCCCTGCGCCCGAGCGCTGCCCGGTCGCCCATGTGGTACGGATTGTTGCTCACCAGCACCGCCTGCGGGGCATCGATCGAGACGTCCGCTGCCCGCGCGGTCAGCCGCGGCCCGGCCCGCTGCGTCAGGACGTCGGGGAACAGATCGAGCGTGGTGCGCAGCTTGTCCGCACGGTACGCGTCGCTCTGCACCACAGCCGCATAGGCGCCGAACGACGCGTTGTTGACGAACACCCGCTCGCCGACGAAGCCGAGGTCGACGCGGAGTTCGACCCCGTCGGTCAGCGCGTCCAGGGATGCCGGGGGGTCGTCACGATCGAGCCCGAGATCCAGGGCGAAGTGGTTCCTGGTCCCCGCGGGCACCACCAGGAACGGGATGCCGTGCTCCGCGGCGACGCCCGCCACCAGCGCCTGCGTACCGTCCCCGCCGGCCACCCCGAGCAGGTCCGCGCCCTCGGCGACGGCCGTGCGCGCGAGGGCCGCCACATCGACTCGCCGGTCCGGATCCAGCAGCGCGACCTTCGCCCCGGCCCTCTCCGCCTTCTCCTTGAGCCCGAACCGCTGCACCTTCCCGCCGCCCGAGCGGGGGTTCATGATGAGGAACGGCCGTACGGGGCGCGGCGCTTCGGTCACCGGCTGGGCCTTCCACCCGCTGTCCGTGGCGAGCGCCGACCACCCGGCACCGGCCGCCACCGCCCCCAGCGCGACGCAGACCACCACCAGCCACAGCAGCCCCGAGGCGATCGTCAGCCAGATCACCGCCACCGGCGCCGCCACCGCAAGCGCGGCGGCACACAGCCGCACCGGGCCCCGCCGTGTCAGCGCCCACCACAGGGCCGCGGCCGTGACGACCGTGCCCGCCAGCAGGATCGCCACAAGACCGATGCTCCTCGGTCCCGCGACCACGACGAGCAGGACCACTGCCGCGACCGCGGCCACGACGGCCAGTCGCGCGGCCCAGCGCTGCGCCCGGGCCGCAGCAGTCCTCCGGTCACCGCCCATGTCCCTGGCACCTCCGGTCGCGTGTCCGCAGCAAAGTCCGTGTCGGCCGTAGAGCCATTGCACAGCCGCTCGCCGGATGTCGCCTCCCCGCGGAAATGCCCCGTCGGCCTGCTCCTCGGTCCGCCGTTGGCGATCACCCGGGACCGCTGGGATGATCGTCCTGTCAGTGGCCCGTACGGAGGTAGCACCGAGTGAAGGGAGCTCCCGCCGGACCGTCGGACACTGACGGCGACCGGACGCAAGGCGTTCGGCCTCCGAAGGAACCGACGTGATCCGACGTGATCCGATGGGAACGGCAGGAGGACCGCGATGGACGGCATTGTCTACCTCGCGTACGACTATCCGGTGCTGGGCGCGTTCTGGACCGTGATGTGGATCTTCCTCTGGGTGATGTGGCTGGTGCTGCTCTTCCGGGTCATCGTGGACATCTTCCGCGACCACCACATGAACGGATGGGCGAAGGCCGGATGGCTGCTCTTCGTGCTGCTGATCCCGTTCCTCGGCGTGCTGGTCTATGTGATCGTGCGCGGCAAGGACATGGGAAAGCGCGAGATCCAGCACGCTCAGGAACAGCAGGAAGCCTTCAACACCTACATCCGGCAGACCGCCAAGGGCGCAGGCCCGGCGGACGACCTGGCCAAGCTCTCCGAGCTCAAGGCCAAGGGCGACCTGAGCGAAGAGGAGTTCCAGCGGGCCAAGGCGAAGCTCCTCGGCTGAGCTGAGCTCCGCCTGCGGCCGAGCCGCTGCAGGAGACACACGGCGTCCCCGGTGCGGGAGCGGTGCCATAGGGTGCCGCTCTGTGAACAGACACATGGCTTTCGACCGGCTGCACAACTTCCGTGACCTGGGCGGATATCGCACCGAGGACGGCCGGCACCTGGTCCGGTGGGGACGGCTCTACCGCTCCGACTCGCTCGCCAAACTCGGCCAGGAGCAGGCCGACCGGGCCCGCTTCGAGGCACTGGGCATCCGAACGGTCATCGACCTCCGCTACCCGTGGGAGATCGAGGCCAAGGGACGCGTCCCCCGCTTCCCCGGGCTCGCCTACCACAACCTGAGCATCGAGCACCGGCCCTACGACCAGGCGGCGTTGGGGCCGGAGGTCGACCCCGGACCGTATCTGGCCGCGCGGTTCATGGAGGTAGCCGAGGACGGCTTCAAGGAGATCCGCCAGGTCCTCGACGTCATCGCCGCGGAGGACCACCAGGCCGGCGAGGCCGGCCCCGTGGTCTTCCACTGCGCGTCGGGCAAGGACCGCACCGGTCTCATCGCCGCCCTCGTACTGTCCCTGATCGGCGTCTCCGAGGACGACATCGTCGCCGACTTCGCCCTCACCGGACTCGCGACCGAACGACTCCTCGACGACTGGCGGGCCGCCAACCCCGGCCGGGAGCCTGTCTGGCCCGGATACGGACGAGCGCCCGCCGAGATCATGAGGCTGTTCCTCGACGCGCTCGCCCAGAAGTACGGTTCCGTACGCGCCTACGCCGCCGGGCAGCTCGGCATCGACGACGCCTTCGTCGCCGCCCTGCGCGCACGGCTGCTGGTACCTGCCGGGGAACCGGAACTGTCCTTCCGGCGCGCGGACGAGAGCGACGTCGACGAGCTCGTACGGCTGCGGGACGAAGCGGCGCGGTGGCAGATCGCGCGGGGCATCGACCAGTGGAAGCCGCGACAGCTCGGCACGGACCACTTCCTGGCGCGCCTGCGGGAGGGCGAGGTCTGGATCGCCACGCTCGGGAGCGGTGCCGGCACGCCCGTCGTCGGAGCCTGGGAGCTGTGGTGGGAGGACCCGGCCGCCTGGGGGCCGCAGCCGCCCGTGGCCGGCTACATCCACCGGCTGATGGTGGACCGGCGCACGGCACCGCCAGGAACGGGACGAAGGCTCCTCGCCGAGGCGGAACGGCGCATCGCGGCGGCGGGCCGCAGCCTGAGCCGGCTCGACTGCCTCACCGGCAACCCGAGGCTGCGGCGCTACTACGAGGACGCGGGGTACGCCGTCGTGGGCGAACTGGCCGCCAAGGACGGCGGGACCGGGGACCCGTACGCGGTCACGCTCTTCGAGAAGCCGGCCCCGGCCGCCGACACGGACTCCGGTCACTGACCCCGTGGGCATGAGAGCGTGTGAGCCCGTGAGCCCGTGACACTCGCGGTCCCGGGCCCCGCCGCCGCGGCACACGAACAGGCCAGCACAACGCGCGAGCGGACCGGCCCCGGGGCTGCAATGAACGCGTGACCGCGAACCGGGTGACCGCGACGACTCCCGACGACTGCCTCGCGCGCAACGACTGGATCTGCGGCGAGTACCTGTCCACCCGCCGCGAGATCCTCCAGGACGCGGTCCTGCAGCACCTTCAGCTGACCCTGACCGCCGTCGCCCTGGCGGTGCTGCTGGCCGTGCCCCTCGCCGTCGGGGCACGCCGCTGGCGCCTGGCGGCAGGGCCCGTCCTCGCGGTGACGACGATTCTCTACACCATCCCATCGCTCGCGATGTTCTCGCTGCTTCTCCCGCTGTACGGGCTGTCCGCGTCGCTCGTCATCGCCGGACTCGTCCTCTACTCGCTCACGCTGCTCGTACGGAACATCCTCGCCGGGCTGCGCGCCGTGCCCGAGGAGACCCGTCAGGCGGCGCGCGGCATGGGGTACGGGCCCGTCCGGCTGCTCCTCACCGTCGAGCTGCCCCTCGCCCTGCCCGCGGCCATGGCCGGGCTCCGGATCGCGACGGTCTCCGCCGTCTCCCTCGTCACGATCGGCGCCATCGTCGGCTTCGGCGGCCTCGGCAACCTCATCTACTCGGGGATGAACACCTACTTCAAGGCACAGGTGCTCACCGCGTCCGTGCTCTGCGTGATCATCGCCGTCGTCGCCGATGTGGCGCTCCTGTGCGTGCAGCGGCTGCTCACCCCCTGGACGCGGCAGGGGAAGCGGAGCGGCCGGGTCGCCGCGTGAACACGCTCGCCCAGACCTGGGACTGGCTCACCAGTTCCGCCAACTGGTCCGGCGACAGCGGGGTCTGGCACCGGCTCGGCCAGCACCTCTATCTCACGGCCGTCTGTCTGGTCATCAGCTGCGCCGTCGCGCTGCCCGTCGCGCTCGTCCTCGGCCACCTCGGCAAGGGCGGCGCGCTCGCCGTGAACATCTCCAACGTCGGCCGCGCCGTGCCCACCTTCGCCGTCCTGGTCCTGCTCCTGCTCAGCCCGATCGGCACCTGGGGCGACTGGCCGACGATCATCGCGCTGGTGCTGTTCGCGGTGCCGCCGCTGCTCACCAACGCCTACGTCGGGATGCGCGGCGTCGACCGGGACGTCGTACGGGCCGCCCGGGGCATGGGCATGACCGGCTCGCAGATGCTGTTCCGGGTGGAGCTCCCGCTCGCGATGCCGCTGATCCTCACCGGTGTGCGGATCGCCGCCGTCCAGCTCGTCGCCACCGCGACGATCGCCGCCCTCGCGGGTGGCGGCGGGCTCGGCCGGATCATCACCGCGGGCTTCAACCTAGCCTCGACCCCGCAGGTCGTCGCGGGCGCCGTTCTCGTCGCCGTCTTCGCGCTGATCGTCGAGGCCGTCTTCGAGATCGTCGAGCGGCTGGCGCCCGCGTGGGGGAGGGGTGCCGGATGAGACAACTCCGCTTCCGTGCACTTGGCTTCCGTGTACTCCGCCTCCATGCCCTCCGCCTCCGTGTACTCCGCTTCCGCACGCTCAGAGCTCTGGTGGCCACCGCGGCGATCACCGTGACGCTCCTCGTCGCCGTGACCGGCTGCGCCACGGGGCCGTCGCTGGAGAACCAGGGGCAGGTGACCGGATCGCCGGGCGACAGCCGGCATCTGACCATCGGTTCCGCCGGATTCACCGAAAGCGACCTGCTCGCCCAGATGTACTCCCTCCTCCTCGAACAGGCCGGCTACCGGACCAGAATCATCTCGGTCACCAACCGCGAGATCTACGAGCCCGCCCTGGAGCGCGGTCAGATCGATGTCGTACCGGAGTACGCGGCGACGTTCGCCGACTGGCTCAACGCCAAGGTCAACGGCCCCCACGCGCCGACCGTCGGCTCGCCCGACCTCGGTGCCACCATGACCGCCCTGCGCTCGCTCGCCGCCCCGCGCGGCCTGACCGTGCTCGCCCCGGGCGGGGCCGTCGACCAGAACGCCTTTGCCGTCACCCGGACCTTCGCCGAGCGGCACGGCCTCAGGACCCTCAGCGACCTGGGGCGCTCCAAGCTGCCCGTACGTCTCGCCGCGGGCGACGAATGCGTCCAGCGGCCGTACTGCGCCCCCGGGCTGAAGAAGACGTACGGCATCGACATCACCGGCATCGACCCCAAGGGCGTCGGCACCACCCAGGCCAAACAGGCGGTGCAGTCGGGCCAGGACCAGATGGTCCTCACCACGACGACGGACGCGACGCTCGACGAGTTCGGGCTCGTGCTGCTCGCCGACGACAAGCATCTGCAGAACGCCGACTACGTCGTCCCCGTCGTCAACCGCTCGCGGGCGGGCAGCGCGGGCGTCACCCGGGTCCTCGACAAGCTGAACTCCGTACTGACCACGGCCGACCTCGCCCGGCTCAACGAGCAGGTGGACAGCTGGCGCAGGCTTCCCGAGGACGTGGCCCGCCAGTATCTGGAGTCCAAGGGGCTGCTGTCGCGCTGATCACGACCCCCGCACGGACAGCCTCACGGTCCCGGCCGACGACGAGCCGGATCGCGCTGGTGGTCAGGTCGGGGTCATGGACCCGGACGTAGTGGTCGCTCCCCGTGGCCAGGAAGTGCGGCGTCTGCGGCGCCAGTCCGACCAGCGTCGGCTGCACCACGGGCCAGGCCCGTTCGAGCCGGTCCAGCAGGCGCTTGCCGGTTCCGGGCGGAGCGGCGAAGGGCTCCGTCTTGCTGAGCACGGCGAGCGGGACCTTCGGCAGAGGCCGTGCCCGTTCGACCGCGTCGGGCGACCGCGCCGGCGCCCCGGCGGTGTGCCGTCGCACCCCGCCAACGGGATCAGCGCCGCCGCGGTCAGCGCGAGGCCGAGGAAGCGACGACGCCTTGGCATCGTCTACGCGTCCGAGACCGAGTCGAACTCCACCTCGTCGCGCGCCACACCCCGCACATCCGCGTCCACCGAACGGCGCAGCGCCTCATGCAGCTTCGCGGGGGTCAGCACCCCGGCGAAGCGGGCGCCGTCCACCACCGCGACCCACCCCGCGTCGTGCTGCAGCATCTCGCTGAAGGCCTGCTTCAGCGGTGACCCGAGCAGCACCCATGCCTCCATCCGGCGGGCCAGATCTCCGACCGTCCCGTGTTCGCCGCCGATCGACAGGGCGTCCGCGGAGACCCAGCCGTGCAGGTCGCCCGCGGCACTGAGCACCACCGCCCAGCGGGCACCCTCGGCTCGCAGCCGGGCGTCCGCCGCCGCGACCGGCTCGTCGAGGCGGGCGACGGGCGGCTGCTCCAGGTCGTCGGCCTCGATCCGGGTGACCGACAGCCGCTTCAGCCCGCGGTCCGAGCCGACGAACTGCGCCACGTAGTCCGTCGCGGGGGCGCCGAGCACGGCCCCCGGCGTGTCGAACTGCTCGATGCGGCCCTGCCCGTACACGGCGATACGGTCGCCCATCCGCACCGCCTCCTCGATGTCGTGGGTGACCAGCAGCACCGTCTTGCGGACCGTCGCCTGGAGGTTGAGGAACTCGTTCTGCAACCGCTCACGCACCACCGGGTCGACCGCGCCGAACGGCTCGTCCATCAGCAGCACCGGGGGATCGGCCGCCAGCGCACGGGCCACGCCGACCCGCTGGCGCTGGCCGCCCGAGAGCTGCGACGGATAGCGCGGGCCGTACGTCTTCGGGTCGAGCCCCACCAGGTCCAGGAGCTCCGCCGCGCGGGCTCGGGCCTTCGGCTTCCTCCAGCCGATGAGGGACGGGACGGTCGCGGTGTTGTCGAGAACCGTCCGGTGGGGGAAGAGGCCCACCTGCTGGATGACGTAACCGATCCGGCGGCGCAGCTCGACCGGATCGACGCCGGAGATGTCCTGGCCGTCGACCAGGATGCGCCCGGACGTCGGCTCGATCAGCCGGTTCACCATCATCATCGTGGTCGTCTTGCCGCAGCCGGACGGGCCGACCAGGGTCACCAGTTCGCCTTCGGCCACCTTGAAGGACAGGCCGTCCACGGCGGTCGTACCGTCCGGGTAGACCTTGCTGACCTCCTCGAACCGGATCATGCGTCCACGCTAGGCGCGGCACGCACGGGCCGCACACGGGCCGGGCCCGGGGGAGGAGACCGGGGAGGACCGGGCAGGAGCAGGGCGCGGTCCGGTCAGTGGGCTGAACGCCGTCTCTTGTCATGACCCTTGCGAGGGTTCGTGGGGGCTGCTATCCAATCGGTTAGGAAGGTTTCCTTTCAATCCCCCACACCCCTGGAGTCCCCATGAGCATGAGACCGGCACGCTCCCCGTTACGCCACCTCGGCGGTGCCGCCACCGTCGTCGCCGCCCTGCTCCTCGGCCTCACCACGGCACCGGCGGCCCCCGCCGCCCCCGGTGCAAGGACCGCCGTCGAGAGCAACGGACAGCTCAAGGTCTGCGGCACCAAGCTCTGCAACCGGCACGGCAGGCCTATCCAACTGCGCGGCATGTCCACCCACGGCCTGCAGTGGTACGGCCGGTGCGTGACCTCCGGCTCGCTGAACGTCCTGGCCACCGACTGGAACGCGGACGTGCTGCGCATCTCCATGTACGTCCAGGAGGGCGGCTACGAGACCGACCCGCACAGGTTCACCGACATGGTCCACTCGATCATCGAGCAGGCCACCGCACGCGGCATGTACGCGATCGTCGACTGGCACATGCTCGACCCCGGCGACCCGACGTACAACCTGAACCGTGCCAGGACGTTCTTCACCGAGATCGCCCAGCGCCACGGCACCAAGAACAACCTGCTGTACGAGATCGCCAACGAGCCCAGCGGGGTGAGCTGGTCCACGATCAAGAGCTACGCCGAACAGCTCATCCCGGTCATCCGCCGGCAGGACCCGGACGCCCCGGTGCTGGTCGGCACCCGCGCCTGGTCCTCGCTCGGCGTTTCCGAGGGCGCCGACGAGTCCGAGGTCGTCCGCAACCCGGTGGACGCCTCCAACATCATGTACACCTTCCACTTCTACGCCTACTCTCACCGGGACGAGTACCTGAACACCCTCTCCCGGGCCGCCGACAAGCTGCCCGTGTTCGTCACCGAGTTCGGCACCCAGAACTACGCCGGTGAGGGCGGCAACGACTTCACCATGTCCCAGCGTTACCTCGACCTGATGGCGAGCAAGAAGATCAGCTGGGTCAACTGGAACTACTCCGACGACCACCGCACCGGCGCCGTCTTCAAGGGCGGCATCTGCGACAACAACGGTCCCTGGACCGGCACCGGGCCCCTGAAGCCCGCCGGCGTCTGGGTCCGTGACCGCATCAGGAGCCCGGACGACTTCCCGGCCGGCTGATCCGCCTCGGCAGGACCCCCCGCCCGCCCATGTGATGCACTGGGCGGGCGGGGGCGTACCACAGCACAGGCACACAGAGCAGGAGCACCATTGACCAGCTACCGGCAGCCGGGCCTCGTCCTCACGGACCGCCACTTCACGGTCCCGCTCGACCATGCCGACCCGGCAGGGGAACAGATCCGGCTGTACGGCCGCGAGGTCGTGTCGAGCGCGCGGGCCGGGGCCGAGCTGCCGTGGCTGGTCTATCTCGAAGGCGGGCCCGGCTTCGGCGCGCGGCGCTTCCCCGGCAAGCAGGCCTGGCTCGGCCGGGCGGTCCAGGAGTTCCGGGTCCTGCTGCTCGACCAGCGCGGCACCGGCCTGTCCACCCCCGCCAACCGGCAGACACTGCCGCTGCGCGGCGGCCCGAAGGAGCAGGCGGACCATCTCGCGCACTTCCGCGCCGACAGCATCGTCCGCGACTGCGAGGCCGTCCGGCGCCAGCTCACCGGTGGGGCCCGGTGGACCGTACTCGGCCAGAGCTTCGGCGGCTTCTGCGCCACGCACTATCTCTCGACCGCCCCGGAGGGCCTGCGGACCGTCCTCATCACCGGCGGCCTGCCGTCGCTCGACGCCCGGGCCGAGGACGTGTACCGCGCCGCATACCCCCGCGTCCAGCGCAAGGTCGAGGCCCACTACGCCCGCTACCCGCAGGACGTCGAGCGGGCACGGCGCATCGCCGGGTATCTCGCCGAGCACCGGCCCGTGCTCCCCGGCGGATATGTGCTCACGCCCGAGGCGTTCCAATCGCTGGGCATTCAGCTCGGCACCGGGGACGGCAGCCACCAGCTGCACTATCTGCTGGAGAACGCCTTCGTCACCGCCGCGGGCGGAGACGAGCTCTCCGACACCTTCCAGGAAGGCGTGCTCGCCGCCCTCTCCTACGCCGCGCATCCGCTGTACGCCGTCCTCCACGAGGCGATCTACGCCCAGGGGGAGGCGCCCACGGCCTGGGCGGCCGAACGCGTCCGCGCGGAGTTCCCGCAGTTCGACGCGGCGACGACCCTGGCCGGGGACGAACCGCTGCTCTTCACGGGCGAGTCCGTCCACCCCTGGCACTTCGAGGCCGACCCCGCTCTGCGCCCTCTGCGCGACACCGCGGAGCTGCTTGCCGCCCGCACCGAATGGCCCCCGCTCTACGACGCGGAGCGGCTCGCGGCCAACGAGGTCCCGGTCGCGGCGGCGATCTACCACGACGACATGTACGTCGACACGGCCCACTCGCTCGCGACCGCCCGGACCATCCGAGGACTGCGCACCTGGGTCACCGACGAGTACGAGCACGACGGCGTCCGCGTCTCCGGGGCCAGGGTCCTGGACCGGCTGCTCGCCCTCGTGCGCGACGAGGTCTGAGGCGAGGTCGTGGGCCTGTCCGCAGGGATACGCTGCGGACATGACCGAACCTCAGCCCGAATCTCAGCTCGAACTCCAGCTCGCAGCGATGCCGGACGACTGGGAGCGCGCCCTCGCCGTGGTCGCCCACCCCGACGACCTCGAGTACGGCTGCGCCGCGGCCGTCGCGGGCTGGACGGACGGCGGCAGGGAGGTCGCGTATCTGCTCGCGAGCCGCGGAGAGGCCGGTATCGACACGCTCGAGCCGGCCGTCTGCGGACCGTTGCGGGAGCGGGAGCAGCGGGCGAGCGCGGACGTCGTCGGGGTGTCCACGGTGGAGTTCCTCGAGCACAAAGACGGCGTCATCGAGTACGGCATCGCGCTGCGCCGGGACATCGCAGCGGCGATCCGCAGGCACCGCCCCGAACTGGTCGTCACCCTCAACCACCGGGACACCTGGGGCCCGGCGGTCGGCGGGGCCTGGAACACGCCGGACCACCGCGCCGTCGGCCGCGCCACCCTGGACGCGGTCGCCGACGCGGGCAACCGGTGGATCTTCCCCGAACTCCGCACCGAGCAGGGCCTGGAGCCGTGGGGCGGGGTGCGCTGGGTGGCGATCGCGGCCTCCGGCACGCCCACGCACGCGGTGGACGCGACCCCGGGACTCGAACGTTCCGTCCACTCCCTGCTGGAGCATCGCACCTACATCGAGGCGCTCACCGACAAGCAACCCGAGGAGTACTGCCGGGACTTCCTGTACGGCAACGCGCGGGCGGCGGCCCCGCGTTTCGGCGGGCGGCCCGCCGTCACCTTCGAGCTCTTCAGCTTCCAGCAGTTCTGACGTACCGTCAGGAACATGTGCGGGGGCGGGCGATGATCGACACACTGGACCGGGAGATCGCCGAGGGCGAGGAGCGGATACGGCTCGACGTCCAGGACGACGGCATCGGCGTACTCACCCTCTGCCGGCCGGAGAAGCTCAACGGGTGGAGCTGGGAGTCCAGCCGCCAGCTCGGTCTGATGGCCGACCGGATCCGCTTCGACGAGCGCATCGGGGTTGCCCTGCTGCGCGCCGAGGGCCGTGCGTTCTGCGCCGGGATCGACGTCACCGCGCCGGGCGGCGCCATCACCGGCCGGTCGGCGGCGGAGCGCACCCAGAACTACTACGAGGGCATCCGCTGGGTCCACGAACGCTTCGCCGCCTTCGCCCGGCTGCCCCAGCCGGTGGTCGCCGCCGTCCACGGCTACTGCCTGGGCTTCGGCTTCGAGCTGGCCCTGATGGCCGATATCCGGATCGCCGCGGACGACGCGGTCTTCGCCCTGCCCGAGGCGCAGCTCGGCGTCGCCGTCGACGCGGGCGGCGATCTGCGCATCGCGCGCGACGCGGGCGCGGGCTGGGCCAAGTACCTCGCGCTCACGGGCGGGCGCATCGACGCACCGACCGCGCACCGGCTCGGCATCCTCCAACTCGTCACCGCCCGGGAGGAGCTGGAGCGGGAGGCCCGGGCCATCGCCGCCGCGATCGCCGCGAACGCCCCGCTGGCCGTCCGCGCGATCAAGCGGAACATCGACCTGTACGCCGACGCGGGCCTCGCCGAGACCCTCGACCGCACCGCCCTGAGCGCGGCCCTCACCCTTACCTCCGACGACGCCCGCGAGGGCTACGCGGCCAAGGCGGCCCGCCGGCCCCCGCACTTCGAGGGCGGGTAGCCGCTCCTGCCGCGCGGCGGCCGGCACATGCGGCGCCTCGGAGCACCGGTGGACCGGTCCCTGACCGGCTTGCCGGCCGTAGGCTCGTGCTGCCCGGCCTACGGTTCGAACCGTCCCCGGCCCAGCTGCTCCCGAACCGTCAGCACCGGCCCGTTGACCAGAGTGCGGCGCTGCCAGTTCGCCCCGTCCACCACGAGCGTGTGGCCGGTGATGAACCGGGCGTACGGAGAGGCCAGGAACGTCGCCGCCCAGCCGAGTTCGCGCGGCAGGCCCACCCGCAGCGCGGGCTGGCGCACGTCCTTGTCGTGCGCGGTGTCGAGGCCCGCACGGATGTCCGGCGTCATGTCCTCGTGCGGGATCAGCCCCGGCACCAGCCCGTTGACCTGGATCCCGTACGGTCCCCACTCCACCGCGAGGGTCTCGACGAGGCTCTTCACCCCGGCCTTCGCCGCCGCCGAGTGGGCGAAGCCGGGTCCGCCCGTCCATGCGTACGAGGCGCCGACATTGATCACCGATCCCGGTGCTCCGGCCGCAAGGCGGCGCCGGGCGAACTCCCGTGTCATGAACCAGGTGCCGGTGAGCGTGATGTCGACGACGGCCCGCCAGGCGTTCGGGGACAACTCCTCCGCCGGGGCGGGAAAGTTCGCGGCCGCGTTGTTCACCAGCACGTCCGGCGGCCCGCAGGCCACCTCCGCCGTGTCGAACGCCTCGGCCACCTGCTCCGGCTCGCGGATGTCGCAGACCGCCACCGCCACCCGCCCGCCCAGGCCGGCCAGTTCCTTGCGGGCGGCCTCCAGGCGGTCGCGCTTCCGCGACACGATCACCAGATCGGCCCCGAGCCGAGCGAACTCCGCCGCGATCGCCCTGCCGAGCCCCGACCCTCCGCCGGTCACGAGGACCACCCGGCCCCCGTACGTACCCGGCGGCAGCGCGCTCGCGCCGAGCGGGGGAGGGGCGGACAGGCCCGGCAGCGGGTCGTCGTGTCCACTCTCGTCCGTCATGCCGCATCGATAGCCGCTGCGGGCCGAAACCTCCATGCTCATGCGCGAGATGCCCGTGCGCGAGATGGCGCGCACAGGGGTGGCGGTAGGGTCGTCGGCGTGAACCGCGCCCGGGCCACCGGCCCCTTCGCCTTCCGGTAGGTACTCCAGGACCGTCCTGGGGTGGCCACGGAGGCAGACGTGTCCCGCACCGCCCATCACATCCCCAGCAGCCACGACGACCTCGGGCGCACCTGGGAGGAGCGCCACCGCTCGCGGGCGTTCCGTGCGCTCACGCTTCACTCCCTGCGCTACGACCGGCGCGAGGAGCGGCCCGCCGACGCCGAGGGCCGGCGGGCCCGGCCGCGGCTCGTACGGACCGGCTTCGCGATCTACGGCTACGACCGCGCGTATCGGGGTGCGCACACCGGTTTCGCCGCCAACCGGGCCGAGCGCAGTGCCCGTCGATCCGTACGCCGGCGCTGTGACGAGATCCGGCGTACGCACCGTGCGGGCGGCGACGCCGACCTCGATGTCCCGCCCCCACCCGGCACCGGCACGGCGCCCTCTGGTGAGCCGATGACGCGCCGGTCGCGTAGTGGCCGGATTGACAATCCGCCTTGCTGTTTCTGCAATGGACTCCATGACGGAGAACCACAACCCCACCCACAAACACAGCGAGAGCAGCAGCGACGACGGGCGCCTCGAAGACGTGCTCAGCGAGGTGGGCCCGCGGCTGCGCCGCATCCGGCGCGAGCGCGGGGCCACGCTCAGCGCTCTCTCCGAGTCCACCGGGATCTCTGTGAGCACCCTCTCGCGGCTGGAGTCCGGTGGCCGCAGGCCCAGCCTGGAACTGCTGCTGCCCATCGCCCGCGCCCACGGGGTGCCGCTGGACGAGCTGGTCGGCGCCCCGCCCGTCGGCGACCCCCGGGTCCGCGTGAAGCCGATCGTGCGGTACGGGCGGACCATGTTCCCCCTGACCCGCAGGCCGGGCGGACTCCAGGCGTACAAGGTGGTGCAGCAGCCGGGGAGCCAGACGCCCGAACCGCGCACACACGAGGGCTACGAGTGGCTGTACGTGCTCTCCGGGCGGCTGCGCCTGGTTCTCGGCGAGCACGACGTGGTGCTGGGCGCGGGTGAGGCGGCGGAGTTCGACACCCGGGTGCCGCACTGGTTCGGGTCCACGGAGGACGGGCCGGTCGAGTTTCTGAGCCTGTTCGGGCCGCAGGGCGAGCGGATGCATGTGAGGGCGCGGCCGAAGAGCGGCTGAGAAGCTGTTCCCAGAGAGGCAAGCGACCGCTTAGTATGCGGGTCGAGCAGTCGAGCAGTGGTACGTCCGACAACCGCGGAGGCCCCGAAATGCAGGCATGGCGAGTGCACCGGAACGGCGAGCCGAGCGAGGTGATGCGCCTGGAAGCGACCGATCGCCCGGAGCCGGGCGAGGGGCAGCTCCTGCTGAAGGTGCGCGCCGCGAACATCAACTTTCCGGACGCGCTGCTCTGCCGAGGCCACTACCAGGTGACACCGCCGCTGCCGTTCACCCCGGGCGTGGAGGTCTGCGGCGAGACCGAGGACGGCCGGCGGGTCATCGCCACGGCCGCCCTGCCGCACGGCGGCCTCGCCGAGTACACCGTCGCGGACGCCGCCGCCGTACTCCCCGCGCCGGAGGCACTGGACGACGCGGAGGCCGCGGCCCTGCACATCGGCTACCAGACCGGCTGGTTCGGCCTGCACCGCAGGGCACACCTCCAGGAGGGCGAGACCCTCCTCGTCCACGCCGCGGCGGGCGGTGTCGGCAGCGCGGCCGTACAGCTCGGCAAGGCGGCGGGCGCCAGGGTGATCGGCGTCGTCGGCGGGCCCGAGAAGGCCGCCGTCGCCCGCGAGCTGGGGTGCGACGTCGTCATCGACCGGCGCAGCGACGACATCGTCGCCGCCGTCAAGGAAGCCACCGGCGGGCGCGGGGCGGACGTCATCTACGACCCCGTGGGCGGCGACGCCTACGCCAAGTCCGCCAAGTGCGTGGCCTTCGAGGGCCGCATCCTCGTGGTCGGCTTCGCGAGCGGCACCATCCCCAGCCCGGCGCTCAACCACGCGCTCGTCAAGAACTACTCGATCGTCGGGCTGCACTGGGGTCTCTACAACGCCAAGGACCCGCGGTCCATCCTGCGCTGCCACGAGACCCTGACCGAATACGCCGCCAAGGGTCTCATCAAGCCCCTCATCAGCGAGCGGGTCGCCTTCGCCGACGCTGCCGGCGCCGTGCAGCGCGTCGCGGACGGCACCACGACCGGCCGCCTCGTCGTCGTCCCGGAAGGAGCCCCCTCATGACCGACGCCGCCGAACTGCGCGAGCGCACGCGCGCCCTGCTCGCCGCACACCCGCCCGCCGGGACCGACCGCACCGAGTTCCTCAAGGCCCGCTTCGACGCCGGACTCGCCTGGGTGCACTACCCCGTCGGGCTCGGCGGACTCGACGCCCCCCGCTCCCTCCAGGCCGTCGTCGACGCCGAACTGGAGGCCGCAGGCGCTCCCGACAACGATCCCCGCCGCATCGGCATCGGCCTCGGCATGGCCGCACCCACGATCCTCGCGTACGGCACCGAGGACCAGAAGCGGCGCTTCCTGCGGCCCCTGTGGGTCGGTGAGGAGGTGTGGTGCCAGCTGTTCAGCGAGCCGGGCGCCGGCTCCGACCTGGCCGCGCTCGGCACCCGCGCCGTCCGGGAAGGGGACGACGGCGACTGGGTCGTGGACGGCCAGAAGGTGTGGACGTCCAGCGCGCACCTCGCCCGCTGGGCCATCCTCATCGCCCGCACCGACCCCGAAGCGCCGAAGCACCGCGGCATCACCTACTTCATCTGCGACATGACCGATCCCGGGGTCGACGTCAGGCCGCTGCGCCAGATCACCGGCGAGGCCGAGTTCAACGAGGTCTTCCTCACCGGCGTCCGCATCCCCGACGCCCACCGCCTCGGCCCCGTCGGGGACGGCTGGAAGGTCGCCCAGACCACCCTCATGAACGAGCGCGTCTCGATCGGCGGCATGCGCATCCCGCGCGAGGGCGGAATGATCGGCCCCGTCTCGCGCACCTGGCGCGAGCGTCCCGAGCTGCGCACCCACGACCTCCACCAGCGCCTGCTCACCCTGTGGGTGGAGGCCGAGGTCGCCCGGCTCACCGGCGAACGGCTGCGCCAGCAGCTTGTCGCGGGCCAGCCCGGACCCGAGGGCTCCGGGATGAAGCTCGCGTTCGCCCGCCTCAACCAGGAGATCAGCGGACTGGAGGTGGAACTCCGCGGCGAGGAAGGCCTGCTGTACGACGACTGGACCATGCGCCGCCCCGAGCTCGTCGACTTCACCGGCCGCGACGCCGGCTACCGCTATCTGCGCTCCAAGGGCAACTCCATCGAGGGCGGCACGAGCGAAGTGCTCCTCAACATCGTCGCCGAGCGCGTACTCGGCCTGCCCCCCGAGCCGCGCAACGACAAGGACGTCGCCTGGAAGGACCTGACGCGATGAGCACCCAGCCGGACCTCCTCTACTCCGAGACCGAGGACGACCTGCGCGCCGCCGTGCGCTCGCTCCTCACCGACCGGTCGGATGCGCCGGCCGCGCTCGCACGCGCCGAGGCGGGCGACCCGTACGACGCGGGGCTGTGGACGTCGCTCGCCGCCGACATGGGCGCGGCGGGCCTGCTCGTACCCGAGAAGCTCGGCGGCCAGGGCGCCACGCACCGGGAGACCGCGGTCGTACTGGAGGAACTGGGACGGGCGATCGTCCCTGCGCCGTACCTCACCAGCTCCGTCATCGCCACCGAGACGCTCCTCGCCCTCGACAGCACGTCCGACGAGGTCACCGAGCTGCTCACCGGCCTCGCCACCGGCCGTACGGTCGCGGTGCTCGCGGTCCCGCTCTCCACCGCCCCGGGCGCCGACCTCCCCGAAGGGGCCACCGTGACCGGTGTCCCGGACGCGGCGATCGCCGACGTGCTGCTGGTGCCGAGGCCCGACGGGCTGTACGGCGTCGAGCGCGGCGACGCCTCGGTCGTACCGCAGACCGCGTTCGACCTGACCCGCCCGCTCGCCACCGTCACCGTCGGGGAGACGGCCGGTACCCGGCTCGCGGAGGCCGGCACGGCACGGGCCGCCGTACGCCGGGGTCTGCTCGCGGGCGCCGGCCTGCTCGCGTCCGAGCAACTCGGCGTCGCGGAGTGGTGCCTCGAGGAGACCGTCCGGTACACGCGAGAGCGCCACCAGTTCAACCGGCCCGTCGGCTCCTTCCAGGCGCTCAAGCACCGGATGGCGCAGCTGTGGCTGGAGGTCGTGAACGCGCGCGCAGCCGCCCGCAACGCCGCTGACGCGCTCGCCACCGCAAGCGCCGAGGCCCCGCTCGCGGTGGCCGTCGCCCAGGCCTACTGCTCCAGGGTCGCCGTGCACGCCGCGGAGGAGTGCGTCCAGATGCACGCCGGCATCGGCATGACCTGGGAACACCCGGCACACCTCTATCTGAAGCGCGCCAAGGCGGACGAGATCGCCCTCGGCACGCCCGGCCGGCACAAGGAGGCGCTGGCGGAGCTGGTCTCGCTGCCCGCGCCCCGGTGAACCGGAAGCGGTAAGGAGGGGGCGCGCTCCACTCCTCATGGCCGCCGCGGTGCCGACCGGAATCAAGGTCGGCGCCGCGGCGGCCCGCTTGCTTCCCCCGCGGCGGAGTGCCTCCGCTCCTCAGCTCCGCGTCTCGCTGATGTTGACCATCCAGGGGATGCCGAACCGGTCCGTACACATGCCGAACACATCGCCCCACATCTGCTTCTCCAGCGGGACCGAGACGGTGGCGCCTGCGGACAGCTTGTCCCAGTAGCCGCGGAGTTCCGCCTCGTCGTCATCCGCTGAGGCTCACGGCGAAGTTGTTGCCCGGGGTGTGCTCCATCCCCGGCGGGGTGTCAGCGCCCACGAGGGTGAAGCCGCTGGGGGTCTCCAGCATCCCGTGCATGATCTTGTCGGCGTCCGGGGTGTCCTGCTGGCCGAATTGGCCGAACGTGTTCAGCATGATCTAGCGAGGAACCCCGGCTCTTTAGAGCCGGGAGGAATCGCTTCTCTGGATTGTTGTGACCCGCGCGTGAGCACGGGTCTGCA